>JAZRHS010000051.1:0-12613 GCA_045644865.1 Eubacteriales bacterium | reverse complement strand
GCTTCCAACATCGTTCCCAACTCCACAGGTGCTGCAAAGGCAATCGGACTTGTTATTCCCGAGCTTAACGGCAAGCTTATCGGCTCTGCACAGAGAGTTCCCGTTAACACAGGTTCTACAACAATCCTTGTAGCAGTTGTTAAGGGTAAGGATGTAACCAAGGAAGGCATCAACGCTGCAATGAAGGCTGCTGCTTCCGCAAGCTACGGCTACACAGAGGACGCTATCGTTTCTTCCGATGTTATCGGTATGAAGTACGGTTCTCTCTTCGATGCAACCCAGACAATGGTTACAAAGATCGACGAGGATACTTACCAGGTACAGGTTGTTTCCTGGTACGACAACGAGAACTCCTACACAAGCCAGATGGTTCGTACAATCAAGTACTTCGCAGAGCTTGCTTAAGTTTTCACAGGAATTTCAAAGGGCTGAAGTCTTTGGACTTCAGTCCTTTTTCTTTACCCCGCCCCGATTTTATATTGTAAAAATGCACAAGATTTGGTTAGCAGTGGCTAACCAAAAATGTTCAAAACATAAAAAATGCGCAAATGGGCAAAAAAAGCCTCAAAATTTGTTGACAAATTCCCTGTTTTATCATATAATGATATTGCAAAATCGAGTTAGCCACGGCTAACTCAAAACCAAAGGAGCACATTATGAATTTGCGTCAGGCAGACAAAGGAACAGAATATATTATAAGATCGGTCGAAACTCACGACAGCGAGTTCAATGCCTTTCTCTTTTCTCTCGGTTGTTATGCGGGCGAGCCTGTTACCGTGGTTTCAAGGCGCAAGGGAATGTGCGTGATCTCAATAAAAAACAGCAGATACAGTATTGACGACAGACTTGCAGAGGCTATACTCGTCTGAATTTCAAAACCCATTATCTTTCGGAGGAACAAAAATGAGAATTGCCCTTGCGGGTAACCCCAACAGCGGAAAGACCACTATGTACAACGCCCTTACGGGCGCAGGCGAAAAGGTGGGCAACTGGGCGGGTGTAACGGTTGAAAAAATAGAACGCCCCATAAAAAAGTGCTATTGCAATAAGAATGAGGGGCTTATAGCGGTTGACCTTCCGGGCGCATACTCGATGTCGCCCTTCACCGTAGAGGAAAGCGTTACCAGCGACTATGTAAAAACCCAAGCCCCCGACGCCATTATAAATATAGTTGACGCCACCAACTTAAGCAGAAGTCTGTTTTTCACCACACAGCTTCTTGAGCTTGGTATCCCTGTGGTGGTTGCGCTGAACAAAACCGATGTCAGCAAGAAAAAACAAAACAAAATAGATACAAAAAAGCTTTCCGAAAAGCTTGGCTGTGCCGTTGTGATGACCACATCCACAACAGGCGAGGGGCTTGAGGAGCTTATAAAGGTAACTCTTTCCCGCATTGGCAAGAGCCAAAGCGCCCCCTATGCCGACAGCTTTGACGCCACCGACAGGGCTTCCTCAATAGAAGCTGACAAAAGGCGCTTTGCCTTTGTCAATAAAATAGTTGGCGAGGTAGAAAAGCAAAAGCGCCGCGCAAGCGACAAAAACATTCACGACGAAATAGACGTCCTTCTTACCAACAAATGGGCGGGTATTCCCATTTTCGCCCTTGTTATGTTCCTTGTTTTCCAGATATCACAGGCTTGGCTTGGCGTCTGGATTGCCGATGGCTATGAATTTGAGTCGGGCTTTACCGTTCCGGGGCTTGTAACCCTTATTGATATGTTCAAGGAATGGGTTGGCGGTATACTTGAGGGCGGAAGCCCCTTCCTCGTCGCCCTGCTCACCGAGGGAATTATCGGCGGATTAAGCGCGGTGGTTGGCTTCCTTCCCCTTGTTATGGTTATGTACTTCCTTATCGCTCTCCTTGAGGATTGCGGATATATGGCGCGTGTTTCGGCGCTTCTTGACCCTATCTTCAAAAAGGTGGGGCTTTCGGGCAAATCGGTTATTCCCTTTGTTGTGGGAACAGGCTGTGCCGTCCCCGGCGTTATGGCTTGCCGCACCATCAGAGATGAGCGCGAACGCAGAGCCACCGCAATGCTTGCGCCCTTTATGCCCTGCGGAGCAAAGCTCCCTGTTATCGCCCTGTTTGCAGGCGCGTTCTTTGGCGATGCCTCTTGGGTGGGAACTCTTATGTACTTTGTGGGAATTGCCATAATTCTTGTAGGCGCGCTTATCGTAAAAAAGATTACACAAAGCAAAAAGCTCTCGTTTTTCATTATGGAGCTGCCCGAATACAAGCTTCCCTCTCTCAAAAACGCACTTAAGTCGATGCTTCAGCGCGGCTGGTCTTACATAGTTAAGGCAGGAACCGTAATTCTGCTTTGCAACGCCGTTGTATATATTATGCAATCCTTTGACTGGAGGCTGCAGCTTGTGGAAGAAGGCTTAGAGCATACATCTATCCTTGCAACCATAGCAAGTCCTATAGCAATTCTCCTTATTCCCATCGGAGTTGGCGCTTGGCAGATGGCGGCGGCGGCAATTACAGGCTTTATCGCAAAGGAAAATGTGGTAGGAACACTTGCTGTCTGCTACGGCTTGTCAAACCTTATAAGCGTTGACGAGCTTGCCCTTGAGACAGGAGCAGGTGCGGGAGTTGCGGCGGCATTTGGCATAACCCCCGTGGTTGCTCTTGCGTATCTTATGTTCAATCTCTTTACGCCCCCCTGCTTTGCGGCTATCGGCGCAATGAGCTCAGAAATGAAGAGCGCAAAATGGCTTTGGAGCGGTATCGCCCTTCAGCTTGGCGTAGGATATTCCATAGCCTTCCTTGTAAACCAGATAGGCACGCTGATCACACAAAAAACTCTCGCCGACGGCTTTTTTGCGGGGCTTGCGGCAGTTCTTGTTATGACGGGAATAATTCTTTTCCTCTGCAAAAGAGCCGACAAAAGGAACACCTCAACAAGGGTCAAGGTGTAAGGAATGATAGAGAATATTATTATAATTACGGTTGTTTCCGTAATAATCGGACTTGCCGTTCTTTATGTTTACAAATCAAAGAAAAGCGGTAAGAAGTGCATCGGCTGCCCCTATGCCGAGGGGTGCGGCGGAAAATGCTCTTGCGGAGAAAAGACAGAGAACCAATAACAAAAGGCTGTTTCTCACGAAACAGCCTTTTGTTATACCCTTTTCTTAAGACTAACCGCCAAAAGCACTGCCGCCCCAAGGCTGACTGCCGCCGCAATGGCGCAAGCATATACAAGATTTGTGTCGCCTATCGCCACGGGAACCTTTACAGTATAGTCGGGCGCAAATCTCAACACCGCAGGCGCGCCGTTGCCGTGGTAAAGCTCTATGCTCATTTTATGCTCTCCGCTTGTCAGTGCCGCCTTGTCTATAATTATTCCGCCCTGTCCGTCTGTAGTGTAGACAAACTCGGCTTCACCGCAATACCACCTTACCGTTGCCCCCACAAGCGCCTCGCTTGAAACATATTTTCCATCGGAATAGGGCTTTTCATAAGTGAATTTAATATACCCCTGATCTATTCTTTCGGTGTCTACTATGACCTCTGTGATAATTCCGCTTTCAAACTCATCGGAATAGTACACAAGTATCTCGTCGCCCGCCTCAAGCTTTACATAGGGAAGTTCTGCATAGGGAATATACTCACCGTTGATACGCACCACATAGCCGTCAAAGCCCTTTTCGGTCTGCCCTGCCTTGACCTGATTTATAGCCGTTATATATCGGTTTTCAAGTCCCGAAATCTCAAGGCCGTCGTTCTCAGCGTCAACACGCGCAAGAAGATTTATCACATTAAAATCGTCCCTGCTGCCTGTGATGACCTCGCCATAATAAATATTTTCACTCTTGCCTTCTATCCTTAACTTCACGCCAAATGACTGCTCTGCGGCAAACGCCGGCAAAGCCGCAACCATTGCCACAAGCAACACAAGAGCTATAAGAGCAACTATCTTCTTCATAAATTATCCCTCTTTTTCAGTAATAAGCGACCCAAGACAGGCCTCAAGCATAACACCCTCGCGGTGAGGCGTGGAAAACTGCATCGTATATTCAATAACCTCTGCGGTAAACCGACAGGCAGAAGCCACCGCATCTCTGAAGTACTTGCCCCCAAGAACCTCGCCAAGAACCACCGAAGCAAAGATGTCCCCTGTACCGGGGTATCCCGCCGACAGCCGCGGACGGCTGTCAATAAAGGTCTTTGTACCGTCAAGACCGAAGGTGAACACCCTGTCGGTACTCTCAATTCCCGTAATCGCAATCTTGCCTGCGCCAAAACGCGAAAGCTTTTCTATAAGCGAAAGAGCCGCCGCCTCTATCTCGCCCTCACTCTTGCCCTCAAGCGAAGCGTAGGGGGTGTCGGTGAGAAAGCAAGCCTCGGTATAGTTAGGCGTAATTATATCCGCCTTTTTCACAAGCCGCCTCATTCCCTCGCCAAGCTCCTTGGTGTAGGTAGAATAAAGCTCCCCGTCGTCGCCCATTACAGGGTCAACAAGAACAGGCGCGCCGTCCTTGGCAAACATATCTATAAATCTCTCAACTCGCTCTATCTGCGCCTCGCTTCCGAGAAATCCGCTGTATATCGAATCAAATTTAAGCCCAAGCTCCTCAAAATGACGAGCGATTGCGTCCATCTCCTCGCTGAGGTCGGCAAAATACATATCGCTGAAGCCCCCCGTATGAGTGGAAAGCAATGCCGTAGGCACGGGAACGGTCTGCGCCCCCAGCGCCGAAAGTGTGGGAATTATTACAGTAAGGGCGCATCTGCCAAAGCAGGAAAGATCGTGTATGGCGGCTACCCTTGGTGGTATCTTAAGCATATCTTACTCCGTTTATATTAGTCTGGTGTGGCAATCGTGAGAATAAATCTGTCGCCCTCAAGCTCTGCCACTCTGCGTTCATATTTAACGCCCTCAAAGCCCAGCGACGAAAGCGTGGACAACGAGGTGCTTAAGGTTCGCCCAAGCAGCTTGGCAAGGGCTTCCTTTTGTGTCCATATTCTGCACAGCTGCTCACGGGTGGGTTCTTCTGAAAAGGCGGCTCTCTCGTCGGACGCGAGAAATCTCTTTGAAAACCTCTCTGTGTCAGCAATTAAGTCAAATGCCGACAGGCTCTGCAGATCAATTCCCACAGGTCGGTCGGAAAGCGCCAGCGCGCAAAGTCCTCCCGAATGGGAAATGCTGAAATGATAGGGCGCGCCTGTTAAAACGGGCTTGCCTGTGGGAAGCGTTTCCACGCCGTAATATCCGACTCCAAGCTCTGCCAGAGCTTGGCGCAAAAGAAGCATACCCGCTGCTCGCTCGGCACGGGAATTTCCCTTTTTCTGATTTATGTAGTCGGTTACAGACAACGGCAGGGCAAGAGCGCCCATAGCCAAGTCCTCTGTTATTCTTATGACCTTCAGCACAAGCATAAGCCTACCCCCACACGCTTTTTTTCAGTATATCACATTTACCCTGTCAAATCAAGGGGTTTGCCAAAAATACTGTCAAAAATCAGTCAGTCGCACAACGAAAAAAGATGATAAAATACAATCAGAAAGGAGGGGCTATGAGTATTGAATTTTTAGCGGGGTTAGGAGCAATAACCACCGCGCTGATAACACTTCTGGGAGTTATAGCAAAGGTAGGGCGCGCCATTGCATCACTTGAAGAAGCGGTAAGTCAGCTTAAGCGCTTTATGGAAAGTCAGGCGAAAAAGAACTCGGGCTTTCTTAAGCAGATAGTAGAGCAGGAGCGACGAATTGCCCTGCTTGAATCATATGTATTTTCAAGGGAAGCAAGGGGGTGAGAGAATGAAAATACCCGAAAAAATAAGGAACAAGCTTGCAAGCCGAAAGCTCTGGAGCGCCATAACAGGCGTTGCCGTGTCGCTTGGAGCAATGTTTGGCATTGATGAAATGACGGTGGGTCAGATAACCGCCCTTATTTCAGCGGTTGGCGTTCTGGTGGCGTACATTTTCGCCGAAGGAATGGTTGACGCAGGCACAAAGGAGTAAAAAAGAGGCAGGGTTCATTGAACTCTGCCTTTTAATTAAGTATCATATCAAATGCCTGTTCGGCATTCTGAACTCGATAAGCCGCTGCCTCGGCAAGCTCGCTTGGGCAATTACCTACCGCAAAGCTGTACTTGGCGTTTTTCATCATCGCCACATCATTTCCGCCGTCGCCTATGCAGGCGGTGTCAAACTTGGTCAGCATCAGGCGCATCTGCAGGTCGGAAAGCGCCGTTCCCTTGTTGGCAAACCTATTGACATACTGGGCAATTCCCTCGCCGCTTCCGTCCCAATGAACGCGAAGCCCCGAGCAAGCAGGACTTAATATCTCCCTGCCGTATGTAGTAACCTTGTATATCTTCTCTCTTATCTCTGTGGCTCTTGCAACAGGCTTGGGGACAAAGCGAGCCGCCTCTCTGTGAAGGTCGTCGCCAACGCTGTAATTTTCAAACGCCCCGTGAAAAATCGCCGACACGCCCACACCGAAAAACAAGCCGAGGTCAGAGGGCTCTACCCGCCTTTCACCATAGGTCTTTCCGCCGTGAACATAATAAGCTCCGTCGCAACAGATAAACCAAATCTTATCCGCAAATTCGGGAAGCAGAGCGGCAAGCTCGCCATAGGTGCGCCCCGATGAAACCGCAAAAGCAATATTTTTGTCAAGCGCCTTTTGTATGCGCGCCCTTATGCCGTCCGACAGACCCGCCTGACCGTAAGGCATAAGCGTTCCGTCAAGGTCGGAAACTATAAGCTTTACCACTTCCTCACTTCCTTTCACTTCCGATTTTCAAATTATCTGATAAAGTTTGTTCTCGCCGAGGGCTCTTTTTCGGGAATGGCAATTCCCGCCTTCTCTGCCGCGTCAAGTGCCTTGATAAGATACGCCATATTGTGTCCAAGCACTCGCATTGTAGTAAGTCCCTCCTCGTCCTTCATAACATCCTCAGGACAAGCACCGTGCACCATATTCCAATAGCGGGAAGAAACCACAGGCATCTCGGAAATGGTGAAATATTTGTTCATCTCGTCAAGAGCGGCGGTTGTTCCCGCGCGTCTTGCCGACACAATTGCCGCCGCAGGCTTTAAGCGCATAATTGTCTTGCCCGCACTGAAGAAAAGTCTGTCCATAAAGCAGGCAAGACTACCCGCCATAGCCGCGTAATGTACAGGCGAGCCAAACACAAAGCCATCGGCGTCCTTTGCCTTCTCCGCAAATTCATTTACAATGTCATCTATAGCGCACTTGCCAAGCTTTCTGCAGCCGCCGCAGGCGTGGCAGCCCGAAATGGGGGCTTTCCCTATGTGGAATATCTCTGTTTCAATTCCGTCTTTATTAAGCGTCTTTGCCACCTCGCAAAGGGCGGTGTATGTACAGCCCTGCTCTCTGGGGCTTCCGTTTACAAGTAAAACCTTCATAGCTTCCTCCAAATTGTTATATTGTTATTATATGCCGAAATTCTCCGAATGTCTTTTAAGCACCTCTGCCACCATTTCACCGTCAAGGTCGGGAAATTCTGTTATTTCCCTTGGCTCTCCGCCATTTAAGCAAAGCCCATACCAGCAAATGCCGCGCCACGCGCCGTGCTTGTAACCGATAGCGGGAATATTGCAGATAAGCCCAAAGCCCATTCTCTCGTGAAAGCCGATGCTCTCGGGGTTGGGGGCGGTTATCCAAGCGTAAAGATTTACAAAGCCCTGCTTTTCCAAAAGCTCAATAAGGGCAGAATACAGACGCTTTCCTATGCCAAGATGTCGGTACTCCCTGTCAACATAAACAGAAAGCTCGGCGTCCCAATCGTACGCCGCCCTCTCTCTGAAGGACGAGGCATAGGCATATCCCGCCACGCGCCCATCAACCTCGGCAACAATGTACGGATATCTTTTCAGCTTGTGAGCAATCCGACGGGAAAACTCCTCCTCGCAGGGCGGGTCATATTCAAAGGTTATTGTGGTTTCCCTGACATAGTATTCATATATCCTTGCAAGCAACGCCCCGTCCTCGGGAGTGGCTGTTCGTAATATGGTCGCCATTGTTATCACCTCTTTTGACTTCACCTGTTTCCCACATAATATTAAGCACTTAAAAATATTATAACACAAAAAATCAATAAAGTCAATGAAAACGCCCTCTACACTTTAATGTTCTCCTTGGCAGTTTTACAGGAAGCAATCAACATTACCCGTAGAGATGCGCATTTGGACGAAAGTGATTTGAAGGTTTGCTCATCAATATATTTTGTTCTGTATAGAAGCTCAAGCCAATAACCCGTTTCACTTGCTTCCTTAAGAGCAATTTCGAATTTTGATATAAAATCCTTTGTGCCTTGTGCATACTGCGCTTCGTGTATATTAGCACCGATAGATGTGCCGCTTCTGCCGATTTGATTGACAATAATTGTTTCGTGATTTGTTTTCAAATGTCTAACAAGGTTAATAATACCAACGGAAAAATCCATTGAAAGACCGACGAGCTTGTTTTCCTTCATTACGCTTCTCCTATTGCCGTTATTGTAGAATAAAATCGGATACTTGTCAAATGATGAATTGCCTGTGGCAATATGATGTTTTTCACTTCGTTCAAAATGATGTTGCGCCACTCCGTGCCGCAATGATGCGATGTTTGCCAATATGCGCCGTCAGGCACACATAATTCGCAAAGCGAACATCATTGGCGCAGTCAACATCATTTGCCGAAGGCAAACATCATTCAAAAAACGCACCATTGTCTTCCGACAAAGGTGCGTTTTTTGTTGGTGGGGGATGGTGGATTCGGACCACCGAAGTCAGTGACAACAGATTTACAGTCTGCCCCCTTTGGCCGCTCGGGAAATCCCCCATATAAGAAGCCGGAAACTATTGCCTCAAGCCTCTTTTTTGGAGCTGGTGAACGGAGTCGAACCATCAACCTGCTGATTACAAATCAGCTGCTCTGCCATTGAGCCACACCAGCATATCCCTGAATGGGACTTTGATATTATATCATATCGGTTTTGTTTTGTCAATAGTTTTTTTGAAAAAAGATAAAAAATTTTTTCAATAAAATACGGACCGATTCGCAAGAACCGATCCGTGCTTTTTCAGCTCTCAAGCTGCTTGCCAAGAAAGCTCGCCGCGGTAGCAATAAGCTTGCCCTCAATGTCCCCGCCGTGTGCCGCGTGGGGCTTGTCTACCTCAAGCTCGGCAACCGATGCCACACAGCCCACAATATCACCCTCGCTGATAATAGGCATAGCACAGCTTATAAAATGCGAGCCGCCGTCAATTACAGGAAGCTTTTCACTTCCCTCGCTCCAAAGGTAAAGCGAGCGACGCTCGATTATCGCCTCAAGCTCCTCTGAAAGATGCTTGTCAGCATACTCCTTCTTGGACACACCCGAGCAGGCAATGACCGCGTCGCGGTCGCTTATTACCACCGCCATAGAGCAGGTCTTGTGAAGTGTTTCGGCATACTGCGACGCAAAGCCGGTCAACTCACCGATAGGCGAATACTTCTTAAAAATGACCTCGCCCTCGCGGTCGGTATAAATTTCAAGGGGGTCGCCCTCTCTTATTCTCATTGTTCTTCTGATTTCCTTGGGTATGACTACTCTTCCAAGATCGTCAATTCTTCTTACAATTCCCGTTGCTTTCATAGCTATATAAAATCTCCTTGCTTTGCAAATTTGTACCTTTAGTATTTGCGAATGGGGGGAATTTATTCTTTTTTATAAAATATTGTACCGCCGTCTTGCAAAAAAATCAATAATCTGTTATAATTTATTAAACATCGGAATTTTCTAAAAGAGTGCGCACAGCTTCCCTCAAAAAATCCTGACATCAAGAAACCAAAACGCAAAACAGACCAAACGAAAGCAAGGAGTGATTGCTGTATGGATATCGAAAAAAGAATAGACGAAATTATGGCGCAAATGACGCTTCACGAGAAGGTGGAAATGTGCCACGGCAATTCCAAGTTTGCCTCTGCGGGTATCCCCTCGCAGGGCATTGATGAGCTTACAATGTCTGATGGCCCTCACGGTGTACGCGAGGAAGGCAGCCGTCACACATGGCGCACCGCAGGCTGGGACAACGATTTCTGCACCTATTTGCCTACAGGCACTGCTCTGACAGCCACCTGGAATCCTTCCTTAGTCTATCTGCACGGAAAGGTACTTGGAGAAGAGGCGCGCGCACGCGGCAAGGATATTATCCTCGGGCCCGGTGCTAACATCATCCGCACCCCCCTGTGCGGCAGAAACTTTGAATATATGAGCGAAGACCCCTTTCTTGTCAGCGCAATGGTGGGCGATATTGTTAAGGGAATTCAAAGCACAGATACCGCCGCCTGCGTAAAGCATTACGCGCTTAACAATCAGGAGCTTGACAGAACCAATGTAAACGCCGAGTTAAGCGAGCGCGCCCTGCGCGAGATCTATCTTCCCGGATTCAAGGCCGCGGTGGATGCGGGCGCATACTCCTTTATGGGTGCTTATAACAGATATCTGGGTCAGCATTGCTGCCACAACAAGGTTTTGGTAAACGATATTCTGAAGGGCGAATGGGGCTTTGACGGTGTTTTCCTCAGCGACTGGGCAGGTGTCCACGATACCGAGGAAGCCGCACACTGCGGCTTGGACATAGAAATGGGCACAAACCGCGAGAACTACGGCGAATATTATCTGGCAGACGCCTTTGAAGCCCTTGTCAGGGAAAACCCCGAATACGAAGCAATGCTTGACGATAAGGTGCGCCGCATTCTCCGCCTGATGCTTCGCATAAATAAGCTGTCCCCGAGCAGAAAGACAGGCTCATTCAATACCAAGGAGCATCAGCAGGCGACCTACGATATTGCCAAGGAAGCGATGGTTCTTTTGAAAAACGAGAACGCCCTTCCCTTCTCCGACAGTATAAAGCGCGTGCTTGTAGTAGGCGAAAACGCCGATATGTACCACTCCCACGGCGGTAACTCAAGCGGTGTAAAGGCATTTTATGAAATCACTCCCCTTGAGGGGCTTCGCCGCAGACTTGGCGCTCATAATGTAGACTATATCAAAAGCACAAGCCGGGAATACACCCCCATTCCCATTGAATATCTGGACATAGCAGATATGAAGGCGGGATGCCGCGCATTCCGTATGGAGTGCTTTGACAACGGAATGTTTGAGGGTGAGCCTACAGTCAGCTATGTTGACCGTGTGGCACAGATTGGCAAGGGTGTTTCCCGAAATATTACAGCTACACTGAATATCCCCGCTGACGGCGAGTATTCCTTCTATATGAACGCCGACCGCGATTCCAAGTTCTTCTTTAACGGCGAGCTTGTATGGCATTTCTCTTGCAGTAACAACGGTGTTCCCTACGAATTTACCCGAAATCTTTGCAAGGGCGACAGAATAGAAATACTTATTAAAGCAGTTACCGTAGGTACAACCCCCCTTGAGCTTCTTTGGTCGCAGGGCGGAGAAGAAATGTCCGACGAAGCACTGACCGCACGGGCAAAGACGGCTGATGCGGTAATATTCTGCGGCGGTCTTAACCATTCGCTTGACACCGAAAGCTTTGACAAGCCCCATATGGAGCTTCCCAGCGACCAAAACCGCCTGATTCCCCTGCTTGCCGAGGCAAACAAAAACACCGTTGTGGTGCTTACAGGCGGTTCTCCTGCGGCTATGCCCTGGATCGACAAGGTCAAGGGTGTGGTATGGCAATGGTACGCGGGTATGGAGGGCGGAAATGTGTTAGCCGACCTGTTGTTTGGCGATATAAATCCGTCGGGAAAGCTTCCGTTTACTATGCCCGTGTCCCTTTCGGATTCCCCCGCCCACCGCTACGGCGAATACAAGGGCGAAAATTGCCGTTACAACGAGGACATCTTTGTGGGCTACCGAGGCTTTGAAAAGGACGGAATCAAGCCCCTGTTTGCCTTTGGCCACGGACTTTCGTATACCGACTTCTCCTACAGCGACCTTGCCCTCTCCGTAGAGGAAGATTCGGTACATATAGCCTTTAATGTAAAAAACACAGGCAAGCGCAACGGCTCCGAGGTGGCGCAGGTCTACTTCGGTCTTGCGGAAAACGACGGATCACGCCCCAAAAAGGAGCTGAAGGCATTTGAAAAGATCAATCTTGAACCTAACGAAGAACGCAGAATCGCCCTCAAGGTGGCGATTGACTCGCTATGCATCTGGGAAGATGGCTGGACACTTCGACTTACCGACTACTCCGTATCGGTAGGCTCAGCCAGCGACGATATCAGACTTTCGGGCAACATATCATTGATATAAGGTCATATAGCAAGGGATACTTCTTCTCCCTTATGCTTGCCAATATAATTCTGGCGAAATACAAATACTTAATAAAGCTAAAGGGCTGACCGTCGGTCAGCCCTTTATAATTATTATACAAACTTGGCTACGGAATATTTGCTTGAATATTCCTCATACTTATCGCTATAATGGGCGGTACCCGATTTAAGGCTCTTAAGGACCTCGTGAGCATTCATTGTATGCTCGCTTACATCAATGATACCAACGGCAACATTGGAGCAATGGTCGCTCACGCGTTCTAAATTAGTGATAAGATCCGACCATATAAATCCTGTTTCAACAGTACAAGCGCCGTCCTTAAGTCTTGCGATATGGTTGTTGCGAAGAAGCGTTTTAAGGTTAT
>JAZRHS010000050.1:0-26538 GCA_045644865.1 Eubacteriales bacterium | reverse complement strand
AAGACCTGCGGTTATCTTATCACAGTCATCATCACTGATAATGCCCTGCAAAGCAAGCATTGCTGCGTGCTTCATTGAGCCTGTGATATCCTGCTTATACATTTTGCAGTCAAAATGAATGGAAGAGTTAAAATCGTCAGCCTCTTTATCAAGAGCCTTCTGGAATCTTCCTGCCCACATTTTTTCCATAGTTAATTACTCCGAATTGATTATTTGAGATTGTTCTTAGCCTTCATCTTAGCGTAAACCTTGATGGGAAGACCGTAGAGGTTGATGAATCCTGCTGAGTCAGCCTGATTGTAAACGTTGTCCTCATCGAATGTTGCGATCTCGGGATCGTAGAGTGAGAACGGTGATGTAACGCCAGCGTTGATCATATTACCCTTGTAGAGCTTGAGCTTAACGTCACCTGTAACAGTCTTCTGTGTCTCCTTAACAAATGCAAGGATAGCTTCTGTAAGCGGTGTGTACCACTGAGCGTTGTATGTGAGTTCAGCAAGCTTCTGAGCAACAAGTGCCTTGTAGTGTGCTGTTTCCTTGTCAAGTGTGATTGACTCAAGAACTTCGTGAGCCTTGTAGAGGATTGCACCGCCCGGAGTCTCATAAACGCCACGGCATTTCATACCTACAAGTCTGTTCTCAACGATGTCAAGAAGACCGATACCGTTTGCACCGCCAAGCTCATTGAGCTTCTCAACGAGTGAAACTGCATCCATTTCTACGCCGTCAACAGCTGTGGGGATACCCTTTTCGAAGTGGATTGTAACATATGTCGGAACATCGGGAGCCATTTCAGGAGAAACGCCCATTTCAAGGAAGCCTTCCTTATTGTAAAGAGGCTCGTTTGCGGGATCCTCAAGATCAAGACCCTCGTGTGAAAGGTGCCAGATGTTCTTATCCTTTGAGTAGTTTGTCTCACGGCTTATCTTAAGAGGAACATTGTGTGCCTCTGCATATGCGATTTCTTCCTCACGGCCCTTGATTTCCCACTCTCTCCAGGGAGCAATGATGGGCATATCGGGAGCAAAGGCCTTGATAGCAAGCTCAAAACGAACCTGGTCATTACCCTTACCTGTGCAGCCGTGACAGATAGCGTCAGCGCCCTCTGCGATAGCGATTTCAGCAATTCTCTTTGCGATGATGGGGCGGGCGAAGGATGTACCGAGCATATATTCCTCGTAAAGAGCGCCTGCCTTTACTGTGGGAATGATGTAATCGTCAACAAATTCGTCTGTAAGGTCCTCGATGTATATTTTGGAAGCGCCTGTCTTGATAGCCTTTTCCTCAAGGCCCTCAAGCTCGTCGCTCTGACCTACATTACCCGAAACGGCGATAACCTCGCAGTTGTTGTAGTTTTCCTTAAGCCACGGAATGATGATAGATGTGTCAAGACCGCCCGAATAAGCAAGAACGACCTTTTTAATGTTTTCCTTGTTAACCATGATTTTATCTCCTTGTGAATTATTATACATATTATGTGTATTATTATACATCGTGTAACCACAAATGTCAATACAGAATTTACATAATTTTTGCAATTTTTTTAATATTTTTTGTGTGGTTTTGCACAATAACGAATATTTTCATAAAAAATATTGAATAAATATTCATTGAATAAAGCCACTTCAATATGGCAATGATGATAGTTGACCAAAAACGAAAGGATTTTTACCTATGAACAAACCAAAAATGAAGCTACTTAATTTATTGACCGTGTTTATGCTCTGCCTTTTGTTGCTTTTTTGCATACTGCCCATACACGGTGAGGGCGAGATATATGACAGGGTGTTAAGACTTCATATTATAGCCAACTCGGATAGCGCACTTGACCAGCACCTTAAGCTGCAGGTTCGGGACGCGGTGTTAGAATACTGCGCTCCGCTTTTGGGTGATGCCGAGAGCCGAGAAGCTGCGGCAGAAATAATAAACGCTAACAGGGCGGGCATCGAGGCTGCCGCCAAAAGGGTGCTTGATGAAAACGGCTGCAATCTTGGCGCAACTCTTGAGGTCTGCCGTGAAAGCTACCCTACAAAGGAGTACGAGGGCTTTTGCTTTCCGAAGGGAAGCTATCTCTCTGTAAAGCTTATGATAGGCGAAGCAGAGGGGCAGAACTGGTGGTGCGTGCTTTTTCCAAAGCTATGCACCGAGGCGGTAATGTCCCCAAAGGATGAGTTCATTGCCGTAGGCTTTACCCCCGAGCAATACAAGATAATAACCGAAACAGAGAGTGCGTCGTACAAGATAAGGTTTAAGTTCTTGGAGTTCTTTGAGGGGCTTGGGGGTTAATCCTCATATACCACCGCGTGGCAGGGAATATCATGCTTGTCGCGGGGAAGCTCGTCAAAAATCAAATCCTTGTAAATAACCCCTATAGTGTAGGGGTTTTTGTGCGCGTGCTTTGCTAAATACCTGTCGTAATACCCTTTGCCGTAGCCTATGCGGTAGCCCTTTTTATCAATAGCAAGGGCGGGCAGAAAAATCACTCCGTTGTGGGGGGATATTTCGGGTGCGCCTTCATCGGGCTCCATTGTGCCAAAGCTGCCTTCACGAAGCTCTGTTAAAGAATTTACAAGTCGAAAGCTCATTGTGCCGTTCTTGTCCTCGCAAAGAGGAAAGCCCACTCTTTTGCCATCTCGCCAACCGTATTCGGCTATGGGCAGAAGGTTTATTTCTCCTTCCTTGGGATAGAAAACAAGCAGGGTGTCAGCCTTTTTCACCTGTGGCATTCGGAGCAGCTTATCTGTGATGCTTGCGCTTTTTTCTTCTTTTTCTGTTATAGCTTCGCGCAATGCCTTGAGCCTTGCGCGAAGCTCCTTTTTGTCTGTCATATCAGTCAGCGATTACCGCGCTCTTAAGCGCTTTTGCTTTGTCTGTGCCGTAAAGTCTTTCTACAAGAGCAAGTCCGAATTCGAGCGCCACGCCCATTCCCTTTGCGGTTATGGTATTGCCATCGACAACCACTCTTTTGTCGGGAATTTTCGCGCCCTTCAGGTATTCCTCAAAGCCGGGGTAGCACACCGCTTCCTTGCCTTCAAGGTCAGCTCGCTTGCCAAGTATCATAGGTGCGGCGCAGATAGCCGCAAGAGTGGCATTCTGCTCGCGTGCCTTATCAAGAGCCTTGTGAACTACGGCGCTTGTGTCAAGATTTTTTGTTCCGGGCATACCGCCGGGGAGAATGACCATTTCGATTTCCCCAAATGCTACATTCTCATCCTTAACATCAGCCTTTACTGTGATGCCGTGAGCACCTGTTACGGTATCTCCGCCTATGCCCACAGTAATGACCTCTGCTCCCGCGCGGCGGAGAAGGTCAAGGGGACAAAGAGCCTCAATCTCCTCAAAGCCGTTTGCAAGAAACATATATATCATAATTATTTACCGAAAAACTCGCCAAGCCCTTCAAGCTCGACAACAGTTTCTTCTCTTGTGTTAAGGTCTTTTACCTTGACGGTCTTGCTTGCCAACTCGTTACCGCCCATAATTACCACATGGGTGTACTTGTCCTTAACGGCAAAGTCTATCTGCTTACCGAATTTCTTTGTTCCGATATAAACGGTGCTCTTTACACCTGCCTCGCGGAGCTTGTCTGCAAGCTCGATGTAGGCAGAATAGGGAACATCCTCAAAGCGGGTAACAAGAACCTTGCACTCGCGGCTGTAGAGGTCGGGAACAAGATTGTGGGTAATGAGGAAGTTTTCAAGAGTAACATCGCCCATTCCGTAGCCAACGCCCGAAATCTTTGCGTTCTTTGCAAAAAGTCCCACAAGGTTGTCGTAGCGGCCGCCGCCGAACATAGCGCGGTTGTTTTCGGGAGCTTCGTCAAATACCTCAAAAACAGTTCCCGTGTAGTAGTCAAGACCGCGGATAATTCCAAAGTCAAATACGCAGTATTTAAGAAGTCCTGTAGCTTCAAGGGCGTCAAAGAGAGAGATAAGCTCCTGTGAGCCTACAGACTCGGGGCAAAGGGCGGTAGCGTCCTTTACGCTCATAGTGTAGAGCGAATCAATTTTGTTTATCTGATCCTCGCTTATGCCAAGCTCGGTCATATCCTTGATATAAGCTTCTCTCGTAACCTTGTTCTTGCGGTCAACAATCTTGGACACCCTGCGTGCACCCTCGGGGTCAGTACCGCAGATTGCGGCAATAACATCGTTGAAGAAGCGGCGGTTGTTGATGTGAACCTTGAACATAGTTTCGTCGGCATTAAAGGCGCGGAGAACATTTATAGCGCTCTGTATGGCGTCAAGGTCAGCCTCAAAGGTGTCAACGCCGAATATATCAACATTAAGCTGCCAGAACTCGCGCAGACGGCCTCTCTGGGGACGCTCGTAGCGGTACATATTGGGAATGGAGAACCATTTGAGGGGGTAGTTAAGCTCGCCCATCTTTGCTGCTACCATACGGGCAACCGAGGGGGTCATCTCGGGACGGATAGCAAGCATTCTGCCGCCGCGGTCAAGGAAGTTGTAGGTCTGCTCCTTGGCAATTTCCTCTCCGCTTTTTGCGATGTAAAGCTCAAGCGATTCTATCATAGGCGCGTTGTACTCGTCAAAGGCTGAAAGCTCAAGAGTTTCGCGAATCTTTCCGAAGAACCAGTTGCGAAGCTTCATATCTTCGGGATAGAAATCTCTTGTGCCCTTGTAGGGTTGAGTAGAAAGCTTTTCGTTGCTCATTTTTTGTTCCTTTCGTGAAGTTTCTTTTAATAACATATAATTATACCACATTTTTTGCTATTTGTCTATATGGGAAGCGAAATTTATTACATTTGATTATATAAATAAGGCTAAAAAAGATGTTTAAGCGGTTAAAAAAGGGGTAAGAATTAAAATGAGAAAAGGGGTGGTTTTATAAAGGACTTTGAAAAAAGGCACGACCTGCTTGTCTGCGTTGACAGCGACGGCTGCGCCATAAATTCTATGGAATACAGGCATAGGCTATGCTTTGGCCCGCTTTTAGTTAAGGTGTGGTCGCTTGAAAGGTGGGAGAGTGAGGTTTTAGAGTTGTGGAACAGAATAAACCTTTATTCCGAAAGCCGAGGGGTAAATCGTTTTCGGGGACTTGCTCTTGCCTTGAAGGAGATAAACGAAAATATTCAGCCTGTTGGCGGCGTAGGGCATCTTCTCTCTTTTGTTGAGCGTTCGGACGAGCTTTCCCGCGCTTCGCTCTCTGATGAAATAGAGAAAAACCCCGAGGTTGAAATATACAAAAAGGCTCTTTTGTGGAGCGACGAGGTCAACCGCCTGTCGGAGAACGCGGCAGGAATTGAACCCTTTGAGGGTGTTGCCAAGGCTCTTTCTATGGCAAAGAAAATTGCCGATGTTGCCGTGGTGTCGGGGGCTGCCCCCGATACTCTCAAGCGCGAGTGGCGAGAGGGGAATATAAGCCAATACGCCGATATTTTCCTTGCACAGAACGCAGGGAGCAAGGCTTATTGCTTGTCAAGACTTCTCTTGAAGGGGTATAAAAAGGACAGAGTGCTTATGTGCGGTGATGCTATTGGCGACCTTGCGGCGGCAGAGGAAAACGGCGTGTATTTCTTCCCCATACTTGCGGGTCGCGAGACAGAGAGCTGGTCGCACTTTGACGAGGTGCTGGAGCTTTTTAAGACGGGACAGTACGAGGAATATGGGCAAAAGCTAAAGGAAAAATTTTTGCAAAATTTGAAGGGAGAGGACAATGGTAGATCTTAAGGCAAAGCCGTACTGCCTGTCAGACGGCGATATTGAGTGGGTGAAGTCCACTATTGAGAAAATGAGCGATGAGGAAAGGGTAGGTCAGCTTTTCTTTCAGCTTACCGCGTCCACTGATGAGGGCTATCTTTCAGAGCTTGTGGAAAAATATCATATCGGCGGCTGCCGCTACAATCCTATGAAGGGCGAGGATGTCAGACGGCAGAACGAGATATTGCAGTCCCGCTCAAAAATTCCGCTTTTTATAGCCTGTAACACCGAAAACGGCGGCTCGGGGGCTTGCGTTGACGGCACTTATATCGGAAACGGCGTAAAGATAGGGGCGACAAATAACACCGAGTACGCCTATAAGCTTGGCAAATATTCCAACGAGGAAGCGGCGGCGATAGGGTGCAATATGGCTTTTGCGCCTGTTTGCGATATTCATATGAATTTTGAAAATACCGAGGTGGTGTCCAGAGCCTTCGGAAACGACGCCCAAAGGGTTATGGAAATGAGCCGCGCCTATGTTGAGGGAGCGCACAGCATAGAGGGCTTTGCCTCTGTGGCAAAGCATTTTCCGGGTAACGGACTTGACTTCCGCGACGCTCATATTTCAAATAACATCAATCAGCTTGGAGAGCAGAGGTGGATGGAAACCTTTGGCAGGGTCTACAGGGCGCTTTTTGAAGCGGGGGTTGACGGTGTAATGGGCGGTCATATAATGATGCCAAGGTATATGCGCGATGTTTGTCCCGAAATTGATGATGGGGACATTCTGCCCGCCACCCTTTGCCCACAGATAATGACCGACCTTCTTCGGGGACGGCTTGGGTTTAACGGAATGGTGGTGTCTGACGCCAGCCATATGGTGGCAATGACCAATCGAATGAAGCGGCGTGATATGCTTCCTGCCGCCATAAATGCGGGTTGTGATATGTTCCTTTTCTTCAATGACCCCGACGAGGACTTTGCCTTTATGCTTGACGCCTATAAAAAGGGAGTTATCAGCGATGGGCGAATGACCGAGGCACTTACCAGAATTCTCGGACTAAAAGCAAAGCTTGGGCTTCACAGAAAGCCTGCAGGTGAGCTTGTTCCAAGCCGATTGCCCGAAGGCGTTTTAGGTGCGGAGAGCTATACCGAAACGGCAAAGGACATAAGCCGCGACAGCATAACTCTTGTAAAGTACAAGGACAAAGATGTGCTTCCCATAACCCCCGACAGATACAAGAAAATAATGATAGTTTATGTCAAGGGCTTTGAAGGCCCTATGGACGCTTTTGTAAAGATGGCTATGGGCGTTGGCAATACAAGCCCCGCCGAGGAGCTTAAAAAAAGGCTTGAGGATAGGGGATTTGAGGCCTTTGTGTACGAAAGCCCCCTTGACGAGATGAAAAAGAAAATTGCCGCAGGTGAGAAGCCTTCGCTAAACCTCTATTTTGCGGGCAAAAATGCTATTAGTGATTTCGTTTCGGGGCAGGATCTTGTTATAACTCTGTTTGATGTGGCGGTGGGCAGACCAAGCTTTGGAATGTCAAAGGGCGGCGGAGAGATACCCTGGTATGTCTATGAGCTTCCCGTGGTGGCAATAAGCATAAATTCACCCACAATGCTTGCCGATGTGCCGCAGGTAAGGACTTATATCAACGCTTACGATTCAAAGCCTCACACCCTTGACGCCCTTGTGGACAAGCTGACACAGGGGGTAGATGCCTTTGTGGGCAAGGACCCCATAGACAGCTTTTGCGGCCTGTGGGATACAAGACTTTGAGGGCGAGAAGCTCAAAAGGGACATTCTTTCTAAGAATGTCCCTTTTAATATTAACCGTTATAAGGATTAGCGTTGATTGCATCGCGGAGAGCGTTTATTGTAAGTCTGGGCTTGGGCGACTTGAAAATAGCCGAGCCTGCCACAAAAACATTAGCGCCTGCCGCAGAGGCAAGTCCAACATTTTTCTCATTTATTCCGCCGTCAACCTGAATGTCTGTCTTAAGTCCGTTTTCCTCTACATACTTGCGGATAGCCTTTACCTTGTCAAGACAGCCGAAAATAAGGCTCTGTCCGCCAAATCCGGGGTGAACGGTCATAACAAGCACCATATCCACCACATCAAGGAAGGGGAGAACAACATCGTAGGGGGTGTCGGGGGAAATAGCAAGTCCCGCCTTTACCGAATGCTCCTTAAGGTATTCGAGCACCTGGCGGCAGTTCTTGCAGCTTTCGTAATGTATTGTTATACTGTCAGCCCCTGCCGATATAAAGGTGTCTATGTATCTTATAGGCTCAACTATCATAAGGTGAACATCAAAGAAAAGACGGCTTGCGGGACGCAGAGTTTCAACTATGGCAGGCCCATAGCTGATGTTTGGAACAAAAACTCCGTCCATAATGTCAAGGTGAAGGTAATTTGCTCCGCCCTCTTCAATCTTTTTTACCTCGTCGGCAAGACAGTTGAAGTTAGCGGCAAGCAATGACGGTGCGATATAATTCATAAGAAGCTCCTTGTTGAAAATTTGTCGTATTTTTGCGGAATTTGCTGTCATAAGCAAGCCTCGCGCATATTATGATAACAGAACTCTCGCCTATTTGCGGAAGGGAATATTAAGACAAGTGAAGTAAAACAAGCTATCCGCAAAAAAGCGATTTATATAGATTCTATAAGGCATACCGCGTGGGCGGCTATGCCTGATTTTTCGCCCGTAAAGCCAAGCCCTTCCTCGGTGGTGGCTTTTATGCTGACAAGCCCCTTGTCAACGCCAAGGGCGTGGGCAAGATTTTCGCGCATTTTATCTATGTGGGGGGCAAGCTTGGGGGCTTGGGCGATTATGGTGGCGTCAATATTTACCACACGGTAGCCCGCCCCAAAGAGAAGCTCGGCTACCTTGGTGCAAAGCACAAGGCTGTCGGCATTTTTGTAGCCCTCGTCGTTGTCGGGAAAATGCTTTCCGATGTCGCCAAGAGCCGCCGCGCCCAGCAGTGCGTCCATAACCGCGTGGGTAAGAACATCGGCGTCTGAATGTCCGAGAAGTCCTTTTTCATAAGGAATATCAACTCCTCCCAAAATCAGCCGTCTGTTCTCAACAAGCCTGTGAACATCATATCCGTGTCCTATTCTCATTGGGTGCTTTCTCCCTTTTGTACTCTTTTTTTAAGGATAGCGGAAACACGCTCCACATCCTCTTTTGTGGTTATCTTAATGTTGTCCTTTGAGCATTTTACAAGCTTTACAGGGCGTCCGATATACTCTGCCATAGAGTTGTCGTCGGTAACCTCAACATTGTTCTTGCCGCAGACCGCCAAAGCGGCTCTGTATATGTCTGCGTTGAAGATTTGGGGTGTGGCGGCAAGCCAAACGCTGTCGCGGTCAACAGTTTTCTCAATAAAGGCGTTTTTGTCGGCAAGCTTGACTGTGTCGGTAACCGTCATTGCCGCCGTTGCCGCGCCATAGGTGAATGCCGCGCCGCAAACCGCTGATATTTCCTCGGGTGTGATAAGGCAACGGGCCCCATCGTGAATAGCTACATAACGGCTTTCCTCGGATATGACCGCAAAGCCGCGAGCCACCGATTTCTGTCGTGTTTCGCCCCCTGTAACCACCTTTTTAAGCTTGCTTATGGCGTATTTTCTTTTGAATTCGTGGTAAAGCGCGGCTTCATCAGCCTTGGCAACCACGATTATTTCGTTTATCTCGGGTGTGTTCTCAAAGGCAAGCAGAGAGCGCACTACCACGGGAATACCGCCAAGCTCAAGCATCTGCTTTGACACGCCCTCGCCAAGTCTTGTGGAGCTTCCCCCCGCAACGATAATTGCCGATGTGAAGTCGGGCAGCTTTTTGTTGGGAACGAGAAAATTAAGTGCTTTTTTAAGTGCAGTTTTTATTCCCACAGAATTATTCTCCGAAATTTCCTTCTTCAAAATTCATAAACATCTCAACGCGCCTTCCGTGCTTTCCACCCTCGTAGTCAGCTTCGATGAAGTTGTCAACAAGGTCGCAGGCAATTCCAAAGCCTACCACGCGCTCGCCAAAGCAAAGAACATTTGCGTCATTGTGAACTCTTGTAAGTCTTGCGCTGAAGGTGTCGGAGCAGCAAGCCGCACGGATACCCTTGTGCTTGTTTGCCGCCATAGACATTCCTACGCCTGTGCCGCAAACAAGAATACCAAGCTCTGCTTCACCCTTCTGGATTTTCTCGCAAACCCTGTGAGCGTATACGGGGTAGTCGCAGCTGTCTGTGCTGTTTGTTCCCACATCAATAACATCAACGCCCTTGTCCTTGAGATATTCCACCAATTTTACCTTAAGCGAGTAGCCCGCGTGGTCCGAGCCGATTACGATTTTCTTAGTCTTCATTTTTTGTCCTCTTTATTTCAATTTGAATTTTGCTTTTTTTCAAGGCGCTCCCGTTCCGCCTGCGGAAGCCTTAAGTAGGTTGCGGTAAGCTCCGAGTCGCTTTGACACAAGCCCTCGCGGTACTTCTTAAGTGCCACCTGTGCTACCGAGTAACCGCTCTGATAGCGCATAGGCTCGGGTGTGTGCTTGCATTTAAGCGACTTAAAGCCCTCAAGGGTAACATCGTAGCCGTCCCCCGCAAGGAATATAGGCTTGTCAAGCTTTATAAGCTCTGCTTCAAGCTCCTCAATGGACAGGGCTCTGTCCTCGCAAAGTCTTGTCATTTCTCGGTTATTAACAGAGAAAAGAGCGTTGTAAACCTGACCTCGCCTTGCGTTCATAACAGGGCAGGCGATGCCCTCAAATCCGGACAGACTGTAGGCGAGAGACTCAAGGGTGGAAACGCCCACACAGGGCTTTCCCGAGCCAAAGGCCAATCCCTTTACTGTCGCCACGCCTATTCTTACGCCTGTGAATGAGCCCGGACCCTCGTCGCAGGCGAAAAGCTCCACATCGTCTGTGGTCATTCCGCACACCTTGAGGGCGTTCTCTATCATAGGCAACAGGGTTTCGCTATGGGTGTTTCCGATATTAAGCGTAAACTGGCAAAGAAGCTTTTCGTCCTTGCATATTGCCACCGAGCCGCTTACCGCGGTGCTGTCTATGGCTAAAATTATCATTTTGTTACCTCTTTGAAATTAAGCTGATAGGATATTTTCCTCTCGTCGGGGAGCTCTGATGAGGTCTTCTCAATCTCTATGCGAATATAGCGGTCAGGAAGGGCGTAAGGAATATTTTCGCTCCACTCCACAACGCATATTCCGCGCTCAACATAGTCATAAAAGCCTATGGAATAGAGGTCGTCCTCGTCCTCGATGCGGTACATATCGAAGTGAAAGAGAGACAGGGGCTTTGCCTTGTATTCGTTGACAAGGGCAAAGGTAGGCGAGCGAACCGCCGAGTCGGGGGCGATGACCGAGGCAAGACCTCTTACAAAGGCGGTTTTGCCAACTCCAAGGTCGCCAAAAAGGGCGACGAATTTGGGCGCGCCGTCATTGGCGATATACTCCGCCACCCTTGCGCCAAAGGCCTCGGTTTCCTCGGGCGAGCTTGTTATAAGCTGCTCGTTCATTAGAACAGACCTGTAATGTTGCCCTTGTCGTCGATGTCAATGGAATAAGCCGCGGGGGCTTTTCCAAGACCGGGCATAGTCATAATAGCGCCTGTAAGAGCAACAACAAAGCCTGCGCCTGCGCTGAGCTTTATCTCGCGTACCGTAAGCTGGAAGCCTGTAGGTCTGCCAAGCTTTGTGGCGTCGTCAGAAAGCGAATACTGGGTCTTTGCCATACATACGGGAAGCTTTGCAAATTCCTCGCCAAGAGCCTCAATGTCCTTGATGCTCTTGAGAGCCGCCGCGTCAAACTTAACGCCGTCAGCGCCGTATATTTCTTTTGCGATAGTGGTTATTTTTTCAATAATTGTGGTATCGTCCTCGTAAAGAAGCTTGAACTGCGAGGGCTTTTCGCAAGCCTCAACTACCTTTTTCGCAAGCTCAACGCCGCCGTCGCCGCCGCCTGCAAATACATCGGAAAGAGCAAAGTCAGCCCCTGCCTTTTCGCATATTTCACGAACCATATTAAGCTCTGCCTCGGTGTCTGTGCCAAAGCGGTTGATTGCAACCACGATGGGAAGTCCGTATTTGCGGAGATTTTCGATGTGAGCCTCAAGGTTTACCGCGCCTGCGCGGAGAGCGTCAAGGTTTTCCTCGGCAAGCATAGGCTTCTGAACGCCGCCGTTGTACTTGAGAGCGCGAACTGTAGCCACGAGAACTACCGCAGAGGGAGTAAGACCTGCCTTGCGGCACTTGATGTCAAGGAACTTTTCAGCGCCAAGGTCAGCACCAAAGCCAGCCTCGGTTATGGTGTAGTCGGCAAGCTTGAGAGCAAGCTTTGTAGCTCTTACAGAATTACAGCCGTGGGCGATGTTAGCGAAAGGACCGCCGTGGATAAGGGCGGGGGTATTCTCAAGTGTCTGCACAAGGTTGGGCTTGATAGCGTCCTTAAGCAGAGCCGCCATTGCACCGTTTACCTTAAGGTCGCGGCAGAACACGGGCTTGTTATCGTAGGTGTAAGCAACAAGAATGTTGCCAAGTCTTTCCTTAAGGTCTGCAAGCGAGTCGGCAAGGCAAAGGATAGCCATAACCTCGCTGGCAACTGTAATCATAAAGTGGTCCTCGCGGGGAACACCGTCAACCTTTGAGCCAAGACCTACGATGATATTGCGGAGCGCGCGGTCGTTGGTATCGGTAACGCGGGCAAAAAGGACTCTGCGCTGGTCAATGCCAAGCTCGTTGCCCTGATGAATGTGGTTGTCAAGTACCGCGCAAAGAAGGTTGTTTGCGGCTGTAATTGCGTGAAAGTCGCCTGTAAAGTGAAGGTTGATGTCTTCCATAGGAACTACCTGTGAGTATCCGCCGCCTGCCGCGCCGCCCTTGATGCCGAAAACAGGGCCGAGAGAGGGCTCGCGGAGCGCGATGATAGCCTTTTTGCCAATCTTCTTCATAGCCATACCAAGACCAACGCTTGTGGTGGTCTTACCCTCGCCTGCGGGGGTGGGGTTGATAGCGGTAACAAGGATAAGTTTGCCGTCGGGC
The DNA here is from genome assembly GCA_045644865.1 of Eubacteriales bacterium. Lineage (GTDB taxonomy): Bacteria > Bacillota > Clostridia > Oscillospirales > CAG-272 > RGIG8775. The sequence goes on along the minus strand of JAZRHS010000050.1, from coordinate 13,822 downwards.
TTGTCCTTCATTCTGTCAAGAAATTCGTCGGTTATCTTTGCCTTGTACTTGCCGTAAAGCTCGAGCTCGTCGTCAAGAACGCCAAGCTGGTCGGCAATAGTCTTTATGGGGAGCATTTTTGCTTCGTGTGCTATCTGAATATCTGTTTTCATAATTTCACCTTCTGTTATTATTTGTTTGCGTCTTTTCCCTTTTTAAGAGGCTCTTTTGTGCCGTCGGGACGCTGTATTACCGTGTTATCGAGTATGCCGCCAAAGGAAAGGCGGAATTCTGCAAGATATTCCTGTCTTAACCCTGCCTGTTCTTCCTTTTCTTTTGCGGTAAGCTCTCTTGTTTTTGCCTCGCGGGCAAGAAAATTTATTCTGTCAAGCTTTTCTTTTTCCATTTGTATTTATTCCTTTATACGACTTTCAAAATATCGACCGATTGAAGCCACAAGCGCGCAAAGGGCGGGGTGAGTGGGGGTGGGGAACACCTTGAAGGCGTTTCCTATCTCAAATCCCAGGTTTCCCTTGTAGCCGATGTTTTGAAGGCCTTGAAGAAGCCCTTCGTAATCGGTCATCGATGTGCCTCTCGTTCCTAAATAGGCGTAGGGAAGCGTGTGCTTGTCTTCCATCTTGTCGGTGTCGTGAATGTGAAGCACCTTGATTCTTGAGCCAAGTGTGCGGAGCGTGTTTGCCATATGCTTGCCTGTAAGGTTGGCGTGTCCTACATCAAAGCAGAAGCCAAAAAGCTCCTCGCCCGCAAGGGCGTTAAGGGTGTCAATGTAATCGCACGCCTCGTGGGGATCAGAGCAAGCACTATCGAATATTGCGCCGCCGTCCCGCCTTGCCCACATATTTTCAAGGCATATCGTAATGCCGTGTTTTTTCGCGTCGTCAATAAGACTTGAATAAAGCTCAATATTTGCCTGCTTGGTTGCTTCGGGACTTGGTGCGGAAAGACCGTGCGCGGGATGCACAACCGCATACCTGCAACCGAAAAAGGCTGTAAGCTCGATAGTTTTCTTCAAGGCGTCAAGGACTCTGGCGTTGTAGCTTTCCTTGGTTTCCTTTGGTTCGTCGGCAAATTTGTAGGTGGGAAAGGGGGGATGAGTCTGAATTACCTCAATTCCGTACTTTTCAAATGTCTGTTTATATGGGGTGAAGAAAGCCTTAAGCTCGTCAATAGTCTGACTTGAAAAGAATTTTTCGGGATATCCCAGCGCGGTAACATAGCAGTCAAAGCCGAAATCCACACCGTCGATGCCGTTTTCCTTATACATTTTGCAGACAGCATCGATATCGGCATCGGGCTTGTGAAGTATAGCTGCCGCAATACCTGTCTTATACATAATATTACCCTCCCATAAAATAGAAACAGCATATCGCCGCCCCAAGCTGAAGAAGGATTATAACAGGAATTCCTATCATAAAGCTCTTGTGCTTGGTCTTGTGGTGGAATATCTGCATTGTCAGGTACATCGCCGCCGAGCCGCCTATTGCCGAAAGAAGAAACAGTGTTTTTTCGGGCACGCGGAGAGCAACCTTGTTAAATTTTGATACTGCCTTGTCGTATATGCAGACTATCGCTGAAAAAAGCGATATGGCGGCCAGATATACCGTGATGTATTTTTCAATCATTTTACTTCTTTGGGAAGCTGTCCTTAAGCTCAACTATACGGTTAAAGGTGTTTTCGTTCTTGCTGTCCTTGCAGAAGTAGCCAAAACGGACAAACTGGAATTTTTCACCTTCCTTGGCATCGCCAAGAGAGGGTTCAACCACCGCGCCGTCGATTTTTGTAAGCGAGTTTTCGTTAAGGAAATCAAGGTAGGTCTTGCCCTCGGGAACATCGGCGGTGTTCTCGATGTTGAAAAGCCGGTCGTAAAGCATAAAGGTTGCGGGCTTTGCGTATTTAGCCGAAAGCCAATGGATAGTACCCTTTATCTTTCTGCCGTCTGTGGGCATACCGTTGCCTGTTTCAAGGTCGGCGGTGGCGTGAATGCACTTGATTGAGCCGTCCTCGTTCTTTTCTATTCCCGCGTATTTGATGATATAACCGCCCATAAGACGAACCTCGCCGTCGGGCTTAAGACGGAAAAACTTGGGAGGCGGAACCTCAGAGAAGTCGTCGGCGTCGATATAGACCTCACGGGTCATAGGAACTTCTCTTGCTCCAAGCTCGGGCTTCTGGGGGTGGTTGGGCAGGGAAATCATCTCTTCCTTGTCCTCGGGATAGTTATCTATAACAACCTTTATGGGGTTTGCGATACCAACGCGGCGGAGCGCGTTTTCGTTAAGGTCATCGCGTACACAGGCCTCAAGCTGGCGAATGTCAACCGTGTGGTCGGTGTTTGTAACGCCCGCTTCTCTTACAAAGGTAAAGAGGGCTTCGGGTGTGTATCCGCGGCGGCGAAGACCGCAAAGGGTGGGAAGTCTGGGGTCGTCCCAGCCGTCCACATGACCCCCCTCAACAAGCTGACGGAGATAGCGCTTTGACATAACCGTGTAGGTAATATTCATACGGCCAAACTCCCACTGATGGGGCTTTTGTGTGAAGCCGATCTTGTCTACAACCCAGTCGTAAAGAGGTCTGTGGTTACGGAACTCACTTGAGCAAAGCGAGTGGGTAATGCCCTCAAGAGCGTCCTGAATGGGGTGAGCGAAGTCGTACATAGGATATACGCACCACTCGTCGCCCTGACGGTGATGGTGAATATGCTTAATGCGGTAGATTACGGGGTCGCGGAGATAGGGGTTGTCCGATGATGGGTCTATTTTTGCGCGAAGTGTGCGCGCGCCGTCCTCAAACTCGCCGTTCTTCATACGCTCAAAAAGCTCAAGGTTTTCCTCTACCGAACGGTTGCGGTAGGGCGACTCCTTGGAAGCCACCGAGCGGTCTGTGCCCTTGTAGTCTGCAAGGTCGTCCTTGGAAAGGTCGCAAACATACGCGTCGCCCTGCTTGATAAGCTGAACCGCGAACTCGTAGCATTTTCCAAAGTAGTCAGAGCCGTAGAAAACGCCGCCTGTGGGTGTTGCGCCAAGCCACTCAAGGTCCTCGCGGATAGAGCGGACGAACTCGTCAGACTCCTTGGCGGGGTTGGTATCATCGTAACGAAGGTTGAAAAGTCCCTTGTACTTGTTTGCCACATCGGTGTTGATGCAGATAGCCTTTACCGAGCCGATGTGAAGGTATCCGTTGGGCTCGGGGGGAAAGCGGGTGTGAATTTTAAGTCCCTCGTTGCTTGCAAGGTCTGCGTCTATGATTTCGTGAATAAAGTTGCTGTTTATCTCTGCCATTTTTGTATCCTCTCTTACTTAAGCGAAGCAATCATCTTGTTTATTCTCTCGGCGGTCTTTTCCTTGCCGATTATCTGCATTACCGTGTAGAGGTCGGGGGCATTTTGCTTGCCTGTAACCGCAACGCGGATAAACATACTTGTGTCGGCAACGCTGCCCTTGAACGCCTCGGGGTTCTGCTTATATGCCTTCATATCCGAGGAGAAGCCAAGGCTGTCGGCAATAGCCTTTACCTTGTCAAACCAGGTGTTCATATCGTCTGCCTCGTCATAGGTTTCAAGGAATTTTTCAAGAGTTGCGATTATATCTGCCTTGTCAAAGCCCTCGGGGTAGCTGTCCTCAAGTGCGAAAAATCCGTCATAGAAGAAGCCCATATAAGGCTTGGCGTCAGCCCAGGTAGCAAGGTCCTTTCGGGGCTTTTTGCCGCCTCTGCCGATAGCGAATATCTTCTCGGCAAAATCGTGGTCAGCGTCAAGCGCCCTGCCAAAGTCGGGGTCAAATTCAAGCGCCCAGACGGTAACCTTTTCCCTGACGCTCTTTGCGTCCATTTTGGAAATTACATTCTTTGATACATCGTTAAGCTTGCCAAAGTCAAACAGACAGCCCGAAACAGACATCTTCTTGATATTGAAGGGGAAGTCCTTGTACTCCTTTTCTGGGTTCTGGGTATGCCATTCCTCGTAGTTGGAGTTGAGAAGCGTCATAATGTATTCGCAAACCGCCTCGGGGCAGTAGCCCATACGGGTGTAGTCGTCCATATTTGCGCCCATATCGCGCTTGGAAAGCTTTTTCTTGTTGCCGTTTTCGTCAAGCTTCATTATCTGCGAGATGTGCATATATTTGGGGGTCTTGAAGCCAAGGTATCTGAAAAGCTGAAGGTGCTTTGCAAGGCTTGGAAGCCACTCCTCGCCTCGTATTACGTGGGTAGTACCCATAAGGTGGTCGTCTACCGCGTGGGCAAAGTGATATGTGGGAATTCCGTCCGACTTGAGAAGCACGAAGTCCTCGTCGTTTTCGGGAATTTCGATCGTTCCCTTAACAAGGTCGGTGAACTTTATCTTATTGTCGGGATTGCCCTCGGCAAGAATTCTGATTACAAATGGGTGTCCCGCCTTAAGATGCTCTTCGACCTCTTCTATGGTGAAATTGCGGCGTGCAAGCATTTCAGCTCTCTTTTTCTCTGCCTCTGCCTGCCAGTCGGTGTTCTTTATTTCAGCCTTTTTATCTATCTGCTGAAGCTCGTCAAGCTCTTCCTCTGTGGTAAAGCAGGGGTATGCCTTTCCCTCGCTTACAAGCTGCTTTGCAAAGGTCTGGTAAATCTCTCCGCGCATACTCTGCTTGTACGGGCCGTAAGCACCCTTGTCGCATATTTTTCCGTTTTCGTCAAGGATAGCGCCCTCGTCAAACTCGATGCCGTAGGTGGCAAGGGTCTTGATAAGCCCTTCTGCCGCGCCCTCTACCTCGCGCTTGGCATCTGTGTCCTCAATTCGAAGGTAGAAAACTCCGTCTGACTGGTGAGCAAGTCTTTCGGCAACCGTTGAGGGGAAAAGTCCGCCAAAATGCACAAAGCCTGTGGGGCTGGGTGCAAATCTTGTAACCTTTGCGCCTTCCTTGAGTGAGCGGGCAGGGTATCTCGCCTCCATATCGGCGGGAGTTGTCTTGATATTTGGGAAAAGTAATTCTGCAAGATAGTTAAAATCCATTTTTTTAGCCTTTCGTTTATATAAAATTCAGCAATTTAAGTGCTTTGCCAAGGGTAGTGCCGTCGCCGTGCCCCGGATAAATTTCAAGGTGAGGGTCAAGCTTCCCAAGCTTTTTTAATGACGAGGTAAGAGCCTTGAAATCTCCGCCATACAGGTCAAACCGTCCATAGCCGCCGTTAAAAAGGGTGTCGCCTGTGAACAGAGTGCTTTCAACAAGGTAGCAGACCGAGCCCTTTGAGTGTCCGGGGGTGTGTATGACCTTTATTTCCTTGTCCCCAAGCTTGATAGTGTCGCCGTCCTTAAGCGTGCCGTCGCAGGGCGACAGAGTATCGTACCGTCCAAAAAAGAGAGCAAGGGCGCTTTTTTGGGGGTCGGCGAGCATTTCGGCGTCGTCGGTGTGAACAAAAAGCTTTGCCTCGGTAACCTCTCTGAGCTTGTCTGCCGACACCGTGTGGTCAAAATGGCCGTGGGTGAGAAGAATATGTTTTAATTTGGCATTTTCCTTTGCCAGAGCCTCAAGAACAAGCCTTGCGGACACGCCCGCGTCGATAAGCGCGGCTTCGCCACCGTTTATGAGAAGGTAGGAGTCAGACTCCCATCCACGGGCGAAAAAGGGGATAATTTTCATCAAATCGCCTCATATTGAATAATTGATACTTTTTTACCAATATAGTATATCACATTTTTTTCCTATTGTCTACAGCTTTTCTAAAAAATAAGTAAAATATTTAAGGGGCTGTTCACAAACTGAACAGCCCCTTTGGGTGTTTGATTATCAATTATTCTTCAGGAATATATTTCTTGTAATTTCTGAGCTTTGTCTTTGTGAAGACTGTGGTGGAGTAGTAGGTTTCCTCTACCTTTGAAAGCTCCTTGCGTACAAGATATGCGTCCTGATTGAATATCACAGGGATAACAGGCATTTCAGCAAGAAGTGCGCTTTCAGCCTCGTGAAGAATCTTTGCTCTTTCGTTTACATCTGTACAAGCAAATGCCTTTTCGATAATTGCGTTGTAAGCTTCGTTGTCAAAGCCTGTGATGTGTGTGGGAGTAACATAGTAGGGCTGACCGTTTTCGTCCTTAAGGTCCATATCGGTAGCCTGTCCCGAGAAGCCGAGAGCGAAGGGCGCGAGAACGCCGAAGGCGTCTGTGCTGTATGCCACAAGGTCGATAGCCGCTACCTGATAATCGCCCGCAGTAACTCTTTCCTGGAAGATATCATCTCTGATGTCAACGGGAATTTCGTTTGTTGTACCCATATCGTCGTTGACGATTACTCCAACCTTGTCAAGGGTTACCTTGAAGCCAAGCTGACACCAAGCGTCCTTAACCATTTCGGCGATAGCAAGGTGCACCTCGTCATAAGCCGCAACTGTAATTGCAAAGGAGTAGTTGCCCGCGTTTATACCTGCTGCAGAAAGCTTTGCCTTTGCCGCTGCAAGATCAGCGCTTGTGGAAATAATGCTTCCGCCAACCTTTCTGAAGTCCTTCTTTGCGGAGCTGCCATTGAATACGCCGTAGGGAACAAGGGCGTCAGCCGCCTTTGCGAATACCACTGCATCTGCAATAGCCTGACGGTCGATAGCAAGCGAGAGAGCCTCGCGAACCGCGGTGTTGGCGAAGAGCTTTTCACCGTTTATTTCTGCTTTTTCGTTAAGGTAGTATGTATGAGTGGACAAAGCGTCGGAAATCTCAGCCTTCTTTGCGTAATCAGCACGAACAGAAAGCGGAATTTCGCCAACATAGAAGATTTCACCCGCCTCGTAAGCCTGCATGATTTCGCTTTCGGACTTGGTGTAGTCTACGATAAGTCTGTAGGGTTTAACTGCCTTGTCAAGAGCATCTCTTTCCTTGTTTCTCATGTAGTAGGCGTTTCTTTCAAGGGTAAGCCCCTTGTTGTTTTCCTCATATGAAACCTTGCGGACTGTGAAGGGGCCGCTGCAAACCATTGTAGCAGGCTTCTTTGCCCAGTCGGCTGTTCTCGAAACTATCATTTCGCGAAGGGGAACAAGCGCGTAGCTTGTAAGATTGCGAATGAAACCGTCATAGTCGATGCAGGGCTTGCCGTTTGCATCAAGCTTTTCCTCGAAGAATATCTCAAGCGTTGTGGTGTTTACCGAGTAGATCTTGAGGGCGTCGATGGAAAGGTCGCCTGCTTTTACGGCGCGGGCGTTCTTGATGTCAAAGAGAAGCGAAGCAGCCTCGCTTGTCGCCTCAACCTCAAGAATTCTCTTCCAAGCAAAAACAACATCGTTTGCCGAGATCTGTGTTCCGTCGCTCCAGTAGGTGGTCTTAAGCTTAAGGGTAAGCTTGTACTCGCCTGCTTTGGGGTCCTCGTAGATTGAGTAGCTGTCAACAAGCTCCTTCTTTACATTTCCGTTCTCGTCGAGCTTGAAGAGGGGAGAGAAGAGAAGGCTGACAACCTTCAGCGCCGAAGCGTTGTTATATGCGTTGGCGGGGTCAAAATCATAGACCTCGTCGGCGATATACATAGAAATATACGCACCTCTGTCCTCGTCCTTTTCCTTTTCCTCGGTGCTTCCGCAAGCCGCGAAACAGGAAACGAGCATAAGAAGTGTAAGCATTAAAGCTATTATGCGCTTAATCATTTTTGTTTTATCCTCCTGTAATAACTCTGTTATGCAGAATATTATTCAATACATTATACCACTAAATCAAAAATTTAGCAACACCATAAAACAGACAAATTTAATCTTTGGAGAAATGCACAATAACGGGCTTAAAAACTGTGCAATATGAACATATTTATAATAGATGTGGGGGACGATAAAATTACGGCTTATATTCAGCTTGTTGGGGTGAGCAAAGACAAAAAAGAAAAAGGAGCTAAAAAATGGCTGGTGAAAAAGAGTGGTGCGACCTTGCCTGTGAGGCAACGAAGGATTTGCCGCTTGGTTTTGAGAACGAGGAATATGTCCATTGTACATTGACGAGGGTCAGGGTAGACGGCGCGGGGGCAAAACTTATTTCAAAGCCCGAGGGCGAATATGTGAGTCTGATATTCGGAGAACCAACAGGACTTGAAAGCGAGGCGCAGAGCGAAATTCGCGACTTGCTTTCAAATGAGATTTTGAGAATGAGCAGGGAGAACGGGGTTGCTGATGGTTCGGCTGTGCTCGTTGCGGGGCTTGGGAATTCTCTTGTTACCTTTGACAGGCTTGGACCTGTAGCTTGTGAAAAAATAACGCCCGACGGTGAGAGGGTTTTTGTTTTTTGCGCAGAGGTGGAAGAGAAAAGTGGGATAAAAAGTGGCGAGGCGGTCAAAAGCATAGCGGCTCTTGTGGGGGCGGGGCTTGTAATTGCCGTTGATTCGCTTGTGGCGAGGGATAGCCACAGGGTTCAGAGGGTCATTCAGCTTTCGGATAGCGGGATTTCTCCGGGAAGCGGTGTGGGTAAACACGCAAATTCTCTTGACAGAGCAACTGTCGGAGTCCCTGTTATCGCACTTGGCGCGCCTCTTGCATCATCATCGGGGGACAGGCTCAATGTCTGTGCCGATCTGCTTTTGGCGTCTGAACTTTTAGGCGAAATCATCGGCGGCGCGGTGGCAGATTTTTTGAACAAATTCAAACCAAAATCGGAATAAAAAAGCGTAATACCACAAGAAATTTCCCAAAAAAAGAAAAAATATTTTCGATTTTTGGAATTATTTTTCAAAAACCTCTTTACAAACCAAAAAGTTTGTGATACAATATAACCGTAAGCTTCGAGAAACGGAGGAATGCGTAATGGATTATATTGAAAGAATAAAAAAGATAAAAAGTGAACGCAAGATAACCAACGATATGCTTTCGGAAATGACAGGGATTCCTCTTGGAACGCTGAGCAAGCTGCTAGCGGGGATAAGCGATTCCCCCAAGCTTTCCAATGTGGTGGCTATATGTAACGCCCTTGGCTGTTCTCTTGATTTTATTATAATGGGTATTCCCGAAAACAATAATAACTACACCCTTGAGGCAGGGGAGATAAAGCTTGTTGAAAATTACCGCAAGCTTGATAACCACGGCAAGGAGCTTTGCGCCTTGGTGGTTGACAAGGAGATGCAGAGAGTTACCTGCTCCGAGTATTCCGAAAAATCCTCTGCAAAGGTGCTTTCGCCCGAGGAGGTAAGAGCGAGAATTGCCGCGGCAACCTCGTCCTCTCGCTTTGGAAAGCGAGTTATAAAGCTTTTTGATCTTCCTGTGTCGGCGGGCCCCGGTGAATTTCTTGACGAAAGCAGGGGCGAGGACATATATATTCCCGATAACGCCAAGACCGCAGAGGCTGATTTCGCTCTTAAGATAAGCGGAAACAGTATGGAGTCCAAGTATAAGGACGGCGACATCCTTCTTGTTTCGGATTGTGAAAGCGTTGAGGTTGGCGAGCCGGGTATATTCCTGCTTGACGGCTGCGGATATTTTAAGATATTCGGCGGCGACAGGCTCATTTCGCTTAACAAGGCGTACGGTGATATAATGCTTAAGGATTTCCAGAATGTCTGGTGCGGCGGCAGAGTTGTAGGAAAGCTTAAGCGTAGATAATTTTGATGTTTTCTCTTTTTGGAGTTGATTTGTAAAAAGGAGTTGCCCTTGCGGGCAACTCCTTTTGCGTTTAATATTGCATTTTACAGACTTTCAAGATATCTGCAAGCGGCAAGAGCGGCTACCGCGCCGTCAGCCGTTGCGGTGGTTATCTGTCTTATGGACTTGTTGCGGCAGTCACCCGCAACAAAAACTCCTTCGGTCTTTGTTGTGCAGTCCTCGGCAGAGGCGAAATATCCGCCCTCGTTAAGCCCTGCAAGCTCCGAGAAGATCTCGTTCTTGGGGAGAAGTCCGATGGCAACAAAAAGTCCGTCAAGCTGAAGGTCGCGCTGGCCCTCTGCGCTCTTGAGTGTAACCGCGGTAAGCTCTGGCTCGCCAATAAGCTTTTCTACGGTTGCCCCGAGAATTATCTCTACATTGTCAAGGGTGGCAAGCTTGTTCTGAAGCTTTACCTCTCCCGTGAGAAAATCAAGGTTCTGAATAACGATTACCTTTTTTGAGGTTTCGGAGAGAAGAATCGCTTCCTGAAGCGCCGAGTTTCCGCCACCGACTACGCCAACAGTCTTTCCCTTATAGAATGCGCCGTCGCAGACCGCGCAATAGGAAACACCGTTTCCGCAAAGCTCGTTTTCACGGTCAAGACCAAGCTGGCGGTGCTTAACGCCTACTGCGATGATTACCGCCTTGGCATCATACTCTCCGCCCTCGCAGACAACGCGCTTGAAGTCGCCCATATCCTTAAGAGCCACTACCTCGTCCATCTCGATCTCCGCGCCAAGCTCAAGGGTCTGCTCCACCATTTTATCGGCAAGCTCGAGTCCGCTTATCTGGGGGAATGCGGGATAGTTTTCGATTTTGGGCGAGTGTGTCATCTGCCCGCCAAAGCTTGACTTTTCGATAACGAGAACACTTTTTTCCGCTCTTCTTGCGTAAATTGCGGCGGTAAGACCTGCGGGGCCCGCACCAATTACTATAATGTCATACATAACTAATTATACGGAGAGCCTTTCGGCTCTCCGTTCCTTTCGTGATTTTACGCCTTGATCTGGCTTGCGATAAAGTCTTTAACGCCTGCGATTTCAACGAACTTTGCTACGCCTTCAGCACTTTCCACTACAAGAGTGGGAGCCTGCTTAAGTCCGTATCCGCGCGCCAACTCCTCGTTTTCCTCAACAAAGAGCTTTTCGTATTCGATGCCCTCTTTATCGAGCATAGAAGCAGCTATCTTGCACTTGGGGCAGGTCTTGGTGGCAAACAGCATAACCTTTGTGGGGGTAATGGGGCAATTAGCCGCCTCTGCCTGCTTTGTCTTGATAAGACCTTCTGTGATAGCCTTGTGGTCGATGTTATAAACAAGTCTGTCCTTGTACTCCTGACTCTTACCGTCGTTCCAGTTGCTTACAGGACGGTAGTAGCCTGTTATACGGCTGTAAACCTCTGCAGATGCACCGCAGATGGGACACTCGAAATGCTCACCCGAAAGGTAGCCGTGTGTCTTACATACCGAGTATGTGGGGGACATTGTATAATAAGGAAGCTTGTAGTTCTCTGCAATCTTGCGAACGAGGTTTGCCGCAGACTTCCAATCGGGAAGCTTCTCGCCAAGGAAGGCGTGGAATACTGTACCCGAGGTGTAGAGTGTCTGAAGCTCGTCCTGAATGTCGAGAGCCGCGAAGATATCGTCTGTGTGGCCAACGGGAAGGTGAGAGCTGTTGGTGTAGTAGGGAGCGCTGTCCTCGGTTCTTGCCGCGGAAATGATGTCGGGGTAACGCTTAAGGTCGTGCTTTGCAAGTCTGAAGGATGTAGACTCTGCGGGAGTAGCCTCAAGGTTGTAAAGGTCGCCGTACATTTCCTGATAGTCGGAAAGTCTTTCGCGCATATGGTTAAGAGTTTTCTTGGTGAACTCCTGTGTTTCGGCGCTTGTCATATCCTTTCTGATCCACTTGGCGTTAAGACCTGCCTCATTCATACCAACAAGACCGATTGTGGAGAAGTGGTTGTTGAATGTGCCAAGGTAACGCTTGGTGTAGGGATAAAGACCCTCGTCAAGAAGCTTGGTTATAACAGTTCTCTTTATCTTGAGCGAACGAGCAGAAATGTCCATAAGACGGTCGAGTCTACGGAAGAAGTCAGCCTCATTTTCAGCAAGATATGCAATACGGGGAATGTTGATTGTAACAACACCCACAGAGCCTGTGCTTTCACCCGAGCCGAAGAATCCGCCCGACTTCTTGCGAAGCTCACGAAGGTCAAGACGAAGTCTGCAGCACATACTTCTTACATCAGAGGGCTCCATATCCGAGTTGATGTAGTTGGAGAAGTAGGGTGTACCGTACTTTGCTGTCATTTCAAAGAGAAGCTTGTTGTTCTCTGTTTCGGACCAGTCAAAGTTGCTTGTAATAGAATAGGTAGGAATAGGATACTGGAAGCCGCGTCCGTTAGCATCGCCCTCGATCATCGTTTCGATAAACGCCTTGTTTATCATATCCATTTCCTTCTGGCAGTCCTTGTAAAGGAAGTCCATCTCCTTGCCGCCGATAATTGCGTTCTGCTCTGCAAGGTCAGCGGGGCATACCCAGTCAAGAGTGATGTTGGAGAAGGGAGCCTGTGTACCCCAACGAGAAGGTGTGTTTACACCGTAAACGAAGGACTCGATGCACTTCTTTACCTGATCGTAATTGAGGTTATCGTACTTAACGAAAGGAGCAAGGTAGGTGTCGAAGGACGAGAATGCCTGCGCGCCTGCCCACTCGTTCTGCATAATTCCGAGGAAGTTAACCATCTGGTTGCAGAGGGTTGCCAGATGCTTTGCGGGAGCGGAGGTTATCTTGCCTGTAACGCCGCCAAGACCTTCCTTGATAAGCTGTCTGAGCGACCAGCCCGCACACTAGCCTGTAAGCATAGGGAGATCGTGAATGTGAATGTCCGCGTTCTTGTGAGCGTTTGAAATCTCATCATCATATATTTCAGAAAGCCAATAGTTAGCGGTAACTGCGCCCGAGTTGGAGAGGATAAGACCGCCGACGGAGTAGGTAACCGTGGAGGTCTCCTTAACGCGCCAGTCATTGGCCTTAACATAGTTGTCCACGATCTCCTTGTAGTCGAGAATTGTGGATTTCATATTTCTCATCTTTTCGCGCTGACGGCGGTAAAGAATGTATGCCTTTGCAACATCGGCGTAGCCTGCCTGAACAAGAACCGACTCAACAGAGTCCTGAATGTCCTCAACGGCGATCATTCCGTCCTTGATCTTGGGCTCGAAATCTGCCGAAACCTTGAGGGCGAGCATATCAATAACCGAGGAGTGATACTGTCTTTGCTGAGCTTCAAAAGCCTTGATAATAGCTGTACTTATCTTGCCAAGCTCAAATTCTACTGTCTGACCGTCTCTTTTGACAACCTTATACATTGTGTTTTTTCCTTTCAAAATGTTGTATTTGCACTATCTATAGTGCCTAGCAGGGATTATTATACCACAATATAGTGTGCTTGTCAACAGAAAAATAACTAAATATTGATTTTTGCCATAATGCACAAAAAATGACACCTAAAATAGTGATTATGCAATAAATCGGAATTTTCGACAAAATTTCAAAGGGGAAATTCCCGCTTTACGCGCGTGCGCGCACTATAATAATGGAAAGGAAAATTTGAGCCCAAAAGGTTAAAATAAGCCGTTTTTTGGGCGCCGGATTTGGCATTTCGCTCAAAAAGATTTGGCGGACAAATTGGCTTTTATGATGGGCAATGGCTTTATAGATTTTTAATAAATTAAAATAGAAAAAAATGTTTACCAAATTTTGATTTTGTCTTTATAAATCAGGTCTGATATAAAAAATGTTGCTAAATCCTTTTTGGGGACTTTTCTTTGCGACGAGGAGATAAGTGTTAGTGTTTGAGTAAATCGACCTTGTTTTTGTAGTCCTTGTGTTTGGTGTGCAGGCTTTTTTGAGCAAAAAGTATCGCTTTGTTTGTGCAGAACGCCGATTTTGTTGTGCAAAAATTGAAAAAGTTGGTTGGCAACTTGATTTTATCTATATTATATGGTAAAATAAGCAAGAGCACCCTACACGGCGCCGCTTGGATAGCATCTTGCGGCGGCGTTTTCTGCCAAGAAATCAGTCCCGACTGCTGATTTTTCGGAATTGGGTTTACCATTCAGTCGGAGAAAGAGGTTAACATGAAAAAGTTTGAAGTTAAATCACTTGTTGTGATGCTTCTTGCGCTGGCAATGATCTTGAGCCTTGCCGCGTGCGGAAAGCCGGACGATACTACCGCGTCTTCCGACCTGACCGATCC
>JAZRHS010000049.1:0-2659 GCA_045644865.1 Eubacteriales bacterium | reverse complement strand
CAAACGGTTTTCAAGACCGCCTCGTTATGACCACTTCGATAACCCTCCGTATGTGAAACTGTCTTTCGACAGAAATCATCGGTTTTATTAAATTTTTAGATATTTGGTTAGATTGCTTGTTTTTCTGCTTTTTCGGAGCACCGACAAAGTCAGGGATTGCAAGGGGTTCCCGCGTTTTTGCGTCCGATTGAAGCACAAATTTTCAAGACCGCCTCGTTATGACCATTTCGATAACCCTCCGTAGGTTATCTTAAGCGAAATGCCCCGCATTTTGGAGAGAATTTCGCGAGAGAACTATGAAATTTTTGTGTTTTAGAAAATGCCGAAAACCCTTATAATACAAGGATTTTTGAAGGGACAAAGGGGATAGTTACGGGCGGGTTTTCAAGACCGCCTCGTTATGACCGCTTCGAATACCTCACTCGAAGGTCGACAAGCTCGCAAGGCAAGCGCAGGGTGTGGGTATCTTCACCGCAGGTGAAATAACCCTCATTGATGCATACTGTACATATTTGGCGTTTACACGCAAAATGAATTATACCACAAGTTTTAGTAATTGTCAAGGGAAAAAGCAAAAAAACTGTGGGCGGGGTGAAAAGTCTTTATTTATTGTGGAAAACGGGGGCGTATAGGAAATGGGGCGGTGAGCGGAAAAGGCTTTTGGGCAAAAAGAGAGGGCAGGGAATTTTCCTGTCCTCTCTTTATTCGCGTTACTTAAGCAACAACAACATACATAAGGATTACCACAGCCACGAAAACGATAGCAACGATCGTTGTGAGAAGGGGAAGAACCTTATCTGCCTTTGTGCCTTTACCCTTACCGAAGAAGGTTTCAGCTCCGCCTGCGATAGCTCCCGAAAGCTTCTTATCCTTACCCGACTGCATAAGAACCGCAACAATAAGGAAAACTGCCATAACGAGCAACAAAATACCAAGTACAATTTCAAGCATTGTTTTATCCTCCGATTTGTTTTCTTACAAAGCGCCAAAAACGCACTATAACTAAAATACTTCGATATTATAACACACTCGGGTAAAAAAATCAAGTCTTTTTTCAAAAATATTTTTTTCTGCCCAAAAAATATTGCAAAAGTCGCTTTTTTCGCTTTACTTTTCGCTTTTTTTATGATAGAATTTAATTAAACAAACAAGGGGGACTTTGAAAATGGAACAAAACCGCGATATGCAACGATTTGTTGAGATATACAAGGACAAGATAAAGAGGGAAGGGGCAGACAAGCTTTTGGAATACCTGTTGTCAAGCTCCTGTGATTTTTTCACTGCGCCTGCAAGCACCCGTTTTCACGGTTCATATCCGGGCGGACTTTGTGAGCACAGTCTTAATGTTTACGACTGTCTTTGCGACTATATGTCAAGGGACAAGGTAAGGGACGAGTACGGACTTGACTACAGCGAGGAGAGCCTTGCCATTGTTGCTCTTTTGCACGACCTTTGCAAGACCAATTTCTATGTTGAAAGCACGAGAAATGTTAAAGAGGACGGCGTATGGAAGTCGGTGCCTTACTACACCATTGAGGACAAGCTTCCCTATGGACACGGAGAGAAGTCGGTGTACATAATTTCGGGTTATATGCGTCTGACTCGGGACGAGGCTTTTGCAATAAGATACCATATGGGCTTTTCCACGGGCGAGGACGCCAACAATGTGGGCAGGGCGTTTGAGATGTTTCCGCTTGCCTTTGCGCTTCACACCGCCGACTCAGAGGCGACCTATTTTGTTGAGGGAAAAGACAAGAAATAAGCGAGGTAAGTATTATGCTTGAAGCACACGAGAAGCAATATCATATAGCGGTGGCGAAGGGGGAGATAGGTGAATACTGCATACTTCCCGGCGACCCCGGCAGATGCGCCAAGATAGCGGTGTTTCTTGAGGATCCTGTTCACATTTCCACTAACCGCGAATACGAGATATGGAACGGACGGCTTGGGGACAAGCGGGTTACTGTCTGCTCTACGGGAATTGGTGGCCCGTCCACGGCTATTGCTGTCGAGGAGCTTGTTGCCTGTGGTGCAAAGACGCTTATTCGCGTTGGAACCTGCGGCGGCATTGCCCTTGATGTAAAGTGCGGTGATGTGGTTGTGGCATCGGGAGCGGTTCGTCAGGACGGCACAAGCCACGAATACGCGCCCCCCGAATTTCCCGCAGTACCCGACATTTACACAACGGCGGCTATGTATGGCTCTGCCAAGGCACTCGGTTATGATGTACATATCGGCGTGGTGCAGAGCAAAGATTCCTTTTACGGACAGCATTCGCCAAAGAGAATGCCCACAGCGGGGGCATTGCTTGAGAAATGGGAAGCCTGGAAGCGTCTTGGAGTGCTTGCCAGCGAGATGGAAGCGGCAACGCTTTTCGTGGTAGGGGCGGCGCTTGGAGTAAAGACGGCGGCTTGCTTCCACGTGGTATGGAATCAGGAGCGGGCAGACGCGGGGCTTGACACGGCGGCGGACGAGAGCCACGACACCGAGGCGGCAATAAGAGTAGCCATTGAGGCAATAAGGAACCTATAAAGCGGCGAAGGCGCCGCTGCCCTGTAGCCTTCGGCATTCTCCCAATTTAATTAGTTCGAACATAATAGCACCCAATACAAAAACCTGTGGCTAAACACCACAGGTTTTCTTGTTTTGCAGATATAAA
>JAZRHS010000048.1:0-11760 GCA_045644865.1 Eubacteriales bacterium | reverse complement strand
AGCTCCATACTTTTCCGTGGCTTTGACGATGAATTTATGGTTCCTCAATCACGCCATACAACTGTCAAGAAGAGCGATATTCTTGCTTGCAAGGAACTTAAAATTTTGGCTGAATCCGATGAGGCGGGCGTGTATGCCGTTTCTATAAATGACGGAAAGCAGATATTTATAACAGGACATTCGGAGTATGATGCCGAAACGCTTAATAAGGAGTATGTGAGAGATAAGAACGCGGGGCTTCCCATTGATGTTCCGAAGAACTATTTCCCCAACGACGATGATACAAAAGCACCCAAGGTTACTTGGCGTTCTCACGCTAATCTGTTGTTCTCAAACTGGCTTAACTATTTTGTATACCAGACAACACCTTACGATTTGGGTGAGATGAACAAGAAAAAATAATTCTTGAAAGGAGCAGAGCTGTGAATTTGTTTCCTATGACGCAGACTGCCGCACTTATGGGGCAGCTTATAGATACCAAGACATCTACTGTTCCTATGATTGAAACGGCAAGCTTTAAGCCTGAGTATGATTTTGAGATACACAGCGAAAGACTTGAGCGATGCCGCCCCGAGGACGAGGGAATAAGTTCCTTGCTTGTTGCCGATTTCCTTGAAAAAATGAGAAGCGACCGCACTCTTAAAATGCACGGTATTACAATAGCGAGAAACGGCAGAATACTGTGCGAGGCGGCGTTTGGTTCTCAAAGAATTGATATATGGAAGCACGCGTTTTCAGCGTCCAAGAGTGTCGTTTCTCTTGCCATAGGCATTTTAATAGACGACGGTGTGCTTGCCCTTGATGAACGCATAGTTGCTATTTTCAAGGACGAGGCAAATCCTGTTGCGAGGCTTAAGCTTAAGGAGCTTTGCGTTGAGGACCTGCTTACTATGAGAAGCACCGTGCTTTTTGCCGAGGCGGACTCTATGACCGATGCCGATTGGGTCAGGGCTTTTCTGTCATCGCCAACAAAGGGCGAAATCGGAGAAACCTTCAGATACAATAGCCTTAACACATATATGCTTTCGGCAATCGTAACTAAAAAGACGGGGAAGACTCTGTCGGAATTTCTGAAGGAGCGGCTTTTTGAGCCTCTTGGAATAAGAGATTTCTTTTGGGAGACCTGTCCCAAGGGTATAGATATCGGCGGTTGGGGGCTTTATATCCGCCCCGAGGACTTTGTAAAAATCGCCACTCTTGTTGTAAATCACGGCGAGTATAACGGCAAGCGCATAGTGTCCGAGGAGTATATGAGCCTTGCCACTATGAAGCATGTTGATATTGATTGGGAAAGCGACAGATTTGATTACGGCTATCAGATCTGGGTAGGTAAGGACTCAAAAACCTATCTTTTCAATGGAATGCTTGGTCAGAATGTGCTTTGCTTTAAGGATAGCGGTGTTGTTATAGTGTCTAATGCGGGAAACAGCGATATGTTCCAACAAAGCAGATTTTTTGAATATGCCGATGAATGCTTTAACAGAGATTTTCCTGAAATCCTTGAAACAGATAAAGCAGCATATCAGGCTTTGAACGATAAAATCAACGAGCTTTCGTGGTATAAAACCGCAAATCAAAAGCCCTTTTTTAAGAGACTTGTAACGCTTTTTTCCGCGGAAAGCGAAAATGCTCCCTTTGAGCTGCTTGTCGGTAAGGAATACATCGTTAAAGAGGGTCAGGGAAAAGCCATAGGTGTTCTCCCATTGGTGGTGCAGTCTGTTGAGAACTGCTATTCAAAGGGCTTTGTCGGTATGTACTTTGTAAGGGACGAAAATGGCGAGCCTGTGATGATTTATAAGGAAAAGGAAAGCGAAATTTCCGTTCGCCTTGGCTTCGATACACCAAAGGTTTTCAATATTAAATACAGAGGTGAAAATTTCCTTGTTTCCTGTAAGGCTAAATTTACAGAGAGCGAGGACGATGAGCCTGTGCTTGTAATAAGGCTTGACCTTATAGAAACTCCATCGTCAAGGATAATCAAAATATTCTTTTACGGAGAAGAAAAGATTATTGTTGAGCAAACCGAATCACCTGGTGCTGACTTTATGCAGGGGCTTACTGAAATGATAATTACCCAAATGGTGGACAACCCCATAATTGGAGCGGTTTATGAGAAATTTGGGGCAGAGCTGATAGAAAATAAAATTGAGAAAACCTTTAATTCAAGACTTGCTCTTGAACTTAAACATACAAAAACCCCGACGGCATAGGGCTGTATCCTAAAGGACAGTTTTACTCGCCGATTAAAAACAAAAACCGCGGATTGATTTTCTGCGGTTTTTGTGATATAATAGGATGTATGAATGTGCTACGATAAATCCGAACAATAAATAAGAATTTGACGAGGCGATTAAGATGATAGATATTACTGCTTGGATGAAAAACTTCTTACACACATTAGATGAGACATTTGAAAATCGTGTGTGGTTTGTTGGTTTGCAAGGTAGTCATGGCCGTGGTGAAGCAATAGAAACAAGCGACATTGATATTGTTGTAATTCTGGATGAATTATCCGCTATGGATATCCTAACCTATAACGCAATGTTGAACACCCTTTCAAACAGAGAACTCATTTGTGGTTTTCTCTCAGGCAAGAATGAAATTTTGAATTGGGAGCCATCAGACTTGTTCCAGTTTTGCAATGACACCACACCAATCAAGGGGAGTCTTGACGAAGTCATGGCTGCGGTTGACGAAAGTGCGGTGAACAGAGCAATCAAAATCGGTGCCTGCAACATATTCCATGGATGTGTACACAATATGCTCCATGAAAAAAGCGAAGATATTTTGCGAGGTCTATACAAATCGGCTTCTTTTGTTGTACAGGCAATTGTTTTCAAGCAAACAGGAAGCTATATCAGCCATCAAAAGAGTTTGCTTCAAGTTGTATCTTCCGATGAGCGGGTTATTGTCGAAATCTTTTTGAGTTTAAAAAATGGCGGAACGGTAGATTTCACTTTGATGTCTGAAACATTGTTCACTTGGGCAAAGAAATGGATTGTTGAGATTAGTTAAACAAATTCCAATTTGTTGAGGAATGTAGGATCTACCCCAAGCCTCCCTTGTGTAAAGGGAGGCGGCACGCGGAGCGTGACGGAGGGCTTGTAATGCAGAGAAAACACAACAAAGATATCGTACCAACTGCAAAAATGCTACGAAAGAATATGACCAAAGAAGAAAAACACCTTTGGTATGATTTTCTGCGCACTTATCCCGTTCGCTTTTCTCGCCAAAAAGTTCTCGGCAAGTATATCGCGGATTTTTACTGCGCAGAGGCAAAGCTTGTCATCGAGCTTGACGGCTCTGGACACTATACTGAGGAAGGAAAGCAACATGATGAAGAAAAAACGGCTTCCCTTGAAGAATACGGATTGACGGTTATCAGAATACCGAATACAGAAATACATAAAAACTTTCGTGGCGTTTGTTAGCATATTGATCGCCTCGTAGAACAATCCCTCAGTCAGCTTCGCTGACAGCTCCCTTTACACAAGGGAGCCTTTTTATGTTCATCTATAACTCGTCAATTTTCCTGACAAGCACTGCATTTGTAGACACAAACGCAAAATACGGCATACCCCTTTCGAGATATACCGTATTCTTGCAAAACTGTCCTTTAGAGCGAAGCTCTATAGCCTCGGGTTTTTTGTGTTCTTTTACCATAAGCCTTCATATTATAAAAGTGGAGGTGTATGCTATGAAAAAGAGAAAAATTATAGATATGTCATCGCCTATAGATTATAACAGAATGTGGGAAATATTAGATGCTTTTTCCGAGAATTATAAATTTTTATCATTTGCCGATATCGGAAAAAGCATTTTTGACCGTAGGATTCCTGTTATACGCTTTGGTGAAGGGGAAAAGAAGATACTTTACATAGGTGCTCATCACGGAAGCGAGTGGATAACAAGCGGTCTGCTTTTGAGATTCGTCAATGAGCTTTCAGAGCTTTACATGAGCGACGGACAGGTGTATGGTATTAGGATAAGCGAGCTGTTTAACAAGGTTGAGCTTAATATTCTGCCTATGCTTAATCCTGATGGTGTTGAGCTTTCACAGCACGGGCTCACAGAGGACAATATAATGTTTTCAAGGCTTCTGACAATGAACAAGAGCAGTCTTGATTTTACTCATTGGCAGGCAAACGGACGGGGCGTTGACTTAAATCACAACTATAATTACGGTTTTGAAAAATATAAGGGGATAGAAAGGGAAGCGGGCATTGAAAACGGTGCTCCCACCAGATATAGCGGAGAGCACCCCGAATCTGAGCCCGAAAGTGCCTATCTTTGCAATTATATAAGATTTTGCGGCGATTTTTCGGGTGCTTTGACCCTTCACACACAGGGCGAGGAAATATACTATAAAAGCGGCGACAGATGTCCTCAAAACGCTGAGAAAATAGCAAAATATTTTTCTCAAATAAGCGGATATGCTTTGGGAAAGGCAGAGGGAGCGGCGGCATACGGCGGCTTTACCGATTGGTTTATAAACGAGTTTGACCGACCATCATTTACCATAGAATGCGGAAAGGGAAGCAATCCGCTTCCCTTAAGTGATTTATCTATGATTTATATAAGAATACGCAGAATGCTGTTTGAAGCTCCGCTTATTCTTGCCCGTCAGCGTTCTTGAAGAAATCAAGCTGACCGCTATCGAATGCTCCGCGCTTGTTGTATTTAAGCCCAAGATGCTCGTATGCAAGTCGGGTTACGCAACGGCCGCGAGGAGTTCTGCTCAAAAAGCCTATTTGCATAAGATACGGCTCATAAACATCCTCAAGGGTAACCGCTTCTTCGCCAACCGTAGCCGCAAGGGTTTCAAGCCCAACAGGACCGCCGTCGTAGAAGTCAATAATTGTTTTTAACATACGCCTGTCGGTATTGTCAAGTCCGAGGGCGTCAATTTCAAGCTGACCGAGGGCGTAGCTTGATATGTCGGAGTCAATTTTTCCGCTTCCTTTTACCTGTGCGTAGTCGCGGACTCTCTTAAGAAGTCTGTTGGCTATTCGGGGCGTTCCGCGGGAGCGAGAGGCAATTTCATATGCGCCGTCGTCGGTGATTTCAAAACTAAGTATTCCCGCGCTTCGCTTGACTATGGTCGAAAGCTCATCGGGGGTGTATAAATCAAGCTTAAGAAGAACACCAAAGCGGTCGCGCAAGGGTGTTGTAAGCTGACCTGCTCGGGTTGTCGCTCCAATGAGCGTGAATTTGGGCAGGTCAATTCTTATGCTTCTTGCCGAAGGACCTTTTCCGATTATAATATCGAGAGCATAGTCTTCCATTGCGGGGTACAGAATTTCCTCAATGGAACGCGACAGACGGTGTATTTCGTCAATAAACAGCACATCGCCCTCGTTGAGATTTGTAAGCAGAGCCGCAAGGTCGCCCTGCTTTTCAATAGCGGGGCCCGAGGTTATACGGATATTTACGCCCATTTCGTTTGCGATTATGTTTGAAAGGGTGGTTTTACCAAGACCGGGAGGTCCGTAGAGAAGAACGTGGTCAAGTGAATCTCCTCTTAATTTTGCGGCATCAATGTAAATCTTAAGATTTTCCTTTATCTTTTCCTGTCCGATGTAATCCTCAAGATGCTGAGGTCTGAGAGTTACCTCGGTGTCGCCGTCCCTTGCGGTATAAGAGGAGGTCATTATTCGGTTTTCAAAATCAAGCTCGTCGCTTTCAAAAAAATCGTTCATAGCAATCTCCTTATCTTATAAGCTTTTTAAGGGCAAGCTTAATTATTTCTTCTAGTCCGAGTGTGGGGTCAATTCCGCTTAATGCGCTTACCGCTTCTGCGCGAGTGTAGCCGAGAACCGTGAGCGCATCCTGTGCCTCGGAAAGCACTCCCTTTGCCGCGCCACGCGCTGTGGGGATAGAGGCAGAGCCGCCTGACAGAACCTCTTGCGGTGTTTCCTTCATCAGTTTGTCCTGAAGCTCAAGCACGATTCTCGCGGCGGTTTTTGCGCCAACGCCGTTTGCCTTTGATATTGCCTTTGTATCATTGGTACATACAGCAAGGGCAAACTTTTCGGGGGTAAATATTGAGAGAATAGCCATTGCCGCCTTCGGGCCTACGCCCGAAACACTTGTAAGCATCTTGAATGCCGAAAGCTCCTCGTGTGTGTAGAAGCCGAAAAGCTCAACATCGTCCTCTCTTATTGCGAGATAGGTGAAGAGTTTTACCAAGGGGTCTTTGTAGGTGTATAAATTGGGTAGCGCATCGTGAGTGGTGTTGCTTATGGTAAGCTTGTAGCCCACTCCGCCCGCGTCAACAACGGCAAAGGTGGGTTCAAGCACCGCAAGTGTTCCTTTTATATAGTAAAACATAGTAGTTCCTTTCTTTATACCGCTGTATTACAATAAGCTTTTTTCTTTTTTCTGTGGTCAATAAAGCAAATTGTGATAAATGCCGCGGTAGAAATTGCAGATATTATAAGACCGACGGTAATTGGAGCGGGTGAATATATAATTTTAAGGGTATGCTCGCCCACCTGCTCAATATCAAAGGCAACAAGCGCGTCAAATGTCTTGTATATATCAACCTTTTCACCGTCAACATAGACCTTCCAGCCCTCGTCATAGGGGAGTGTGGTTTGTATAGTTGCAGAGCCGTCAGATGTTACGATAGTGCCTTCAAATTTGTCATCGGAGAAGCTTTCTATATTGAATTGATTTTCGGAAAGCCTTGACATCGCCCTGTCAAGCGCCGCCGTGTCAAGATAATAGAAATATGCCTCACCGTCCATGAGGTAGAGATTTTCTGCCGAAAGTGTAAGCTTGACAGTTATCTTTTCGTTTTTCGCAAAGCTTCCCACAGACTTTATTCTATTGCTTTCATTAGCCATAAAATCACCGAATTTATCGCCGTTTACCTCCATTTTGGTTTCACGAGGATAATCCGAGGGGGCATAGAAGAAAACACTTGAGTCGGTGGGGACTGTTGCGGTCAAGGTAACATAAGCCTCTGTACCTTCTGTTGTGGTGGCGTATTTTGTGTGTCCCGCAATAGTTGTTTTACGGACATTGTTTTGGCTTGTGCTTTGAAGGTCGATAGGCACAAAGACCTGTATTTCTTCACCCAGCATTGCGCTTACCATTTTGTTAAGTCTTTCAAAGGGAGATGAGTAAATCGCCTTAAGCGTGCCGTTTTCGGTGTATTCGTTAAGAGCAAAGGATTTCACATTTTGGCTTGTCTGATATGCCAACGAGAGCGCATATGGGTTTTGATATGCAATATAATTTTCGTTCTCTGCCACCACCGTGTAAAGCTGGTTCATCAAGGCATTTATAGCCTGATTTTCATTATAGGTGGAATAGTTAGAGGGCTGATTTTTTTGCGCAACGATATATTTTACACCAAGCAGTGAGTCGTTTACGGGATTTCCGCCAAGGTATTTGGACCAATGAGCCTTTGAGGCGTAGCCCATATTGTTAAGAAGCTTAATAGTTTCCTTGTTAAGGGTAGATGTTGAGCTTGAAAGTCCTCGAATACCAAGCGTCATATTATCGTTTGTTTTGCGGTGATGGGTCTTTTCCATACGGTAAAACGAGGTATCGTTTTCCTGTATTTCAGAAACAACAGGCTCAAGCTTTTCAAAAAAGCTGTTGTACGAGCTGTAGGACGAAAACGATACATCAACATTCAAGGCTGTTATATTTATAATTCCGTTAAGAAGCATTTCGGCGCAAATTACAACAAGAAGTACCTTAGACATCTTTTTTCTTTCCTTAAGCCCCTTGGCTCTTGTAATTGCGTAAATAACGGCACAATAAGCTATAACAGCTATAATTGTAAACCATACTGTTCTATAGGTGTCAATTTTTCCTTCGACATAGCCATACTCATTCAGAATAAAGTTGTCAAATTCAAATTTTTCAAGTATTGTAACCGTTAAAATAAGGAGCGCACCCATTGCAAACACGATTTTTGAGGATTGTCTGCGGATTTCGGGAAGAGCCTTATATAACATTGTCAACAACAGAAATGTTACCATAAAGCTATATCTGTAATTGAGCCAGTTTGGGATCTGGAATCCGTGCCAAAAAATGTCTATCGGGTTAAGTGTAAAGCTGACAACAAATACCGCAAGGAATATGGTTGAAAATACCTTTTCCCGAAGCGATATGCGCTTTGAAAAATAGTAAAAGGGAAGCAGAAGCAGGGTGAGCGTTCCGCTGAAGACTGTTGGAAGTCCTGTGGGTCTTACCGTATCATATGTGCCGGGGAAGAACTTTACCAAAAGATCTGCAAGGTCGTATCTTATCTTGAAGCTCCAGTCGGGAGTGGAAAATGTGTTTTTGCCAAAGCCAAGAGAGTAATATGCTCCTATCAGCATAAAGGCGGCTATTAAAAGAGCAAAAGCCGAGGCAAGTCCGATTCTCAAAAGAGATTTTCCGAAATGTGCCTTTTCGCCTGTGAGGTTGTTGTCCTTGTGGGCTAAATAGTAGTAGAAGAAATAAAGCGCCACATAGATACAAACCATATATCCGATATAGTAATGGCTCGTAACCATAATCGAAAGCGAAAGAACAAAAAGCTTCCAATGGCCTTTTTTAATAAGCTCCTCTATGGAATAGGTTATAATAGGAAGCCAGATAAGGGCGTCTATCCACATTGAATTATGCTGCTGAATAATAGCATAAGAGCAAAGCGCGTAGAGGGTTGATACGCTTATGATTGATAACCTGTTAATTCTTTTTGAGGTTTTATGAAGGTAAAATCCAAAGCTTAAGCCGCAAAGACCTGTTTTTATCAAGAAGATAAAAAGTAACGCCTCAAGTATGCGCGTCTTGGGGAACAGGGCAACTATCAGGGCAAGGGGGCTTGCCACATAATAGGCGTAAATTCCGAGAAATTCACCTCCAAGCGCACGGGAAAAGCTATATAGAAGACTTCCGTCGCCCCATATAAACTCGCGTAATGCCTCGTAAAAATACACATACTGTCCGTTAAGGTCAAGGACAAGCACGCTGCCGTCAAGCCCCGGGAAAACGCCTACCGTAATGTAGATAAGGCGCATCAAACATAACGGGAGAAGGAAGCAGAGAAGGAGATATGAGTATTTATTATGTGTTAATTTATTCCAGACTGTTTTTGCGCGGCAAAGCATCGTGTTTTTTGGGATAAGCTCTGTTTCTTTATCCATTGTTATCCTCCTTTGCCGACTGTACTATCTTTTTAACCGCTTTTTCAAGCTTGATTCTGTTTAAGGTCATATCTCTGCCGCAGCCGATACAAATGATTCTCATATCGCTGCCAACCCTTGCTATTCTGAATTGCGATGTGCCACAGGGGTGCGGTTTTTTAAGCTCAACTATATCACCGACTGAAAACCTGATTATCTCCATACCGTAACTCCTTTCACAAGACAGAATATTTATATATATTATACCACAATCTAACTTAATTGTAAATAAAAAAATAAAAATATTAAAATATATTTGACTTAATGAAATGTTTGTGGTATAATCTATAATGGTTTAGTATCGTGTGTTTGAAAAAGAGGTGAGAAAATGGTTATTTTAGGAATTGACCCCGGTATTGCCATAGTTGGCTGGGGCGTAATCGAATACAAGGGAAATAAATTCAGAACCATAGGCTACGGCTCTATTCAGACACCATCTACAATGAAAACAGAGGACAGGCTTGTCTTGATTTTCGAGCAAATGAACCGGCTTATTGATACATATAAGCCCGACTGTATTTCGGTAGAGGAGCTGTTTTGGAATACAAACCAAACTACAGGTATCAGAGTCAGCGAGGCAAGAGGAGTTATCCTGCTTTCGGCCGCAAAGAGAGGGATACCGATTTATGAATACACGCCCTTGCAGGTAAAGCAGTCGGTGGTTGGTTATGGCCGTGCGGAAAAGAAGCAGGTCATTTCAATGGTAACTATGCTTTTGAAGCTTGAAAAGCCCCCCAAGCCCGATGACACGGCAGACGCTTTGGCTATAGCGGTGTGTCACGCGCATAGCGGCGGTTCGAGAATGGCGCAATATTTTAATAAGTAACAGCGAGGTTTAGATTATGTGGTGTGCAGATAACTGGAAGGATTATGAGCTTATAGATACATCCGAGGGTGAGCGTCTTGAAAGATGGGGAAAGTATATTCTTGTTCGTCCCGACCCCCAGATAGTTTGGAAAAACGATGAGAAAAGTCCGCTTTGGAAAAAGGCAGACGCAACATACAAGCGTTCGGCAAAGGGCGGCGGAGCTTGGGCAAACAACAGGCTGCCCGAGCAGTGGAAAATAGGATACAGAGAGCTTGAGTTTGTCGTAAGACCTACAGGCTTTAAGCATACGGGACTTTTCCCTGAGCAGGCAGCGAACTGGGATTGGTTTTCAGAACTTATAAAAAACTCGGGAAGAAAGATAAAGGTGCTTAACCTCTTTGCTTATACAGGCGGAGCTACTGTAGCGGCGGCAAAGGCAGGCGCGGCGGTTTGTCATGTTGATGCCGCAAAAGGAATGGTTGCACAGGCAAAGGAAAATGCCGCACTCAGCGGTCTTGCAGATGCGCCTATAAGGTATATCGTTGATGATTGCAAAAAGTTTGTTGAGCGCGAGATAAAGCGCGGAAATAAATACGACGGAATTATAATGGACCCTCCTTCCTATGGCAGAGGCCCCTCGGGTGAGGTGTGGAAGATAGAGGAGTGCATCGACGAGTTTGTAAGACTTGCGGTTAATGTTTTGTCTGACAAGCCCTTGTTTTTCCTGCTTAACTCATACACCACAGGACTTTCTCCGCTTGCTATGAGCTACATAGTTAATTTAAGACTTGCATCCAAATTTGGCGGAAAAACAGAGGCAGGTGAGCTGGCACTCCCCGTAACTCAAACAGGTGGGTTTTTGCCCTGCGGAGCAAGCGTAAGATGGAGCGCAAGCGGCGCGTCCGATAAATAAGAGAAGGAAGTAAAATGAACGAAAATTTTATTGTTGTTAAGGATCTGCACTATTCATACGACGAGGACGACAGAGTCGTTCCCGTCCTTAATGGTGTTTCGTTAAACATAAAAAAGGGCGAGTATATTGCTATACTCGGCCACAACGGGTCGGGTAAATCCACTCTTGCCAAGCTTCTCAATATGATATTGACACCCACATCGGGGCATATTACTATTGACGGTGTTGAAATAACATCGCCCGAGCTTTCGGAGGACGATATTTTTGACCTTCGCAAAAAGGTTGGAATGGTGTTTCAGAACCCCGATAATCAGCTTGTAGCCACTATCGTGGAGGAGGATGTTGCCTTTGGACCTGAAAACCTTGGCGTTCCTCAGGCAGAAATAAGAAAAAGGGTTGATGATGCGCTTGCCATTGTTGGAATGAGCGAATACGCCCACCACGAGCCTCACAGACTTTCGGGCGGTCAGAAGCAGAGAATTGCTATTGCCGGAATAATCGCTATGCTTCCCGAGTGCATCATTTTTGACGAGTCCACATCTATGCTTGACCCCAGCGGTCGAAAGGATGTTCTCCATACAATGGAGAAGCTGAATAAAGAAAAGGGAATTACGGTTATCACCATAACTCACTATATGAATGAGGCTGTAAAGGCAGACAGAGTTGTTGTTCTTGATGACGGAAATATTCTTATGGACGGAACACCCGCCCAGATATTTGCAGAGCCGGCAAAGCTTCGGAAGGCGGGGCTTGATGTTCCGCAATGCAGTGCTCTTATTGAGGAGCTTCGCGCACTCGGAATCGAGCTTGAGGGCGATTGCTACACAACCGCTCTTTGCGCCGATCTTATA
>JAZRHS010000047.1:0-6206 GCA_045644865.1 Eubacteriales bacterium | reverse complement strand
CCCACGGGACCCATTTATGGGTAGTAAGTAATAATTGCGTGGCTGGCAGGCCAATCTAAAGCGCACTTGTGCGCCGCCAGTATTATTAGGGCTATGCCCGAAAATGAAATACCACCCGCTACGCGGGTGGATATTTATTGGTGACCCGTGGGAGAATCGAACTCCCGTTACCGCCGTGAAAGGGCGGTGTCTTGACCGCTTGACCAACGGGCCGTGGTAGCGGGAATTGGACTTGAACCCATGACCTATCGGGTATGAACCGATTGCTCTAGCCAACTGAGCTATCCCGCCATTTTGCTGCGTTTTTTTCGAACGCTTTAGTATTATATCACAAATTTTTTTATTTGTCAACACTTTTTACAATATTTTTTTGCTTTTTTGCTTTTATTTAATATTTTTTATAATGAAGAAAACAGAGGAGCGTTTTAGTCCGACTTCCTCTGTTTTGGTTGTAATTATTTAAGCTTCCATTTATCTATCTTAAGTTTTTTGCGCCAGACATAGATATATGCACCGATAAGTCTTGTCAGGGCTATATCGTAAAGCACGAACAAAAGGTTAAGGGTTATGGCGATTATCCACGGGGCAAATTCAAATATCAGGGTAAGCGAAGCCAGCTTTATCACGCCATAGGCGGCAAGCAGGCAGAGATTGAATACCGCAAACTTCATTACAAGGCACAACACACCCGCTACGCGTTCAAGCTTTTCCTTGATTATAGGGTAGAAGCCCGCAAAGGCGAGATAGACCACTGCTCCGAATTTATTGGGGAGAAGAAGTATGGAAAGTGCCGATGTTACCGCGTATATTAGCCAAGGGTACGCTCCCCCAAGCTCGATAACCGCAATGATGACAAAAAGTGAGGCTATTACTGCCATTGTCAGGTCAAGCACCTCAATTATTGCGCCGAGGTAGAGGATTATTACTCCTAAAGCCGACATCAGCGAGCAGAGGGCAAGTAATCTTGTTTTATTAACAGGCGAATTTCTTTTCATAATCCACCTCAGCAGCAGCTTATAAGGTCGCCGCCCATACATTCGCAGCAGCAATCGGCGCAGATAAGCGAGGTGCAGCAATCGCAACCGTTTCCGCCTATATTGCCTGTGCGGTAGCTACCGCCATATCCCGCGGTGCGGTTGCGCAGGCTATCTCTTGCCATTCTGTATTCGGTGTTATAGGGATCTTCGTTGCAGGCGTTATTAAAGTGCATTTCGGCGTCGGCAAATCTCATCTTTCTTACCGACACGCAGCCCATAAGGAACTTCCATTCGGCGTTCCTCTCACTGATGCCCATAGCAAGAAGTCTTTTTTCAGCCTCGTCAACATATCCCGCGTTGATAAGTCTTCTTATCTCGGCAAAGGTAGCGTTTCCGCCCTGTGAGCTATAGGTATAGCCGTTTTGGTTGTAGGTGTTCTGATTATACGAGCCTTGAGCACCGCTTGTGCCGGAGCCGCCCTTCTGTCTTATATTCTGTATTTCCTCGTAGGCGGCATTGACCTCTTTCATCTTTTCGGAAGCCAGGTCGGCCAGGTCGGTGTTAGTGTATTTGTCGGGGTGATATTTTCGTGCCAACGCAAGGTATGCCTTTTTTACCTCGTCGTCGGTGGCGGTGGGCGGCACGCCCAATATCTTATACGGATCTGTCATCAGACTTATTCCTTTCTCTCTGATTTTCAATTATCTCCTTTGCCCTTTTGGGCATACCGAGATATATAATATTTTCAATTACCGCCTTGATATCCTTGTCGGGGTAATCTATCAGGTCAAAGCCCTTTTCGGCTTCTACAAGCTCGTTTGTGAGGGCGATTTCAAGGCTGTCGAGGCTTTCTTCGGAAAGTCCCTTGTCGCCCCAACCGCCGATAAGGGGATTGTAGCGCTGTTTTTTTATATCATCGTCGTAGTCATCTATGGCGTCGGCAATATATATCCATTTTCCTATATGTCTGCCTATCTTTCTGCCGATCGACGCGCGGCTCTTGTCAAGCTCCTCTGCCATTATGTCGCCAAGCAACTCGCCAAAAAGCTCCGCGGGGCGGTCGATTGACGGCTCACTTTTTTCCTGCTCGATCAGGAAAAGTCTATGAAGTGCATCGGAAATTTTTTCTTCAAGAGGGCGGTATTTTTTTGATGGCTTACGCTTCATTGCCGAGAGGAAGGGAGTTGCCGCCGCGGCTTTAAGTCGCTTTAGCCCCTTTTCGTCGGTTATATCATCGCGGTTTTTTCTATAGGCCAGCAGAAGCGACGCTGACGCGCAGTATTCAAGGGCATCGTTAATATCGGCTATAGAATGCTTGTGGAATGGGTGGGCTATACATCTGCGGCGGGAAAAGTCAGGTTCTTTTTCCTCGATTGCCATTCTTACAAGAGCCAGAAAGGTGAAGTCATAGCTTAAGGTAAGCCTTGCGCACTGACCGCCGCACTTGCCGAGAGCGCGGCAAAGACCGCAGTACACGCCGCGGTAATATTCATATTCTCGCATTTTAAGCTCGGGCTTATCCGCCCTTACATATCCGAACATATTTTTCTCCGTCTGTTTCTATAGTACACCATTTATGAAAGAATTACTACCTTTATTTGTAAACATTCGGTACAATTTTGTTACAATGTCGTGAATGCTTACATATATTATATTTTAGCACAGCGCAGAGAAAAAATCAAGAGGCAATCTGTTTGAGATTGCCTCTGTGTTTAATTCATTTTAACAGCAACTATAACGCCTTCGCGGTTATCGCCCGAAATCTCGTGCTCTGCGTCGGCAGAGAAGAGGGGAACGCTTACCATATCGCCTGTGGCGTGGGTGTAGTAGACCTCGTATTTATCTCCGTTGTCCACGGTGAAGGAGAGAGTTCCCTTGCACACCTCGTCGAGGTATTCCGCAAGAGTAAGGCTGTGCTTATACATATAGCTTGCGTGGGGAACACCTACATATCTTAAGCAGAAATCGGCATCGCACTCGCCTACAATAAAGCCGTACCTGTGTGCGTTTTCCTTTATCCACTTAAAATCGTTTGTATAGTTCTCGGCATTAAGCGAGTAGTAATTGTTGCCGCCTGTCCAGAATCTGAGGTCAAGGGCAAGTCCTGTTGCGTGAACACCCTGTCCGCTTGTATATGCCTTGCTTACAAACAGGTCAACATTTTTAGTTGCTGTATAGAAGCCGTCGGCAAAGCCGTTAAAGGCTTTAAGCACTTCGCTCTCGCAGGCTGTTTCGCTTGTTGAAGCCACATAGTAGGAATAGATATTCTTGCCGCTTGCGCTTGTGCCGAATACCGTTCTTGACGCGCTCATATTTTCTGTTTGGGGAAGGGGTGCGGTATAGGGGTGGCTTGTGTCAACAAGCACCAGAGTACCCGCCTTTACTGCGCTTTTTTCTACGGTAATGGTGGCATCTGCTATTCCTGCCACATCACCTACATCTCCCTCGTCGCCTACATTCTGGCTATATCCCGAATTATCGGGTGTGGTGTCATCGGGCATATCGTTTCCGATAACCTTTTTGAACACAAGAATTGCGAAAAGGAGAAATACCAATATGACCACGATAAACATAGCAAACATAAGCTTTTCGCGCTTTTGCTGCTCTATCTCACGCTTTTGTCTTGCACGCGCAAGGCTTGCCGTGCGGTATGCGGTAGAGGTCTGAACCGTTGAGCGCTTTGCGGTGCTCTTTTTAGGCTGAACTCTGAACTCTCTTGTTGCACTGGACTTTTTTGCCGGCATATTTATCTCCTTTCGCTTGATTTTATTTGTTTAATGAATTACTCTGCGTCCTTGATAGAGAAGTCCATACGGCCCTTCTTGTCAAGACCCATATACTTAACCTTTACGGTGTCGCCAAGCTTTAGAACATCCTCAACCTTTTCAATTCTCGCCTGAGCGATCTTGGAGATGTGAACAAGGCCTTCCTTGCCCGGGGCGTACTCAACGAATGCGCCGAACTCCTTGATGCCTGTTACAGTACCTGTGTAAACCGCGCCAACCTCGGGCTCGAACACGATAGCGGCGATGCAAGCGCGAGCCGCGTCAGCCTGCTCGGAGTTGACTGCTGCAATACGGATAGTTCCGTTGTCCTCGATGTCGATCTTTGCGCCTGTGTCGGCAACGATCTTCTGAATAACAGAGCCGCCCTTACCGATAACCTCGCGGATCTTGTCGGGGTCGATATTCATTGTTGTCATCTTGGGAGCGTACTTGGAAACCTCTGCTCTGGGAGCGGGGATAGCCTTGAGAATTACCTCGTCGATGATATACTCACGGCCTGCCTTGGTCTGCTCAAACGCCTTTGCGATGATCTCGGGTGTAAGACCGTCAACCTTAAGGTCCATCTGGATAGATGTGATACCCTTCTTTGTACCTGCAACCTTAAAGTCCATATCTCCGTAGAAGTCCTCAAGACCCTGAATGTCTATCATAGTGTCCCAAGAACCGTCCTCAGCGGTGATAAGACCGCAGGAGATACCTGCAACGGGAGCCTTGATCGGAACGCCTGCTGCCATAAGAGCAAGGGTAGAGCCACAAACAGAGCCCTGAGAGGTAGAACCATTAGAGGAAACTACATCCGAAACAAGTCTGATTGCATAGGGGAATTCCTCCTCAGAGGGAAGAACGGGAACGAGCGAACGCTCAGCAAGCGCGCCGTGGCCGATCTCGCGGCGTCCGGGACTTCTTACTGCCTTAGCCTCACCTGTGGAGAAGCCGGGCATATTATAGTGGTGCATATATCTCTTGGATGTTTCGCTGTCGATACCGTCAAGCATCTGCGCCTCGGAAAGTGTACCGAGGGTTGCAACGGTGAGAACCTGAGTCTGGCCTCTGGTGAAAAGACCCGAGCCGTGTGTTCTGGGAAGGATATCAACCTCAGCCGAAAGACCTCTGATCTGGTTCATAGCTCGTCCGTCAACACGCTTCTTATCAACAAGCAGCCAACGGCGAACGATCTTCTTCTGAATCTTGTAAACAAGCTCCTCCATCATACCGGGAAGCTCGGGGTACTCCTCTTCAAACTTCTCAAGGATAGCGTCCTTAACGGGAACCATTCTTGCGTCGCGGATATTCTTGTCGTCTGTGTCAAGGGCGAACATAACATCCTTTTCGCAGAAGTCGAATATCTTGTCGAACATATCGTGGTCAAGCTCGCAAGAGGGATACTCAAACTTGGGCTTGCCGATCTCGTCGATGATTGCGCCGATGAATTCAAGAAGGTCCTTGATCTCCTTGTGAGCCAGCATAATAGCGTCGTACATAACCTGATCGTCAACCTCATTAGCGCCTGCCTCGATCATAACTACCTTTTCCTTGGAAGCGGCAACTGTAAGCTGAAGGTCGGAGATCTTCTGCTCGTCGGTGGTGGGGTTAACGATGAACTTGCCGTCGATAAGACCGATGTGAAGACCGCCGATGGGGCCGTTCCACGGAATGTCGGAAATAGCGAGAGCTGTGGAAGCACCGATCATAGCCGCAACCTCGGGCGCGCAGTCGGGGTCAACCGACATAACGGTAAGGGTAAGAGCTACATCGTTGCGAAGGTCCTTGGGGAAAAGGGGACGGATGGGGCGGTCGATAACGCGGCTTGTAAGAACAGCCTTTTCAGAGGGCTTACCCTCTCTCTTAAGGTAACCGCCGGGAATCTTTCCCGCTGCGTACATTCTCTCGTCAAAGTCAACCGAGAGGGGAAGGAAGTCTATACCGTCTCTGGGCTTTTCGGAAGCGGGTGCGCAGCAGAGAACTGCGGTTTCACCGTAGCGAATAAGAACAGAGCCGTTTGCAAGACCTGCCATCTTACCTGTTTCGATAACGAGAGGTCTGCCTGCAAGTGTGTACTTGAAGGTCTTAAAGTTTTTGAACTCCATTGCGGAGCTGGTAATTGTTGTGGACATTTTTTGTTCCTCCGTTTTTTATTTTTTATCTCACAGAGGTTTAGCACTTAAATACAGCCTGCCTTGGCAGGGCATATTTAACTGCTAATCCGCGTGAGAGTTTTTGAAAAAAGAGTAAGGAGTGAAGAGCAGACCTCGCCCGCCCATCACTCCAGACAATTATTGCTTACTTTCTGATACCGAGTCTAGCGATGATGCTACGGTAACGCTCGATATCGGTCTTCTGAAGGTAACCGAGAAGGTTTCTTCTGTGACCAACCATCTTCTGAAGTCCACGACGGCTGTGATTGTCGTTGTGGTTTGCCTTAAGATGCTCTGTAAGGTTCTTG
>JAZRHS010000046.1:0-20636 GCA_045644865.1 Eubacteriales bacterium | reverse complement strand
GGGGCAACCCGTTGTCGGATAGCCTATGGCATATTCGGGGATAAGGAAATCGCAGTGAAAGTCTGCGGCAACAGCCATTACCGTAACTCCCTTTGGGTCAAGTCGGAATGCTTATCGGATTGTGCATTAAAGGTTCTCTTGGGCAAGTGGGGAGATACAGGCATCGGATACGGCAGGGTATCCTTAGCCTAAGTGGACTTGAATCAATAAGGTTCAAGTCCACTTAGGCTACTTGTACGCACCCACGAAGGGTGCTTTTATTTTACTTCTTTTCAAGGAAAGGAAGAAAAAAATGAAAAAATTATTTATCTCTTTGGCTTCGATTATGCTTATCCTCTCTCTCGCGCTCTGCCTTTTCGCCTGCGCTCCCAAGGAAGTTCCCGACGGACTTTGGGAAAACGCCATCTATCTTGAGGACACCGCATTTGGCACAGGCGAGAAAACCGTAGCCGTTGAAGTAACCGCAGGCGAAAAAACGATAGTCTTTACCATTAATACAGATGCCGCCACTCTTGGCGACGCTCTTGTTGAGCATTCTCTTATTGAGGGCGAGATAGGCGCATACGGTATGTATGTAAAGAAGGTAAACGGTATTTTGGCTGACTATGACATTGACGGAAGCTATTGGGGCTTTTTCAAAGGCGGCGAATATATGACAAGCGGAGTTGACTCCACCGAGTTTTCTGACGGCGACAGATTTGAGCTTGTTTACACCAAATAAAAATGAACCGATATAGCGAAAAAATTCGCAACATATGCGTGTTCGCAATGCTTGGACCGCTTATGTTTTGCTCAAAAAGTATAATGGAGCTTTTACCAAACATTCACCTGCTCGGAATGTTTACAATGGTATACACCGTAGCATACAGAAAAAAGGCTCTCATTCCCATTTACATTTTTGTTTTTATAACGGGGCTTTACGCGGGCTTTGCCCTGTGGTGGATACCCTATCTGTACCTTTGGACAGTTCTTTGGGGCGTTACAATGCTTATTCCAAAAGACCTGCCGCCAAAGGCTCTGTGTGTTATCTACCCGATTGTATGTTGTCTGCACGGGCTTTTATACGGAGCTCTGTATGCTCCCGCACAGGCTCTGTTTTACGGGCTTGACCTTAAACAAACTATTGCCTGGATAATTTCGGGGCTTCCCTTTGACGCTATTCACGGCGTAAGCAATCTTTTTGTGGGAATGTTAGTCTTCCCCCTATCAGGATTACTGAAAAAATTAAGCAAAATATAACCCAAGCAAAAATAAAAGCAGGCTTTATAGCCTGCTTTTATTTTTGAGAAAAAGGGCCGAATTAGTCAGCGTATACGCTAACCTGCTTCTTATCCTTTGTCTTCTGCTCAAACTTTACTCTACCGTCGATAAGAGCGAAAAGAGTATCATCCTTACCGATACCAACATTGTTACCGGGATGGATAGCTGTTCCTCTCTGTCTTACGATGATGTTGCCGGCGATAACTGCCTGTCCGTCAGCCTTCTTTACGCCAAGGCGCTTAGACTCGCTATCACGGCCGTTCTTTGTAGAACCAACACCCTTTTTATGAGCAAAAAACTGCAAACTGAGCTTCAACATTTTAAGCTTACCTCCATAAATGTAATTGGTTGCTCCATACGGAGCGGGTCAAATCCAAGATAGAAATTACTCGGCGTACTCCTTGTCTATTACATCAACCTCAAGATACTTGTAGTATTCTTCTACCATATCGTTAAGCTGATAGAAATAGGACATAAAAAGTCCCGAAACCGCGTAACGCTTGCATTCATCTTCCTCAAATTCAGCCAAAGCCGCCTTTGATGTTACCTTGATCCTTGTAAGCTCCTCGTTGATATCGTAATCAACATCCGAAGCATACGCAACCTCAATGGTATTGATAATAAGCATCGTCATTGCGGAGAGTGCGGCGCAAAGCACATCGTCGCCATTTTCATTATAGCAAGCGTGTCCCTGCTCCTCAAAGCCATAAAAGCTTCCGCCGCTTCTGTAAAAAATGATTTTTGTCATTTTTCGGCTATTAGCCCTCGATCGAAGCGATCTGAACCTTGGTGTAAGGCTGTCTGTGTCCGATCTTCTTCTTTTCGTTCTTCTTAGACTTGTACTTCATCACATAAATCTTCTTAGCCTTGCCGTTTTTAAGAACGTTTGCTGTTACCTTTGCGGCAGTACCGAACTCAAGCTTTTCGCCATCGGAAATTGCCTTTACATCAAAGGTTACTGTGTCGCCCTCGTTAGCGTCGAGCTTCTCAACAAAAATGATATCGCCCTCGTTAACCTTGTACTGCTTTCCGCCGGTTTCAATAATTGCGAACATGGAAAGCACCTCTCTTTCATTTTTAGACTCGCTAATGCAGGCGGCGTATGACCGCACTTAAAAAAGCCTACTTTAAGCGGCAATATATTATAGCATATTAAACTATCAATGTCAATAGTTTTTGTAAAATTTGCCGAAAATTATTTTTTCTTCAAATTTAGCGCCTTTTTGAATATATTTATTTTATTTTTCTGCACTCAAGATAGTATCTCTTGTCCGCCGCGTGTCCCATTGAAAAGGTCTTTCTTGGAAGCGCTCCATCGCAGATAACCGTCTTGAAGAGCTGATTTTTCTCCATACCGTCAAAAATAAATCCTATTGCGTTCTCCTTTTTCGAAAGGGCGCGGGTTGCCTCAACCCCGTGAATATAGTCAACACTTGCGCCCTCGTGAGCCGAAACATAATCGTCTATAAAGCTCTGAAGCGTTCCAACAGTAAGCTGTGCCGAAGGGCGTCTGAACACAAGGCTTCCCTCTCCGCCCGCGTGGATATAATCAACCGTCTGGGGCTTTTCAGTTCCCTCAAGATTTTCGGCATACTCGCCAAGAGCGGCAAGCACTGCCACAGGCGAAACACCAAACATTACTCTGTATATAGGTTCAAATTTAAGCGACTCATCGTGAAGATTTACAATTTCCGCAAGAGCATATCTTGACGGGTGAGAAAGCGCGGCGTCGCCAATTCTTGTCTTTACTTCCTCATATGCCGCCTTTGCCGAAGCAAGCGAATGATTTCCGTCGCCAACGGCAAAAAGCAAGGGGGCATAATTATCTCCGTACTTTTTAAGCATTTCCTCGGGGGCGGCAAGCTTCTGTAATGCCGCGCTTATCTTGGTCTTTCCAAAGCCGTTAACAAACCAACCCTTTATATGACCGCCGCCAAGCATCAGATCAAAGTCATATGCCTTCTCATATCCCTGACAAGCATTTATATGAGGCTCAATGACCGTTTTGTCGGGGTCATCGATAAGTATCATAACATGAGGAAGCTCAATTGGCGCGCCTCTCCTTACCGCCACTCTTGGGGGAATGCGGTCAAGCACAGTTCCCTCGGTAGCTCTTACAAGGGCGGCAGCCCCCTTATGATAATCGTAGCACTCAAGGTCTATCATACCTACAAGTCCGCGTCGGATCTCACCGTCGGATTGAGTACGCTCAACATATATCATACTGTCCTTATGCTCTACAAGCACATTCTTAAGGTAGCTGTCCATAGTTTTATTGATAAGCGGAACTCTTTTTTCGGTTTCCTCAAGGTACACCTCGGGGAGAATAAGGTCAAGGGTTGAGGGCGAATTATCGGCTATCTCCTTTGCCTTTTCCCAATACTCGGGCTCGCTTGTATGCTGGTCGCAGGCAATTACCGCCCATTTTGTGCCGTCAACCTTTTTCCAATCGGGCAACATTATATTTGCTGAATAAAAGCAGTTTTTCATCTGTAATTATATCCTCTCCTGACAATATATTATATTGTATCACAAAAGTGTCTTCATTTCAATAGCTGTGCAACATTTGTTTCCTAATTATATATAAAAAACCGCCCTGCGGCGGTTTTTTATTGTCGAAATATCTTATTTACGCGTTCCTTTTATTGACAAGCTTTTTGCCCGCAAACTGGTAAGCAAAAACACCAGCAACAAGAATAAGTCCTACGATATCTGTAAATCCTTCGGGAACTACAAGGCAAAGACCGCCGCCGATAAGGATTATTCTTTCCCACCACTTCGTCTTTCTGCACGCGTATCCTTCCATACCTGCGGAAATACCAACGATACCAACAACCGAGGTGAATACTATCTTGAGTATTGACAAAACACCCTCAAATGTGATATGAAGATTTTCAGCGCCGTATCCGCCCTCAAACAAGAGGTCGATAATAAGCATATCGGGCTGAAGCACGAATATATAAGGAATAATAAACGCGGTTATAGCAAGTCTTGTAGCGGTAACGCCTGTTTTCAGTGGGTCGGATTTTGCAATAGCACTTCCCGCATAAGCCGCAAGAGCAACGGGGGGAGTGATGTCGGCAACGATACCGAAGTAGAACACAAACATATGAGCCGCAAGCATAGGTGTTGCGGGGGCTATCTTCAGAATAAGAGGAGCAGCCATAGTTGCCATAATAACATAGTTGGCGGTAGTGGGCACACCCATACCGAGAAGAATGCAGACAAGCATAATCATCGCAAGAGCGAGGAACAGGCTCTGTCCCGCAACTGCCTGAAGTATTCTTATAAGGTCCTGATTAAGGTGAGTAAGAGTTACAAGTCCCACCATATTACCCGCAATAGCGCAGGCAACGGTTACGCTGATAGTTCCCTTTGTTCCGCCCACAAGCGCATCACAGAAGGTTGTGGGAGAAAGTCTGGTGTCCTTTGATATCGAGCTGACGATTACAACTGTAAGTATCGCTATAGCAACCGAACGGGCGGGCGAGAAGCCGTTACCCATAAGTGCTACAAGGACAACAATAGGAAGAAGAAGATATCCGCGGCGAAGGAAAAGCTTTCCGAACTTGGGAAGGTCTTCCCTTGTAAGACCCTTCATCCCCTCCTTCTTTGCCTCAAAGTGTATCATCATAAAGATACCTGTGAAGTAAAGAACCGCAGGAAGAATTGCCGCGATGGCGATAGCCATATAGGGTATCTCTGTAAATTCAGCCATAAGGAATGCCGCAGCACCCATAATGGGAGGCATTATCTGACCGCCTGTAGATGCCGCCGCCTCAACAGCCGCCGCAAACTCGGGTCTGTAGCCTATCTTTTTCATAGTAGGAATAGTAATAGAGCCGCTTCCTACGGTGTTAGCAACCGAGCTTCCCGAATACATACCCTCAAGGGCACTGGAGATAACCGCAACCTTTGCGGGACCGCCTGCCGCCCAACCCGCTATTGAATTAGCAAGGTCAACGAAGAATGTACCGATTCCTGTTTTTTCAAGGAATGAACCAAAAATAATGAAAAGTGCAAGATACTGGGCGCAGATAGCAAGAGGGTTACTTGTTATTCCGTTACCCGCATAGAAAAGCTCCTGCAAAAGTCTTAAGGGCTTTACTCCGTATATAAGAGCATAAGCAACAAACGCGCCGACAACACAAAGTATAGGCAAGCCCACAACTCTGCGGCACGCCTCTGCAAGCACTACAAAGCCTATTATCGCAAAAATAACATCGAGTGTATTGATATTTATTGCGCGGTTTACTATATTCTGATATTCTACAACAATGTAGAAGAACGACGCGAAGCCCGCCGCCGCCAAAATATAGTCATACCAAGGAATATAGTTGATTTTCTTTGCCTGTGCCTTGTAAGCGGGGAAAATAAGGAATGTTATAACAAGCACAAGCCCAAGAAAGCCTGTAGAGCTTCCGGGCCAGGTCATAAGACCTGTAATTATTTTGTTATCAAGCAACAAAAGATATTTACCGAAAATAGAAGTGATTATGGCGTAAAGCGCAAAGGCTATCATAAGTGTTCTTATGACTATCTTCTTTTTTCCTGTAAAGTGGCGTACATTTGATTCACGGTCAAATTCAGCCATTAACGCGTCAGCATCAATAACTTCACCGTTATCAACGATTTTCGTTTCTTCCATTTAAGAAACCTCCTTCTTCACTTTATTGTACTATATTAACCGCCAAACAAGGGCGTCTTTATTTTCAAGGTTATTTCGGCGTTCTTTCCGCAAAGCTCATTAAGAACTATGTCCTCGCCGTTTATGTGCAGGATATGGTCATATACAGTTCCCACTATATAGGTTACCTGCTTTTGTCTTAAGTCAATACCCGAAATGGTCATTCTGTCGCCTTCATAGGAAACAGTCCAACCATCCTCCCATTCGGTGGGCATTCCCGCGCCGAATGAAGAATAAATACATTTATCGCAAACTATTGTGCCTTGATCTGCATAATAGCAATCGGTTACCTCGGTAAGATTAACCGAGTGAATAAAAGAAACCGAGAACTCTCCGCCCTCTTCTATATCGTATCGGGCGTATATTTTTCCGTTATTTCTGTCGCATATGACAAGCTTTGAGCCTGTATTGGACAGCGCAAAAATCACAGCAACAGCCGTAGTCAATAAAACTACGGCTGCTATTGCGACTGTCAAAAATCTCTTTTTGGACATCAATTACTTAACTTCGTTGAAGTAACGAAGTGCGCCTGCGTGGAAGGGTACATCACCGATATCGTTCTGCGCATACTCAAGATCTACATTAGCGAACTTGTTGTGAGCAACAGTAAGAGCATCCTTCTTCTCAAAGAGAGCCTTTGTGAACTCGTATACTACATCCTCGGGAATATCCTCACGGCAGATAAATGTTGCCTTAACCGCAACTGTCTGAACATCCTCGGTGTTGCTGTATGTGCCGGCAACGATGGGGTACTTGGAGTAGAAGCTGTACTTGGAAGCAAGAATATCATAATGCTCGTCATCAATCTCAAGAAGCTTGAACTCTCTGTTTACAGAAAGGTCTGTAATAGCGGTTGTGGGTGCGCCCGCAACTACGAAGAACGCGTCAATCTCGCCATCCTTGAACTTTGTAGCAGAGCCGTTGAAGTCTGCATTTACAACGATAATATCATTTCTTGTAAGACCGTAAGCCTCAAGGATCTGAAGAGCGTTGAACTCAACACCGCTTCCTGCAGCACCGATAGATACTACCTTACCCTTAAGGTCAGCAACGCTTTCAACATTTGTGCCTGCAACGATCTGGCAAACCTCTGCGTATACAGCCGCAACTGTACGGAAGTTTGTGATAGCACCGTCAGCAGAGAAAAGGTCTGTGCCTGTGTAAGCGTACTGCATAACATCGTTCTGAACGATAGCAAAGTCAGCAGAGCCGTTAGCCACAAGCTGAATGTTAGCCTTAGATGCGCCTGTGCTGTCAACATTGATCTTGAGGTTTGTTTCTGTGTCATAAACACCTGCAAGACCTACGCAAGCTGCGTAATATGTTCCGCCTGTTCCGCCGCTTGCAAGGGTATAAGCCTTGTTACCGCCTGTGCAAGCAACCAGTGCTGTGCAGAGCATTACTGCAACAAGAGCGAGAGCTAAAATCTTTTTCATAGTCATCCTCCATCTGCGCGCTTTCGCGCGCGAAAACAAAAATTTTAATTATTATACCACATTTCAATGAAAATTGCAATAGTTTTAGAGAAAACATTTACAATTTTGCCACAATTTTTTTCATTATATTAAATATAACGCCATTTTAATTAAATTTTCAAGGCCTTCGCGGCAAATATCAAAAAAATTTTGGGCGGCAAAATTTGCCGCCCGTGAATAATTTTAATTGTTTTCTTGCAAAAATGCTCTGAAATGAGCTATCTGCTTATTAACAG
The DNA here is from genome assembly GCA_045644865.1 of Eubacteriales bacterium. Lineage (GTDB taxonomy): Bacteria > Bacillota > Clostridia > Oscillospirales > CAG-272 > RGIG8775. The sequence continues at coordinate 12,978 of JAZRHS010000046.1, read as the reverse complement.
ACTCTATGCAGGTTCCCCCTGCCGAAATTCTCTTTTCAACACAGGTTTCAAGGCTGATCTCGTTATAAAGATCGCCGTCAAACAGCTCGGAATGAGCCTTATATGCCTCAAGAGGAAGCTCGTCAAGCACGGTTTTCTTTGCTATGCACTCGGCAACGATCTGTCCCACTATCTTGTATGCACTTCTGAAAGGAAGTCCCTTTCTAACAAGGTAGTCGGCAAGGTCTGTGGCGTTAATAAATCCGCCTTGCGCCGCCTTATACATATTCTCGCGGTTTACCCGCATTGTTGCCACCATAGGAGCAAACACCGAAAGGCACTTTTCTACGGTTTCAAGGCTGTCAAACACCGCCTCCTTGTCCTCCTGCATATCCTTGTTGTATGCAAGGGGAAGTCCCTTAAGTGTGGTCAAAAGAGCCATAAGGTCGCCGTAAACTCTGCCTGTCTTTCCTCTTACAAGCTCTGCCATATCCGAATTCTTTTTCTGAGGCATAATGCTTGAACCTGTGGTATAGGCATCGTCAAGCTCAACAAACTTAAACTCCCAGGACGACCAGAGAATTATCTCCTCCGAAAGACGCGAAAGGTGCATCATTGTTAGTGCATAGGCGCTCATAAGCTCCACGCAGAAATCACGGTCGGATACGCCGTCAAGACTGTTCACTACAATTCCGTCAAAATCAAGCGACCTTGCCACCATTTCGCGGTCGGTATTATATGTCGTACCCGCAAGAGCGCAAGAGCCAAGGGGAGAGAGGTTCATTCTCTTGACCGCGTCCTTCATTCTGCCCATATCACGGGAAAGCATTGACGCGTAAGCAAGCAGGTGGTGTCCAAATGTTATGGGCTGAGCGCGCTGAAGGTGAGTATATCCCGGCATTATCGCGTCCTTATATTCCTCTGCCTTGTCGCAAAGCACGCCGATAAGCTTTTTAACAAGCTCAACTACCTCTCCTGTGCGTCTGCGAAGGTAAAGTCTTATGTCAAGCGCCACCTGATCGTTACGGCTTCTTGCGGTATGAAGTCTTTTGCCCGCGTCACCGATTCTTGAGGTCAGCTCTGCCTCGATGAACATATGTATATCCTCGCAATCAAGGTTAAACATAAGCTTTCCGCTTTCAATATCCGCAAGAATACCCTCAAGCCCGCTGATTATAGCCTCAAGGTCCTCCTCGGAAATGATCTTCTGTGCCGCAAGCATAGTAGCGTGCGCCATAGAGCCGCGGATATCCTCTCTGTACATTTTACTGTCAAATGAAATGGAAGAATTAAAATCGTCAGCCTCTTTATCAAGAGCGCCCACAAATCTTCCTGCCCACATCTTTTCCATAGTTAATCCCTTCTGTTTACAAGTTCAATTATATTTTTCACAATATGGTCAGACGACAGTCCCGCCGTCTTGTAAATATCCTCGTCCTTTTTGCCAAAGCCGAAATTATCGTCAAGAGCCATTACCCTTATCCTTGAGCGGTCAAAGCCGTAGTCGGTGCAAAGCAGATCGGACAAAATCATTCCCGCACCGCCATTTTTGATTTCCTCCTCAAGAGTTATCACAGGGCAAGCGCAATCTCCGATTGCTTCTGCCACAAGCGCCGCGCACTCATTATAGGGCTTGAGAAATTCAAGCAACACAATGCCCACATCAACGCCGTCTTCGGCAAGCCTTTTCTTTGCCTTTATCGCCTCTGCGGAAATTTTGCCGTGAACGACTATCACCGCGCTCTGTCTGCTTAAGCTGTCAAAATCGGCTCTTATACCCACGCCGCCGCGATTATCCGAGTAAAAATGCTCCTTTACAAGCGCCGACTCGCCGCCTCTTGGGTATCTGATAGCACAGGGTGAGTTGCTTCTCCGCGCGTCCTTCATTGCGCACTCAAGCGCAAAATAGGTGGCGGGAGTGTATATTTTCATATTCGGAATCTGCGAAAGAAACGCCACATCAAATATTCCGTGATGTGTAGGGCCGTCTGCGGGATTAAGCCCCGCGCGGTCTATGCAAATGCACACGGGCAGATTCTGAAGCGCTATATCGTGAACCACACTGTCATAGGCTCTCTGCAAAAAACTGGAATAGACCGCCGCAAATGGGCGTTTTCCGCCTGCCGCAAGTCCCGCCGCAAAGGTGAACTCGTGAGGCTCGGCAATTCCCACATCGAAAAATCTTTGGGGGTAAGCCTTCTTAAAGCCCTCAAGTCCCGTACCCTCGCACATCGCCGCGGTTATCGCCACGATTTTTTCGTCCTTCTCGGACATCTCGCACAGTATTTTCCCGAATTCAGATGAAAAGCTACCGCAAGACACGCTTCCCAGAGGGGGAACAGAGTGAAATTTGTCGGGATTTTCTTCGGCAGGCGCATATCCCTTGCCCTTCTTGGTTTTTATATGAACAACAACGCTGTTTTGCTGCTTTTTGGCAAGCGACAAAATATCCTCAAGTGCCTCAACATCGTTTCCGTCAACAGGTCCTAAATAATAAAGCCCCATTTTCTCGAAAAGATTGCTTCCGTAAAGCAGATTTTTAATTCCGCGCTTGATCTTCTTCATACCGCCAAGCAAAAACTTGCCTATAAAGGGGATAGAGGAAAGAACCTTGGCAGTAGCCATCTTTGTATAGAAATATCCCTCGCTGGAGCGAATTTTTGACAGGCTGTCGGCGAAACGCCCTATGTTCTTGGAGATAGACATTTCGTTTTCGTTTATAATAATAACAAGCTTAAGATTTCCGTTGCAGTTGTTAAGCGCCTCGTGTATCATTCCGCCTGTAAACGCGCCGTCGCCAACCACCGCAACAGTATAGGCGTCAGAGCCCGAAAGCCTGTCCGCCTCGGCAAGTCCGAGTGCCGCCGACAACGATGTGGAGCTATGCCCCGCACCAAAAGCATCGTGCTCGCTTTCGCTTCGCTTGGTAAAACCGCTGAGACCGCCGTTTTGTCTTAACGAGTCAAATGCACCTTTCCTGCCCGTAAGTATTTTGTGAACATAGGACTGGTGTCCAACATCCCATATGATATGATCCTTTGGTGTATCAAACACTCTGTGAAGCGCCACCGAAAGCTCAACAGCACCAAGGCTTGAGGCAAGATGTCCGCCTGTAACGCTTACCTTGTCAACAAGAAAGCCTCGTATGTCGCCGCAAAGCCCTTTAAGCATCTTTGGATCAAGTCCCTTGACATCGCTTGGACTGTTTACCAAATCAAGCAAACCATAGCTCTTTTTTTCAGACATCTCATCACCTCCGTGTAAATTTTAATCAACAACTAAATATTATATCACATATTTTTACTTTAGTCAAGAAGCAAAGCCTCAATATCCTGCTTTTTGCATTTTGCCTTTCCTTGAGCAAAGGGCGCTTTTCCGCCTCCGCTTCCGCCTATCTTGTCAAGCCACGCTCTCACGCGGCAGGAGAAATCCTCGCCCTCGTATCCCAGAACAAAGGTGTAGCCATCGTCATCATTACCCGAAAAGGCGGCGCAAAGCTCTGTTGCCTCAGGCAATCTTGCGGCAACAAGAGCGCGAAGCGAGGGCATATCCATATCCTCGTCGACAAAAAGCATCTTGCCCTTTTCAACTCTTGACGAAGATATCTTCATATCGGTTATTTTCTGCTTAAGACTATATATTTCACGCTTAAGGGTGTTTACATCATCGTTCAACTTTTTAACACCTTCGGCAATATTTTCGCGCGGTACAGATATCATATTTGATATTGCAACCGCACGATCGTACTCATTATTAAACTCCTCAAGAGCATCAAAGCCGCACTTGAGATGTATTCTTGTGCCGCCCTTATATCGCATACAGGAAACAAGCTTTATCATACCTATCTGCCCTGTTCTTGATACATGAGGAGCGCAGCAGGCGCAGGCGTCAAGACCCTCAACCACAACTATTCTGACATTCTCCTTAAGGTCAAGCTTGGAGCGATAAAGCCTTCCTTCAAGTTCATTTGGCGCAGGATATACTATATTTATTTCAAGGTCCTTTGCCACAACCTCGTTAGCAAGTCTTTCCACATGACGAAGCATTTCCTTGCTTATCTCGCCGTCCACATCCATAGTAACATCCTCGCTGCCAAGATGAAATCCCACATTGTTAAAGCCATATTCGTTATAAAGTATTCCCGAAACGATATGCTCACCCGAATGATTTTGTATGTGGCGCATACGGCGTTTTTTATCGATTTTGCACAAGACAGTTGTGCCAACCGTTAACTCTCTGTTACAAATATGGAATATATTGTTGTCATCTGCCACCACATCCGCAACACTTGCCTCGCCGATACTGCCTATATCAGAGGGCTGACCGCCCCCCTCGGGAGCAAAGGCACTGCGGTCAAGCTCGATCAGATATTTTCCGTTCTTTTCACAAACAGAAACTACCGTAGCTTCAAACTCAAGCAACAGACTATTATCAAAAAGCTTTTCTGTCATTTGTTACCTCATTGACTTAATTTTCTTTTTATATTGTATCATACTTTTTGCTAAATGTAAACTTATATTCAAAAAATATTGACAAAACAAGTTTTTTACATTATACTTAATAAGAATAATTCAATAAGGAGAGCAAAATGGCATTAAAACTTGTTGCCACCTGCCTTTTCGGACTTGAAAAGCAGCTTGGAGAAGAAATTGACGCGCTTGGTCTTAAGCGCGTGGAAACAATAGACGGCAGAGTTACCTTTTTAGGTGAGCTTTCGGATATTCCCCGCGCAAATATAAATTTAAGACTTGCAGAAAGAATATACATTCTTGTAGGCTCATTCCCCGCCACAAGCTTTACCGAGCTTTTTGACGGTGCGGCGGCGCTTAATTGGGAAGACTATATCGGAAAATATGACGAGTTCCCTGTTAAGGGACACGCCATAAAAAGCAAGCTTTTCTCTGTTCCCGACTGCCAAAGCATAGTTAAAAAGGCTCTTGTAAACAGACTCTCAAGGCACTATGGAGTAAATTGGTTTACCGAAAACAGCGGTATTAAATATCAGATAGAGTTCTTTATTTTCAAAGATGTGGCGCACCTTATGATAGAAACCAGCGGCGCGCCCCTCCACAAGCGCGGATACCGCCCCGAGGCAGGTGCTGCCCCCATCAGAGAAACGCTTGCCGCCGCAATCGCGCTGACATCCCGTCCAAGAGAGGATACTCTTTTTTGGGATCCATTCTGCGGTTCGGGTACGCTTGCCATTGAAGCGGCGATGATAGCCACAAACCGCGCCCCCGGTCTTCTCCGTGAGTTTTCGGGTGAGAAGTTCCCCTTCCTTCCTCAAAAAATGTGGAATGACGCGAGAGAGGACGCCAAGAGCAAAATTTTATACAACTCCAAATTTGAAGCTTTTGCTTCGGATATAGACGAAAATATTCTTGATGTGGTTTACGAGAACGCGCTCCGCGCAGGTGTTGAGGAGCATATCAATATTTTTGAAGCAGACGCAAGAAAGATAGAAAGGCTTGACCGCCGTGGCTCTATAGTCTGCAATCCCCCCTACGGTGAGCGTCTTATGACCGAGCGCGAGGCGGCAGAGCTTTACGCCGATATGGGACGCGCCTTTGAAAAGCTCTATCCGTGGCAGATATATGTTATCACCTCTTGCGAGAATTTCGAAAGACTTTACGGCAGACGCGCAGACAAGGTAAAACGCCTTTACAACGGAATGATTCCCTGTAATCTCTACCAGTTCTTTAAGCCAAGGTCAGAGTCCGCCACACACCGCACCAAGAAATTCAAGTAATCCTGTCAACTTGACAAAACAAAAATAAAATGCTATGATATAAAGTAGCTATTAAAATTATTTATCGAGGAAAAGGCAATGTCAGAAAACAAAAGAGGACGATTTATAGTTATAGAAGGAATCGACGGCGCGGGAAAGTCTACCCAGATAGAGCTTCTCGCAGAAAAGCTCCGTGCAGCGGGCAGAACTGTTCACATTACCGCAGAGCCTACCGCATCGGTAAGCGGCGGACTTCTTCGTGATGCCCTTGGCGGCATTTCAAGCAGAACCCCCTGTGAAATGGCGGCTTTGTTCGTCCTTGACAGAATATTTCACAATGTAAATCCCAACGGCATAAACGCTATGCTACAGAAGGACATTGATGTTATCTGCGACAGATACTACTATTCGTCGCTTGCTTATCAGGGAAGTCAGACCGACCTCAAATGGGTAGCAGATATGAATCTTAACTGCCCCGAAATAAGAAAACCCGACCTCTGCATATTCCTTGACCTCGCGCCCGAGGAAAGCCTTAAAAGAATCTCCAAGGGACGCACCACCACCGAGCTTTACGAAAAGCTTGATGTGCTACAGAGTGTAAGAAAGCGCTTTTTTGACATATTCGACCTGTTGAAGGAAAGAGATAATATAAAGGTAATCGACACCACAGGCGACTCAATCGAAGAAGTGGCAAAAAAAATAGCCGAGCTTATATAAAACCAAAAGGGGCTTTACAGCCCCTTTTATTTCGGCTTGCTCTTAAACAACAGAGAAGCCAGAAAGCCAAAGCATATTGCCGCAGATATCCCCCCTGCGGTGGCGGTAAGTCCGCCTGTAAGCGCGCCCAAAAGCCCGTCCTTATCAACCGCTTCCTTGACGCCCTTGGATATAAGGTATCCAAAGCCTGTTAAGGGAGTGCTTGCCCCCGCCCCCGCAAAATCCAGAAGAGGCTTATAAAGTCCCAGCGCACCGAGAATCACGCCTGCCACCACATAGCCTACAAGTATTCTGGCAGGTGTCAGTCTGGTTTTATCTATCAATATCTGGGCAATTACACAAAATGCGCCGCCCACCAAAAAAGCCCAAAGGTAATTCATTTTTCTACCTCGCCGTCCTTATATTTATAAGATGCGCAACCGCGGGAATAGCTTCGCCCTGCATTATACTCATAGGGCTCATCATCGCTCCTGTTGCCATCAAAAGAATATTTGAAAGCTCGCCGCTTTCAAGCTTGGGTAAAAGATATGACGCCGTTACAACAGCGGCACAGCCGCAGCCCGAGCCTCCCGCGTGCTTGTCCTGCTCACTTTTTGAATAAATAAGCATTCCGCAATCGGTATAATTGTTTCTTATATCGTATTTTTCGGCCAACATCAGGTCGCAAAGTATCGCTCCGCCCTCATATCCAAGGTCGCCTGTAACTATAAGGTCATAATCCCGTGGTGTGCTTCCCGATTCCGAAAAAAATCTGCAAAGGGTATTTGCCGCCGCGGGAGCCATAGCCGCCCCCATATTTGCGGCATCGCTGATTCCCTTTTCGACCACGATTCCCGGCATAGCGGCGCGTATTTTTGCCTTACCGCCGTTACCCAGAATAAACGCGCCCGCCCCTGTTACCGTCCACTGGGCGGTAGGCGCTCGTTGTGCGCCGTATTCCACAGGACTTCGGTACTGCCGCTCAGCACTGCAATAATGAGAGGACACCGCCACAGCGGTTTTTTCGGCGTGGCCCGCGCTATGATAAACCGAAGCAAGCATAAGCCCCTCAACCGATGTGGAGCAAGCTCCGTAAAGCCCGAAAAACGGAATATCGTATTCAAGCAGACCGTATGAGGACGCAGTACATTGATTAAGCAGGTCGCCCGCAAAGAGCGCGCCTATTTTGTCCTGTCCCGCCCCCGACTTATTCATAGCCAACGCCAGCGCTCTTCTCTGCATTTCACTTTCCGACTTTTCCCAGGTTTCCTCGCCAAAACGGTCGCTTATATCGTGCATATCAAAAAGGTCGCCCAGCGGCCCTTCAAATTCATTTTTACCTACCACAGAAGCCGCCGCCTCTATTCCCGAATTAAGCTCAATAATTCCCTTATTCATTTTCGCGCCTCCTTTTGACTTATTTTTTGCCGACCTTTTCTTTTTATACCCTTGCTGAAAATAAAAATTTGCAAAAAACAGGCAGAAGCCGTAAGGCTTCTGCCTGTTCTGTTTATTCACACCCCAAGACAAGCTTGAGTGTGTAAAGATTCTCACTCATCGCCTCAAGATAATCAAAATCCATCGCAGCGTGGTATATCTGCATTGAGTCAAGGGCGATTATCTGGGCGGTCTTGCTTGCGGTGTTATCGATGACCGTACCCGCAATTCCGTCTGCCGAATCCTCAAGGACTATAACATAGTGAAGCCCGTATTCGTCAACCTTTCTTGCAAGCGAGATAACAGTTTCAAAGCTTGCTGAGGTTTCAGACGAGCAACCCGGAAATGCCGCCGCATATTCAAGCTCAAGTTCGTTCACAAGATAAACAAAGGGAAATCTATCGGCAAACACAAGTGTCTTATATTTGGCAGACTCTGCCGCGTTCTTGTATTCTGTATAAAGCTCTCTTACTCTGCCCTCATATTTTGAAAGCGAAACAGTATATCTATTGGAGTTTTCAGCATCTATCCTGCAAAGTATATTGGCTATCTCGCTAACACAGGCAAGTGTGTTTTCAAAAGAAAGCCAGATATGCTCGTCGGGGCTGTCGTGGTGATGACCGTCGTGAGTATCCTTCGCCTCATCACAGTATATCTCCTCAACAACATCAAAAAGTCTTATTGTTGCCGCGGCGTTTCTGTCTATTTTTTCAGCCCATTTATCCGACTCTCCGCCTATATAAATAAACAGGTCAGAGGTAAGCACGGCTTTCATATCGGCCGCCGAGGGCTGAAAGTTGTGCATATCCTTGCCGTCATCGCAAAGAATCTTTATTTCAATGTCGCCTCTATCTCCAACCAGCTCCTCTACCCAGTCCGCCACAACAAACGAGGTGCAAACCACCGTAAGCGCCTCATCGTCAGCCACGGGGGCGCTTGTGCAAGAGGAAAGCTGAAGCAGGAGCAAAAGGCAAAATAAAACAATAACTAATTTTTTCATACAATCTCCTGTATCAAAATCCGATTAGGTATAATTATATCACATTTTTTGCTTTTTTTCAATAGAAAAAGTAAAAAAGACACCGCTTTTGCGGTGTCTTTCACTGGATTTATAACTATTATACGCCTCTCTGGTGGCTCTTTTCAATAGCCTCCCAAAGACCGTTAAGATAGGTTGCTCCAAGCGCTCTGTCATAAAGACCGTAGCCGGGCATAGCGACCTCGTCCCAGATCATACGGCCGTGGTCAGGACGGATAGGACCTGTAAAGCCTATCTCGTAAAGAGCCTTCATGATCTCGTACATATCAAATGTTCCGTCAGACGAAAGGTGGCAAGCCTCCTCAAAGTCTGTGGGGGAGTTGAACTTAAGGTTACGAACATGTGCAAAGTGTACTCTGCCCTTAAGCGATCTGATCATATCGGGAAGATCGTTCTTGAGGTTTGTTCCGTAAGAGCCCGAGCAGAAGGTAACGCCGTTGTGAGGATCGTCAACCATCTTCATCATACGAAGGATGTTCTCCTTGTTAATGATGATTCTGGGAAGTCCGAATACACTCCAAGCGGGATCATCGGGGTGAATTGCCATATTGATGTCGTACTTGTTACATACGGGCATAATTGCCTCAAGGAAGTACTTAAGGTTAGCGAAAAGCTTCTCGTCGTCAATGTTCTTGTAAAGCTCGAAAAGCTCCTTAACCTTTGCCATTCTCTCAGGCTCCCAACCGGGCATAATCGTGCCGTTCATATCGCCCGCGATAGACTCAAACATCTTCTCGGGATCGATAGAATCAACAGCCTCCTGAGTGTAGGCAAGAACTGTAGAGCCGTCGGGTCTTTTTCTTGCAAGCTCGGTTCTTGTCCAGTCAAATACAGGCATAAAGTTGTAGCAAACCATATGAATATCTGCCTGACCAAGTCTTTCAAGTGTTGTGATGTAGTTTGCGATATGCTCGTCTCGCTTGGGACCTGCGGTCTTGATGTCGTCGCTGATATTTACGCTTTCAATACCGTGGATCTTAAGACCTGCATCCTCTACCTCCTTCTTAAGAGCGAGAATGTCTTCCATTTTCCAAGCCTCACCGGGAACTGTGTCATAAAGAGTAGTGATAACGCCTGTTACACCGGGAATCTGACGGATCTGCTTCAAGGTTACAGTATCGTGTCCGGTGCCATACCATCTGAGTGTCATTTTCATAGCTTTTGATTTCCTTTCGGTTTTATTTTCTTTCCAAATTATTTTACAAATTTTGAGGCAAACGCGCCGTCCTTGCCCGCAAGCATAGCGGCGATTTCTTCTGCCTTTTCCACCGTGTCAGCCTTGACGGTGTAATATATCTTAAGCTTGGGCTCTGTTCCCGACGGACGGGCAATTATACCAAGACCGCCTGTAAACTCAAACTTAAGAACATTGGATTTGGGAAGGTTGATAATCTCCTTGTTACCGTCAACATCTGTGCTTTCGCTCTTAAGATAATCATTTACCTTTACAAGCTTACAGCCCAGAACCTCTGCGGGGGGATTATTACGAAGGCTCTCCATAATCGACTTCATCTTATCCATTCCCGCGCTGCCCTCAAAGGCAAAGCTCTCAACAAAGTTCTTGAAATATCCAAACTCGTCGTAAAGCTCGTTCATACGGTCGCCAAGGTTCTTGCCCTGCGCCTTATAGTAATTCGCCATTTCACAGATAAGCACCGAGGTAGAAATAGCGTCCTTATCTCTTACATAAGGAGAACAAAGGTAGCCGTAGCTTTCCTCAAAGCCGAAAAGATAATTCTCTACAGCGTTTTTCTCCTCAAGAAGAGCAATCTGCTCGCCTATATACTTAAAGCCCGTAAGCACATCAACAAGTCTGACGCCGTACTTTTTGGCAACCTCTACCGTCATATCCGAGGTAACAATAGTCTTTACCGCCATAGGCTCGGGGGGCATAGTGCCCTTTTCAAGCTTTTTGCGGCAAATATAGTCAAGAAGCAGTATTCCCATCTCGTTACCGCTGATAAGTCTGTATCCCTCAGCCGTGGGAACGGCAGTTCCAACGCGGTCGGCGTCGGGGTCGGTGGCAAGAAGAAGATCTGCTCCTGTCTTTTGCATAAGCTCAAGACCAAGCGCAAGAGCTTCCTTAATCTCGGGATTGGGATAGGGGCAGGTGGTGAAGTTTCCGTCAGGCTCTGTCTGCTCCTTTACAAGTGTAATATCGTCAAAGCCGCACTTCTCAAGAGCCTTCAGAACGCACATACGGCCCGCACCGTTAAGAGGTGTGTAAACCAGCTTAAGGTCGCGCTTGATGTCGCCGTCTGCCTTTGAGCAAGCGAGAGCATCATCAATATACTTGTTTATAATATCATCACCGATGTACTCTATCTTTCCATCGGAAAGAAGACTGTCAAAGTCGGGAATTTCCTCAAAATAGGGTGTTTCTGCAATCTTTGCAAGAATTTTACCTGCCGCGTCCTCTGTTATCTGACAGCCGTCAGCTCCGTACACCTTGTAGCCGTTGTACTTTGCGGGGTTGTGGCTGGCGGTTACGACCACGCCCGCCGTAGCGTTAAGATTTCTAACCGCAAAGGAAAGCGCGGGAGTAGGCATAAGATAGGGATAAAGGAAAACCTTTATCCCATAGCCTGCGTAAACCGCCGCCGCAGTTCTCGCGAAAAGCTCGGAATTGTTTCGGCTATCGTAAGCGATAGCAAGGCTCGCGCCCTCACCTGCCGCATCAAGCATATATTTTGCAACACCTGCCGACGCGCGGGCAACGGTGTATATATTCATTCTGTTAGTGCCTGCTCCAAGCACGCCGCGAAGTCCCGCCGTGCCAAAGTCAAGCTCTCTGTAAAAACGGTCAAAAATCGCTTCGTCATCAATGCCCGCAAGGTCAGCGGAAAGCTCTGCGTTATCAGCCACAGCGTCCTTCCAGATGCCGTAAAGTTCGTTTGTGTTCATTAAGATCCTCCAAGCAAATTATCTGACAAATCAATGGGGGTTTGCCGATAATTCAATTCACATTTAATTATACACCAATATTCCTAAAAAATCAATAGATTTTTCATCACTTTATCTTTTTATCATAGCTTTTTTAATTTTTTTACAGAATATCCATAAGAAATATCAAAAATTTTTTAACTTTTTGTCAGTTTAACAGTAAAAAAATACTTGATATTTTCGAAAAAATTTGTTATAATACCTTATATACAAAAATTGTTTTTATACAGTTATATATTTTGCAGGAGGATATCATATGAATTCTAATCTCAGACCCGATACAATGGCCCGTATCACAACCCCCGAGCTTGCACAGAAATTTATTGACGAACAAATAGCAGAGGTTCGCGCACAGGTCGGTAACAAAAAGGTGCTGCTTGCTCTTTCGGGCGGCGTAGATTCCTCCGTTGTTGCCGCGCTCCTTATAAAGGCTATCGGCAAGCAGCTCGTTTGCGTTCATGTTAACCACGGCTTGATGCGTAAGAACGAATCCGAAAATGTTATAGAAGTTTTCAGAAATCAGCTTGATGCAAATCTTATATATGTTGACGCTACCGACCGCTTCCTCAATCTTCTCGCAGGCGTTTCCGACCCCGAAAGCAAGAGAAAGATAATCGGCAAGGAATTTATCGAGGTGTTTGCTGACGAGGCAAGAAAGCTTGAAGGCGTTGAGTTCTTGGCGCAGGGTACTATCTACCCCGACATTCTTGAAAGCGTTAAGCAGGCAGAGGGCAAGAAGGCAGTTAAGTCCCACCACAATGTGGGCGGTCTTCCCGAGGACCTAAAGTTCGAGCTTTGCGAGCCTATCAAGCTTCTTTACAAGGACGAGGTAAGAGTAGTTGGTGAGGCACTTGGTCTTCCCCATGCTATGGTTTACCGTCAGCCGTTCCCCGGCCCCGGACTTGGCGTTCGTTGCCTTGGCGCAATCACCCGCGACAGACTTGAGGCTCTGCGCGAGGCGGACGCAATTCTGCGCGAGGAGTTTGACATTGCTGGTCTTAGCGAGCACGTTTGGCAGTACTTTATCGCAATTCCTGACATTAAGAGCGTTGGCGTAAAGGATGAAAGCCGTTATGAGGGATGGCCCGCAATCATTCGTGCCGTTAATACTAAGGACGCAATGAGCGCAACCATTGAGGAAATTCCATACGCTGTT
>JAZRHS010000045.1:0-3566 GCA_045644865.1 Eubacteriales bacterium | reverse complement strand
GGAAAAGCTCTTCGTCAAGGCGGATTGTTTCGGTGTTGAATGCACCGTCAGCAAGCTTTGCCTTGTCCTTTTTCTTTTCTTCAATCAGCTTGTCCACGCCGTAAAGCGCAACGCGGCGGTAGTCGCCTATGATGCGTCCTCTGCCGTAGGCGTCGGGAAGCCCTGTTATAACATGGCTGCTGCGCGCCTTTCTCATCTCGTCGGTGTAAGCGCGGAAAACGCCGTCGTTGTGAGTTGTTCTGAACTTGAACTCCTCCTCAACCTTTTCGCTGAGCTTGTAGCCGTAAGCGGCACAAGCCTGACGAGCCATTCTGATACCGCCAAAGGGGTTTACTCCGCGTACCAGTGGGCGGCTTGTCTGAAGTCCGACGATAAGCTCGTTCTCCTTGTCAAGATAGCCCGCGCCGTAGCTTGTAAGCGAGGAAACAGTTGCAGTATCTATGCTGATAACTCCCCCAAACTGCGCCTCAAGTGCGAAAAGCGAATTAAGCTTTTTCATAAGCTTTTCGGTACGCTCGGTCGCTCCCGCAAGGAAGGACGCGTCGCCTGTGTATTCCTTATAGTTTTTCTGAATGAAGTCGCGTACATTTATCTCATTTTGCCACGCTCCACCCACAAAGCCTCTCCAATTATTGTGTTCCATAATACTCCTCCTTCGAACAAAAAAAGGCAAGTCAGCTATATAACTGAACTGCCCAGACGGTCGGCGTATAGCCCTGCACTCCCCCGCGGTAGCCCGCTGTTCCGTCAGTTATGCAAAGCATTATTTTATTTTTACGCTATCATTATACACGATGTTTTCCCTTTTGTCAAGACAATTTTTGAAAACTTTCTCCCTGTGTTTTATTAGTGTCAAAATGCACAATAAAAAAGCCCTCGGATGGTAAAAAATTTTATGCGTAATTTTTGTAACATACTTGATTTTTTTGAAAAAATATGTTATTATAATAGTAGTAATTTTTTGCGGGGCTTTCTTCCGCAGACCAAGACCTAAAAAAGGCTTCGCGCAACCGACGGATAGTGGAATCGACCACAGGGGAACGCGAGGCAATAACGCCGACCGTCTGGGCCCCCTGTCTTTACATAGGATAGGAGCGCCCTTTTGTTTTTATAACACAAAAAGGAGAATACAAAATGAAAAAAATAGGAATTGTTATGGGAAGCGACAGCGACCTTCCCGTAGTCGAAAAGGCTATCAACACACTTAAAGAATACGGAGTTCCCTTTGAGGTTCATGTATATTCAGCCCACAGAACCCCCGCCGAGGCAAAGGAGTTTTCACAGAACGCCCGCCGGAACGGCTTTGGCGCGATAATCGCCGCCGCAGGTATGGCGGCTCACCTTGCGGGAGCTGTTGCCGCAAACACTACCCTCCCCGTTATCGGTATCCCCGTAAAGGGCGGAGTGCTTGACGGTATGGACGCGCTTTTGGCTACAGTTCAGATGCCCTCGGGTATGCCCGTGGCTACCGTTGCGGTAAACGGCGCGGCAAACGCGGCGCTTTTGGCTATTCAAATGCTGGCTATCGAGGACAAGGAGCTTGCTGACAAGCTTGACGCGGCTCGCAAGGCAGGCGCGGAGAAGGTTCTCCAGAAGAACGCCGCTATCGAGGCAAAGTATAACGCATAAGGAATCGTTAACAAAGATAAACAATTATTCACGGAGAAACCACCTATGAGAAAAACAAAAGAAGCCTGCGGCGTATTCGGTATATACGCAACAAGCACACAGGATGTAGCAACAGCCACCTATTACGGACTTTACGCGCTTCAACACAGAGGTCAGGAAAGCTGCGGTATAGTCGTTAACGACGACGGAGTTTTTCACACCCACGTAGATAACGGAACTGCAAGCGAGGTATTTGATGCCGCTACCCTTGCCTCTCTCGGCCAAGGAAATATGGCTATCGGTCATGTAAGAATGGGAACTGCATCCACAAAGGGACGCGCCAACGCCCAGCCCCTTGTGGTAAACCACATCAAGGGTCAGATGGCTCTCGCACACAACGGAACGCTGACAAACGCTATGGAGCTTAAGCGCGAATTCGAGCTTAAGGGCTCTATATTCAGAACATCAAGCGACGCTGAAATAATGACCTATGTAGTAACCAACGAAAGATTGAACGCGCCCTCTATAGAGGAAGCGCTGAACCGCGCTATGTACAGGCTTAAGGGAGCATACGCTATTCTCATAATGTCCCCGCAGAAGATAATTGCCTGCCGCGACGAATACGGCTTAAAGCCCATCTGCTACGGTCAGAAGCCTGACGGAACTTATGTGGTGGCTTCCGAGAGCTGCGCTCTTAACGCCGTTGGAGCAAAGCTTATACGCGACCTTGAGCCGGGCGAGATAATCACTATCAAAAACGGCGAGGTTTCATTTATAAAAGACCATTGCGGCAAAAAAACCCGCGCGTCCTGCGTGTTTGAATATATCTACACGGCGCGCCCCGACTCGGTAATAGACGGCACAACGGTACACGAGGCAAGAGTACGCGCAGGCGAGTTCCTCGCCAAGGAGCATCCCGTAGACGCCGATGTTATTATCGGTGTTCCCGACTCGGGTCTTGACGCGGCAACAGGCTACGCAAGAGAATCGGGCATTCCTTATGAGGTCGGTATTCTCAAAAACAAATATATCGGGCGCACCTTCATCGTCCCCGGACAGAAAACAAGAGAAAATATGGTGCGTATAAAGCTCAACCCCATAGAATCAGTGCTTAAGGGCAAGAAAATAGTTCTTGTGGACGACTCTATCGTCCGCGGAACAACGCTTCAGCGTCTTGTAAGCCTTGTGCGCGAGGCGGGAGCAAAGGAGATACATCTCCGCATATCCTCTCCCCCCTTCATTCGCCCCTGCTTCTACGGAACTGACATCGACTCCTGCGACAAGCTTATAGCCTGCCGTCATAATTCGATGGATGCTATAGCAAAGGAGCTTGGCGCGGACAGCGTGGGCTACCTGAGCATAGAACACGCAAAGCAGCTTGCCACCGAACAGGGACTGACCTTCTGCACAGCTTGCTTTGACGGCAATTACCCCATAGAGCTTCCCAAGCCCGTCGACCCCAACGACATCGACCTTGACCGCAAGCTCTCCGATGTTCCCAAAAAGGGCTGACCCAATAAAGATTGACAATAATTGAAAGGAAATAGAAGATTATGAAGAGTTTCAGCGAAAGCTACAAGGAAGCGGGCGTTGATATTACCGCCGGCTACAAAGCAGTTGATTTGATGAAAAAGCACATCGCGCGCACCAAGAACGAGGGCTGCCTTGACGATGTTGGCGGCTTTGGCGGCTGCTTCGGTCTGCCTGTGGCAGGTATGGAAGAGCCAGTTCTCGTTTCGGGCACAGACGGCTGCGGAACAAAGGTTAAAATGGCAATCCTTATGGACAAGCACGACACCATCGGTATCGACGCTGTTGCTATGTGCGTAAACGACATTATCTGCTGCGGCGCAAAGCCCCTGTTCTTCCTTGACTATATCGCTTGCGGAAAGAACATTCCCGAAAAGATCGCCGACATCGTTGGCGGCGTTGCAGAGGGCTGTGTTCAGTCGGGCGCG
>JAZRHS010000044.1:0-2111 GCA_045644865.1 Eubacteriales bacterium | reverse complement strand
CTCCGCTTCCAGACTTTACGTTACCGACGTTGACAATAATTCCTATTACGTTAGCATTAATAAAGACAACGAGGCTTTTACCGGTCATTTCGGTGGCGTTGCCATTGGCGGTGATTATGTGTATATTGCCACAGATGATGCACTGCATTTAGTTTCACGAGATGAGCTTATAAATGCTAAAAACGGCGACACGCTGAACGTTCAAAGATCCATTCCCACAAACAACCAAGCCTCGTACATTTTTGTCGATGATAATTATTTATACGTTGGCGAATTTCACGATGGAAATAAATATGTAACCGAACACCCTTATGAAACCCCGGAAGGATTGTATCACGCTATCATTTCAAGATATAGTATAAACGATCTTACGAAACCGGACAAGGTTTATTCGGTTAGAAACAAGGTGCAGGGCGTTCTGTTTGCCGAGGGAAAAATCGTGCTTTCAACCTCTTACGGTTTAGCGGATTCGGTATATTACATTTATAACGAAGCAGACTGCATAAAGAGTGAGCATACGCTTGACGGCGCCCCTGTTTACTACGTGAATAACCCCGAAAAGGAATTTAACGGTCCGGCTATGGCTGAAGGTCTCGACCTCTATAACGGTAAGGTTATAACAATGAGTGAAAGTGCCTGTAACAAATATATTTTCGGAAAATTCTTTTTTGCAAACAAAATTATAACTCTTGACATATTGGAATAACACAGATAACTTTTCAAGAGCCAAAGCGCAACTGAAAAGCAATATAAAAACGAGCAAATCCGCCGAATTTTTCGGCGGATTTCGACATCTAAAAAGCTAAAAACAATATTTTATGTGGTTTTTTCCTTTCCTCGTGGATTTATATTGTATAAAACCTTTGACAATTCCCAAATGTTATGATATAATTAAATCGTAGTATTTTGTGGAGGACAGATGATGAATCTCAAATCTTTTCTTGCAAGTAAGATCAGGCGCTTATTGTTGTTAGCATTTGACGTTTCTTGCTTTTCCTTGGTTGCGGCGGCATATTTTGTCGCAAACCTTATCTTTGAGCCGCATATCCCCTATAAAAGCATCTTATTCTTTTCAAACGCGGGCATCCTCTTGCTCTTTATTCTCGTTGCGAGATTTGCGCTTGGCGTATACGGCAGCATTCTGCGCTACACGAGAACTCTAAACCATTTTAAGCTTATGGCTGCCGATGCTCTCGGCGGCATAGCTGCCGCTTTGTTTTCTTGGATCTGCAGGCTTTACGAGGGCGCCTGGTTCTTCCTTATAATATCCGCGCTTAATCTGCTTGTAACCCTTTTGTCGAGATTTGTTTACCGTTTGCTTTATAAAACAAAGTACAGCCGCAACCTTGACGACAGGGAAAGGATACATATTGCCATCATCGGCGCGGGTCAGATTGGTGCTCACCTTGCAAACGAGCTGCTCTCCAATTCCGGATCGATATACGAGCCCGTGTTCTTCATAGACAACGATCCCGAAAAGACGGGAAACACGGTTTGCGGCTTGAGGGTATATCCCGAGGACGCGGCTGTCTTCCAGCTTATCGAAAAAAATGCGGTTGACGAGCTGTTTATCGCGATCGCCAATATAGATAAGCAGTCTGCCGCGCAGTTGTTTGATTTTTACAGCCGCACGTCCTGTAAGCTTAAGATATATGACGTTCCCGTAACCGATTTTTCGGTGGCGGAAAGCGGAAATATCATTCGCGGAAACATAAGAAGCTTTGAGATCGAGGACCTTCTTTTCCGCAAGGAGCGCTCATTGACCGATGCTCAAACCGTAAAGTATTATTCGGACAAGGTGGTGCTTGTCACGGGTGGTGGCGGATCTATCGGAAGCGAGCTTTGCCGTCAGATTGCAAAATGCTCGCCCAAGCACTTGATAATTCTTGACATTTACGAAAACAATGCTTACGACATTCAGCAAGAGCTTATAAGAACCCACGGTTCAAGCCTCAAGCTTTCGGTTGAGATCGCTTCGGTGAGAGATCGCGAGCGACTTGATTGCATTTTCAACCACTACAAGCCCCAAATAGTCTTCCACGCCGCGGCGCACAAGCACGTTCCCCTTATGGAGCATAGCAGCAGTGAAGCCATCAAAAACAACGTCTTCG
>JAZRHS010000043.1:0-1771 GCA_045644865.1 Eubacteriales bacterium | reverse complement strand
GTCGGCTCTATGATAATAAAGCCATTCGGACTTCACCAATTCTACGGCTCGATGGTTCTCTGGCGTATTCCCATATATCTGATAATCGCGCCGCTTGAAATTCTTATAATCTGCTGGATGTTCAGGAGAGGCAGCTTCAAGCGCCTCTTCGGCTCGGTAGAGAAAAGTTAAAAAAGGAGTTCTCAAATGACATATAAAGAAGCCATAGACTATATTCACAGCATAAACTGGACGTTCTGCAAGCCCGGACTTGAGCGCATAGGCGAGCTTTGCGAAAAGCTGGGTCACCCCGAAAAAAGCCTTAAATTCATTCACGTGGCGGGCACGAACGGCAAGGGCTCTTTCTGCTCTATGACATCCTCGGTACTCTCTGCCGCGGGCTACAAGGTGGGGCTTTTTACCTCGCCATACATCAAGGAATTCAACGAGCGTATGCAGGTGGACGGCAGAAACATAAGTGACAGCGAGCTTGTAGAGCTGACCGAATATATAAAGCCCATTGCCGACAAGATGGAGGACAAGCCCACCGAATTTGAACTGATAACCGCTATGGCGTTTGAGTTCTTCAAGCGACAGAAATGTGACGTGGTGGTTCTTGAAGCTGGGCTTGGCGGCAGACTTGACTCTACCAACGTGATAACTACCCCCATCCTTTCGGTAATAACAGGCATCGCCCTTGAGCATACGGCGATACTTGGCGACACGGTTGAAAAAATAGCCGCGGAAAAAGCAGGCATAATAAAGGACGGCGTTCCCGTCATATTTGGCGGAGAGGACAAGGCGGCGGAAAAAGTAATAAAGAGAGCGGCTAAGGCTAAGGGCTCGCGCTTCTTCAAAACAGATTACTCCAAGCTCAGACACCTTAAAGCAACGCTTGACGGCGCAACCTTTGATTTCGGGAAACGCAAGGGGCTTCACATAAATCTCCTTGGACTTTACCAGCCAAAAAACGCAGCTTCGGTGCTTTCGGCAATAGATATTCTCAAAAAAGAGGGGCTTAATATTCCCGAAATTGCCGTCAGAAAAGGGCTTAAATCAGCCGTCTGGCATGCGCGCTTTGAAAAGGTATCAAGCGCTCCCCTCGTCATCTTTGACGGCGCTCACAACCCCCAGGGTATAGAGCAAGCGGTAAGGAGCATAAAGCACTATTTCGGAGCAAACAAGGTGTGCTTGCTTACAGGAGTGCTTAAAGACAAAAATTACGAAGAGATAGCAAAAATGCTGTCAACCGTCTCCGACAGAGCCTTTACTCTGACCCCCGACTCGCCCCGTGCGCTGTCGGCGGAGGAATACGCCAACGTGCTTTCGACGGCAGGCATAAACGCCACCGCGTGCGAGAGCATAGAAGCCGCCTACAAAACGGCAAAGCGCGAAGCCGAAACCATGGGGCTTCCCCTCGTCTGCCTCGGCTCGCTCTACGTTTACGCATCGCTCTGCCCGTTGTTTGGAGAGTGAGATGAATTGTAGTTTGTGGAGGGAACGTGTTCTTTTTTGAAAAGTCGCGCGTCTCCCCCTCCCTTGCCCGCAGGCAAACATTACGCGGCTATTGCTTTCAAAAAGGAGAATATATGAACGACAAAAAAATACACAAAACTCCGCAAAAAGGCAGCGGAAGCTGTGAAAGCTGTGAGTTTTACGACTACGACGAATATATTGACGCATATTACTGTAAAGTAAATTTAGACCAGGACGAGCTTGAGCGCTACATTACAGGCACAAACAAGGGCTGTCCTTACTACAGATTCTACGACGAATACAAGAGCGTACAAAA
>JAZRHS010000042.1:0-9892 GCA_045644865.1 Eubacteriales bacterium | reverse complement strand
ATTTATTTTCTGATAAAACTGAGATTTTTTCCAATAATTCAATTCCGACAGGTGGCGAAATCGCTTACCAAAAGCGGCAAAAGCTCGTTCCGCGCCCTTGCTTTGTCGCTTGCGGGGACGCTTGGGGTAGGGAATATCGCGGGGGTTGCCACGGCACTTTGTCTTGGGGGCGCGGGGGCTATGTTCTGGATGTGGGTAAGCGCCGCCGTGGCGGCAATACTGAAGTATGCCGAGATAGTTCTCGCTATGCTCCACCGAGAGCCGTCTTCCGCAGGCTATAGGGGGGGCGCGCCTTATTACATACGCGCCCTGGTGTCGCTCCGCGCTCCGCTTTTTGGCAGGCTTTTGGCGGCTCTTTTTGCCCTGCTTTGCATAGTCAACTGCATTTCTATGGGGGCGGTCATTCAGACGGGCGCGGTCAGCGAGGCTTTAGACCGCTCGTTGTCTGTTCCGCCTGTTGTCTGCGGAGTTGCGCTTGCCTTTCTTACCTTCAGGCTGATGAAGGGGGGCGCGGAGAGGATAACCCGTCTGACTTCGGCCCTTGTCCCCTTTATGAGCGTGTTTTATATTATTCTTTCCTTGGCGGTGATAATTCCACGGGCGGGGCGGCTTCCCGAGCTTTTTCGTGCTATCCTTTCTGACGCCTTTACGGTGCAGAGCGCGGCGGGGGGCTTTTGGGGATTTCTTCTCTCCCGCTCGCTGCGCTTTGGGGTAATGCGCGGACTTTTTTCAAACGAGGCGGGCTGCGGAACTTCGCCAACGGCGCACATCGGCTCGGGCTCTGCCCCTTGTGAGCAGGGCTTTATGGGAATTATCGAGGTGCTTGTTGACACTATTCTGCTTTGCAGTATGACGGGATTTTCGCTGCTGCTTGTCGACGCGCCCATAAGTGCCGACGCGCCTATAGGCTCGGTGCTTTCGGCGTTCTCCTCGGCTTTTCCGCCAAGGTGGGCGGTGCTGATCGAGGCGGCTATGGCGCTGATGATATTCTGCTTTGGTTTTGCTACCGTATCCTGTATGTCCCATTATGCCCTTGAATGTGTGGGCTTTTTGTCAAAAAGGGGTTTGGCGGGACGGTTGTTTATACCGACTTACTCGTTTTTTGTCTTTCTTGGGGCGGTCGCAGGCGGAAGCGGTGGGTGGGCGGTTTCGGACGCTACCGTGGGGATCATGACGCTGATCAATCTCGCTGTTTTGGTGCTTTCGCGGAGAGAGATAGTGGCAGAAACAGAAAAACATTTCAAAAAACCAAAAAAACAGACCGCCGAAAGGAAAAATTAAGAAAACCTCTTGATTTATTTTTGAAAATGGTATATAATTAGGGTTGGAAATATAGGCGGCAGAATGCGTCAGCGCAAAATTCACCTCTGCTGTCGATGCCCTTTTGGGCAAAACGGAAGGAAACAAAAATGTTGGTATCAGCAAAAGAAATGCTCCAAAAAGCAAAAGCAGGAAAGTATGCGGTAGGTCAGTTCAACATCAACAACCTTGAATGGACAAAGGCTATTCTCCTTACAGCACAGGAAATGAACTCTCCTGTAATTCTCGGTGTTTCCGAGGGCGCAGGAAAGTATATGTGCGGCTACAAGACCATCGTTGGTATGGTTGAGGGTATGATCGAGGGACTTGGCATCACAGTTCCCGTTGCGCTTCACCTTGACCACGGCTCTTACGAGGGCGCAAAGGCTTGTATCGAGGCAGGCTTGTCCTCTATTATGTTTGACGGTTCTCACTATCCCATCGAGGAAAACATTGCAAAGACAAAGGAATTTGTTGAAACTTGCGAAAAGCTCGGCCTTTCTCTTGAGGCAGAGGTTGGTGCTATCGGCGGCGAGGAAGACGGCGTTGTTGGCGGCGGTGAGGTTGCTGATCCCGCAGAGTGCAAGATGATCGCTGACCTTGGCGTAACAATGCTTGCGGCAGGTATCGGTAATATTCACGGTAAGTATCCCGAAAACTGGGCCGGTCTTAATTTCGAGGTTCTCGGCAAGATCGGAGAGATCACAGTTGATATGCCCCTCGTTCTTCACGGCGGAACAGGTATCCCCGCTGATATGATCAAGAAGGCAATCTCTCTTGGCGTTTCCAAGATCAATGTTAATACCGAGTGCCAGCTCGCTTTCGCTGCGGCGGTTCGTGAGTACATAGAGGCAGGCAAGGACCTTCAGGGCAAGGGCTTTGACCCCAGAAAGATTCTCGCTCCCGGCGTTGAGGCTATCAAGGCTACTGTAAGAGAAAAGATCGAGCTCTTCGGCTCTGCAAACAAAGCCTAAACGGGGAAGCCACCGCGGGCCTGTAGCCTTCGGCGTTCGCCCAATAAAAAGGTGCTAACATAACAGCACCCAATACAAAAACCTGTGGCTAAACACCACAGGTTTTCTTGTTTTGCAGATATAAAACTTTAACATTGTAGGGGCGGTCATTGACCGTCCGCCTGTCGCTCATCGCCAACGAGGTGTTGTTTAGACACCGAGTGGGACGCGTGGCACTATGTTAGCACAAACAATCGCGCGCTGACCTTTTGCCTGCGCGTGCTTACGCGCCGCCGCCGCTGCCGTCAAGGGAAAATGAGTGAGGGAGAAGGTCGGAGAGGGGGAATTCTTTTTCCTCGTTTCCGTTGAAAAGAACTATTTTGAGAGCACCGTTCGGTGAGAATTCGGACAGGGCTTGACGGCAAGCGCCGCAGGGCGGACAGAAATCTGAAGGGGTATCGTCCTTTCCACAGACTATAGCTATAGCGGTAAAGCGCTTGCTTCCCGACGCTACCGCAGAGAAAAGGGCGGTGCGCTCGGCACAGCAGGTAAGAGAATACGAGGCGTTTTCAACATTTGTGCCGCAAAAAACTCTTCCGTCGTCGGCGAGGAGAGCCGCGCCCACGCGAAAGCCCGAATAGGGCGAATAAGAATTTTTTCTCGCCTCAAGGGCGAGATTTATCAGTTCCTTGTTTGTCATAATTATTTCAACTCCAGATATTCCTCAAGGCAGAGGCCTTGGCTGTGGATTTTATAGGCGTGGTATCTGCCCACAAAGCGGTAGTGCCAGGGCTCAAAGCTGTATCCTGTAATTTCGGTCTTGTCCTCGGGGTAGCGAAGAATAAAGCCGAACTTCCAGGCGTTTTCAAGAAGCCAAGGGTAGACAGCCTCGTCGGCAAAGCTTTCGTCAAGCTCGCGCATAGAGGTGGTCATAAGGTCAACGCACAGCCCTGTGTGATGCTCGCTTGTGCCGGGGTAAGCCGAATAGGTCAACACCTTTTCCATTGCCTTTTCATAGGAAAGTCCTGTCGCCATCTCCTGCGGAATGTAGATGTTAAAAAACAGGTTATTTTGGTTGCTGTAGTCGCGGTAGGCGCTTGTTACATAAACATTTGTAAAGCCCCGCGCCCGCATTTCCCTGAACATCGCTTCGAGTGCCATTTCAGCGGTTTTTGAAAGCTTGATGGGCTTGGTTGCGTCGGCAACCGTTATAAGCTCCTCGGGAACGAAGTCTTGGTCTACGGTATTGGTTTTGTTAACAAGGACAAGGTATTTTTCGTCATTTACATCCATATATTTTTCAAACTCGGCAAGGTCTGCCTTGAATATTGCTGCGGGAACAATGTCTTCTTTTTGCTCTGTATCGTCGGGGGCGGTTTCGTCGGGCGTGCCGCCAAGGGACAGGGCAATAAGAGCAACGCCAAGCAGAAGCGTAAGCGCAAGGACAAAGACAAATGGAATAAAGAATTTTGTGCGTGTCATTTTTTCTCCTATTTGGTTTCAACTATCATAAAATAGGGTGATGTGGGCGAGTTTATAATTTTTATCTGCGCTACGCTATAGACAAAGCGGTCAAGGGTGGCGAGATATTCGCTTACCATTTTGCCCTCAAGGTCGCCTTCCTCGTGCCCCGGGTAGATAGCCACACAAAGTATGGCGTCGCGGTCAAGCATTGCGATAGCCGATTTAATGGCGGGCATAGTTGTTTCACGCATTGTGGTGATATTTTTGTCGCCGCCGGGAAGATAGCCTAAATTGAACATTCCCGCCTTTATTTTGCCGTCTATGTATTTTTCGCAGTTGTGGTGCGAGTCATTGATAAGGGTGTAATTTTCGGGGCAGTCGGCGTTTTTAAGGTTTTCGCGGGTGGAATTTACCGCTGCTTCCTGTATATCGAAGGCAAAAACTCTGCCCCTTTCTCCCACGGTCTTTGAGAGAAATTCGGTGTCGTGTCCGTTGCCCATAGTAAAGTCGGCAGCGGTGTCGCCAGCCTTCAGGTGATTGAGAATGAATTGCTTTTGAAGGTCAAGTAAGCGTAACATTTTGTATCCTTTCGTTTTACTGCTCGCCCTTGTGAAGGTCGCTTCTGATAAATTTTATGGCGCGCTCCACCGCGTCCTTGGAGTCATACCAAGGCTCTTCGTCGTAACGGTAGTCAAATTTCTTGCAGAACCAGCTTATGTCCCCCGAGAGCTTGTTAAAATAAGGCTCTACAACGGCGGCAAGCGCCTTTGAGAACTCGGGCATTTTCTTTTTGTTAAAGCGTTTTCTGCCGTATTCCAGAAGCAGACGGTAGTGGGGCAGGCAGAAATAGGGCTGGGCGGCAAGCTTTTTCTTAAACTCGTCGTCCTTTTCCCAAAGCATTACCACCGTTTCTGCCATATGCACAAAGTTGAAGTCAATTCGTTTGCAGACATAGCAGCAGCCTTCAAGCTCGGCGATGCGCTTTTCTGCCTTTGCCCCTGCGGGGGCAAGAAGGTTGACAAGGCTTTCTCTGGTGTCGTCAATAAGCTCGTTTATGTGGCTTTCAAGGGTGAGAGCCATTCCAAGGCGGTTCTTCCGCACAAACATCATATCGTAGTGGGTGCGGCAAAAGCCCTGCTTGTTGGTTTTTATTCTTACATCGGGCTCCATCATTGACGCGCCCAAAATAAGGTCAAGCTCGTTTTCCTCTAATTTGTTGTAGAGGGCGCAGAGGGCGCAGCCCTTTGAATGGTCGTCGGCAGAGGCCTCAAACGCCTCGTTTACGGGTATAGTGTATATCTGTTCCATTGCGCGCCGTCCTTTCGCAGTTTTTTGAATATTTCTACTTGAAAAAATTCTCGATTTATAGTATAATAATATCATAATAATGAAAAATCATCAAGGGCTTTTGAAAAATTTACAAAAAGAGATTTTTATGGATAAGATGTTCAAGATAAAAAACGAATTTGGAATAGATATAGGTCGCACCTTTGATTGCGGTCAATGCTTCAGGTTTGACAGGGTAGAGGACAGCCCCTTTGAGGTTGAATACAGGGGCGTTGCCTTTGGCAGGCAGGTGTCTTTTGCGGAGGACAAGGGTTACCTTTGTGTTGTGGGCGCTGACGAGGGCGAGTTTGAAGCCCTGTGGCGGCGCTACCTTGCCCTTGACGAGGACTATGGCGCGATACACGGCGAGCTTTTGTCGCTTTCGGAGAACGAGGCGCTTCGTCAGGCGGTGGAATACGGTCGGGGTATAAGAATACTTCGCCAAGACCCGTGGGAAGCTATCTGTTCCTTTATAATTTCACAAAACAACAACATTCCGAGGATAAAAGGGCTTATTTCGGCGCTTTCCTGTGAAGCGGGCGAGGAAATAGGAGAGGGCGTTTACTCATTCCCCACAGCCCAAGCGGTGGCGGCGCTTGGAGTTGACCGACTCAGAGAGCTGAAAATGGGCTTCCGCGCGCCTTACATAATCGACGCGGCAGAGAAGGTGGCGCGTGGCGAGCTTGATCTTGCCGCGGTGGCGGCACTTTCCACCGACGAGGCAGAAAAGCTGCTTTGCACCGTTAGGGGAATTGGCCCAAAGGTTGCCGATTGCGCCCTGCTTTTCGGATTTTCCAAGTATGACGCTTTTCCTGTTGATGTATGGATAAAGCGAGTTATCGCCAAGTATTTTGATGAGAATTTTGACCCTCGTGGGCTTGGCAGATATGCGGGGGTTGCACAACAGGTTCTGTTCTATTACGAGCGATATTGTGTATAAAAGGGCGCGATGGCGTCGCGGCTAATTCCACAAAGAAAGGATAAGCTATGGATATTATTACCGAAAATGAATACAGAAAACGCTTGAAGAACGGCGTACGCGGCGCGTTCGTATTTTTTGGCGCAGAGGATTATCTCAAGTCCTACGCTATAAAGGCAACACGCGAGGCGGTTTGTCCCGACGAGGGCTTTGCCTGCTTCAATGACATAACCATAGATTTTCCCGACTTCACGGCTGACGGGCTTGCCCGCGCTCTTGAAGCGCCGCCTATGATGGCTGACTGCAAGCTTGTGGTGCTTAAGTCCTTCAATTTTAACGCCATTAAGCCCAGCGAATGCGAGGCGGTGTTGACCCTGCTTGAGGAATACGGCAAGGACGAGATGAATGTGCTTATAATCTCGGTGATACCCGACGGACTTGATGTGGGATATCTTCCCAAAAAGCCCTCCGCCCTGCTCAAAAGGATAATGGAAAACGCCACGCCCGTGCAGTTTGAGGCCTCAACCCCCGCAAAGCTGGCGGTTTGGGTGGCGCGACACTTTGAGCACGAGGGCATAAGGGTAAGCGAGCGTGTGGCAAAATTCCTTGTTGAGTATTGCGGAAGCCGAATGTTCGAGCTTTCAAACGAGATAAAAAAGCTGGCGGCGTATCTGCATTTTCATAACAGAAGCGAGGTTACAGAAGAGGATATTCGCTTTGTTTCTGTTCCCGAAACCGAGTTTGACCCCTTCGCCTTCTCAAATGCGGCGATGAACGGCAACCGTGCCGAGGTGCTTGAGGCTCTGGCGGTGATGAAATTCCGTCAGGTAAAGCCCGAATACGCACTTGCCGAGATTGCGGGTCTGTACTCTAATATGTATATGACAAAGCGGCTTAAGGAAAGTGGGGCGACCACCGCCGACATAGCCAAGATAACAAAGATTCACGAGTTTAAGGTGGGGCTTTATCTTAAGGCCACCGAGCACACCAGCCTCGACAGACTTAAGCGCTCGCTTGAGCTTTGTCTTGACGCCGACCTTGCTATGAAGACCTACGGAAAGAGAAATTACGAGCAGATAGAAAAGCTCATCTGCTTGCTGTAAAACAGACCTATGTCTGCAAAAGAGGGCTTCAACAGTAAAATTGGTCTGTAATTCACAAGGGGATTTGAGAAAATTTTTCTTAAAACCCCTTGATTTTTTGGGGCTTTTGTATTACAATAATCGTGATTATTATTGAATGCTACTTAACAAGGAAGGAAATATAAATGGTAAAATTCAGAAAAATAGGTATACTTACTTCGGGCGGCGACGCTCCCGGTATGAACGCCACAATAAGAGCAATTACAAGAAAGGCAATAGAAGAGGGCGTTGAGGTCGTAGGTATTATTGGCGGATACAAGGGACTTATTGAGGGCGATTTCGTTCCCCTTACTCCCAGAAGCGTGTCCAACATAATTACACGCGGCGGAACAATGCTTTACTCCAACCGTTGCCTTGAGATGAAGACCCCCGAGGGCAAGGAGCAGGCGGTAAAGACTTGCCGTGAAAATCATATAGACGCTATCGTTGCCATCGGCGGCGACGGAACATTCAGAGGCGCTACTGAGCTTACCCGCTACGGTGTTCCCACTATTGCTATCCCCGGAACTATCGACAACGATATTACCGCTACCGACTACACTGTAGGCTTTGACACGGCGATGAACACGGTTCTTTCACTTATTGACGACCTTCGTGATACCTGTGAGTCCCACAGCCGTTGCAATGTGGTTGAGGTTATGGGACGCGACTGCGGTTGCATCGCGCTTAATTCGGGTATTGCATCGGGTGCTGTTGCTATTGCTATTCCCGAAGTGCCATTTGATGCTGATGCCGCTATCGAAAAAATCAAGCAGGTCAAGGCAGACGGCAAGCGCGGAATGATAGTTGTTGTCAGCGAGGGCGTTAAGACCGCAGACGGTCAGCCCATAGGCGAGTATCTTACAAAGAGAATAGAAGAAGAAACAGGCATTGAAACAAGATTTGCCCGCTTTGCTCACATCGTGCGCGGCGGTTCGCCCACTCTCCGCGACAGACTTACCGCTACAATTATGGGCGCTGCCGCTGTTGAGCAGCTTCTTGAGGGCAAGAGCAATCTCGTTATTTGCGAGGACGACGGCGCAATTAAGCCCTTGGATATTAAATTCGCGCTGGCTGTTGACCGTATGTATAAGAACAAGCTTGATGAAGGCGACCTTGAGGGCTTTAGTGATGAGCAGATCGAGGAAATGAAGTCAATCTGCGCAAAGAGATCGGCGGAAATTGACCGTCTTTACAAGCTTGCAAGGGTAATCTGCAAATAGTGGGGAAAAAAGTAAGCGCACTGTTGTTTGTGCTAACACAGCGTTACGCGTCCCACTCCTTGGCTAAACACCGAGTCGTTGGCGATGGGCAGCGGGGAAGCCCCCGCGGGCTTATAGCCTTCGGGGGGGAAGCCCCCACGGGCCTGTAGCCTTCGGCGTTCGCCCAATTTAATTGGTGCAAACATATCACACCCAATACGAAAACCTGTGGCTAAACACCACAGGTTTTCTTGTTTTGCAGATATAAATTTATAACATTGTAGGGCGGGGCTGTTGCGAAGCAACTTGCTAGCGAAGCGGGTTTATATTCGCGCCGCCTATTTCAAGGTCTGCTACGAGGATCGCGTGGTCGTTCATCCAAGGCTCGTAGACAGGGAAGGCATTTGTTATTTTGATATTAGGTGAAACAAAGATGTTGTCGCAGGGGCTTGTGCCGCGGGGCGCGCCCTTTGACATAATGGTAACAAATTTGCCGAATTCACCGCAGTTTGCGGGAACAAAACCTGCGTCGGTAAGGAGCTTGTTGTCAGCCTCGTGAGTGCTGTCGGATGAAAGCTTGGTGTGGTGAATATCCTCACCGTTTGGCCCTTTTCTGTGAATTCCGATGCAGTCATCGGGATTGAAGTCACCGAGAATAATGCAGTATTCGTGTTTCTTAGCGTATTCCACCACCTCGGATATCTGATGCGCGCGCCTTTCCTTGCACGCCCAGTCGAAGTGGAGAGTTGCGATGGCAATTTCCTTGCCGTCTACCTTTATTTTACCTGTAAGATACCAAGGGTGGCCGTAGCCCACAGGCTCGCTGCTATAGCTTGTGGTTGTTTTCTCATATTTGACAGGCTCAACATCATAAAGCTCAAGGTCTGTGAGAAACGCCTTGCCGTTGTATGTGCCTGTGAAATTTCTTTCATAGGTGGGGTGAATATGCTTGTAGATAGCGTCAAATGCGCTTTCTTTTGTTGTTCCGTTGAAGCAGGGCGAGTCCTCTTGGAGAGCCCAAAGCTCCGCACCCACCTTTTTGAATACTTCTATATATTCCGCTTTGGTTTTTTCTGTGCCGTTGCCGTTCTGGATTCCGTCGCCGGATGAGTCGCTTGCGGTGCTGAAATCGCCAATATTAAAGGTTGCTACTCTTATGCGTGTTGTGGTGCTTTCGGTGAGAGAGTTTTTAATAATTTCCATAATCCTGCCATTCCTTGTGTGTATGAATTTGTTTTATACGGGTGATTTACAAAGTCATTTTATCACAAGTCGCCTGAGCTTGTCAATATAATTTTATTTTTTAGGGGGGATTTGAAGAGGGAAGCCGCCTCCACCGTCGCATAGTCGCCGCGCGTTGCTCGGGGACTCGCCTCCTTCGGCTCCTTACTTTGGGCGGTTTCGCTGTGAAAAAACGATACTTAATCGTTTTTTCTTGCTACCCTCGCGGGCGCTCAAGTTCAAATCTCCCCCCCAAATCAACAAAAAAACAAGGCAACCCGATTGGGTTGCCTTGTTTTTTGGCGGAGAAGGAGAGATTTTCTAGCCACTTCGTGGCGTCGCACCTCAAAAACATAGTCGCCTTGCTCCATACCTGTCGCAATTCTC
>JAZRHS010000041.1:0-8546 GCA_045644865.1 Eubacteriales bacterium | reverse complement strand
TTAAGGTGTCCCATGTTTCCGCCGTTGCGGCGTGTGTTTACCAGAGTGATTTTTGAGGAGGTTGTTGAAGAAGCATCGGGTCTGAAGCGGAAGCTTACCTCAACGGCATCACCAATGATATAGCTCTTGCCATTTGCATCGGTCAAGCCAAGTACGGCAAGGGCGTTATAGTCAGCCTTACCGTTTGTTGTATGACGGTAAAATGTGTTTCCGTCATCCTCCTTAACAGCAACGCCCGAACCGCTTTCGGTTCCGTTGCCGTGTAACACAAACGAATATGGGTCGCAAAGAAGTCCGTTTGCGTTTTTAGAGTCTCTGTTCTTTATGTAGCTGTAGTGGTGCGAACCCGAAACATAGTTTTCGAAGTCGTACGCTACATAATAGCCGTAGTCGTCATAATCGACAGCTACAGTTTCCTCGGCAAATGAAATCACCGAGAAGGCTGACACTGCCATAAGGAGCGTCAGAAGGAGCGCGAGTGTCTTACAAAATTTTGTTTTCATAGCTGCTTATCCTTTCTTTTTCTATATTCAAGTGGGTTATACCCAAATTTTTCATTGAATTTCTTTCTGAAAAAGCTTTCGTTCTCATATCCTACAAAAGCAATTATCTCACTTACAGGCATATCGGTTTTTGCAAGAAGCTCTGCCGCAACCGAGCATCTTCTTTCCTGGAGAAACGCGGTAAATGTTTGACCTGTAGCTTTTTTGATAAGGCTTCCTGTATATACTGTTGAATATCCCCAAATTCCGGACAGCTCTTTTACATTCGCTGTCTTAAGGTTGTTTTCTATATACTCATCAAGCTTTTTTCTGAAGCTGTTTGACTTGCTCTCAATCTTGTTAGGCTCAAGCTTTCCGACCAGCGAAAGGACCTCATCCATTACGGGAATAGACGGCGCAGCGCCCTTTCTTGATACCGCTATAGCCGATGCGGTGGACGCCAGCATCAGATTGTTTTTATCGGCCTTTCCCGAGGCAAGTCCAGCTACAAGATATCCCGCAAAGGTATCGCCCGCCGCGGTAGTGTCTACCGCGTTGACCTTGTAGGAGTCCTGCTTTAATCTCTCGCCGCCTCTTAACATTATAGAGCCTCTTTTTCCAAGAGTAAGTACAACAACAAGGTCGGGGTATTTAGCCTCAAAATATGCAAGCTGATCCTCTGCTTCCTCAACTCCTGTTACAGCCTTGGCTTCAACCTCGTTAAGTATAATATAGGAAAGCATATTGAGATCTATTTTTGAAATAACCTCGTTGATGGGCGAGGGATTGAACACAACGCACATCCCCTTTTTGTAGGCTTTCTCTATAATGTATCCTATATCGTTTATCTCGTTTTGCAAAAGGAGAAGATCGTCGCTTGTGAAGTTCTCAAACACCGCGTCAACAAAAACTCTTGTTATCATTCCGTTTGAGCCGGGATAAATAAATATACAATTATCTCCGACAGCACTTACCTGAATGATAGCGTGGCCGTTCTTTTCGTCAACCTCTTTGAGAAGAGAAGTGTTAACGCCGCTGCTTTTCAATATTTCCTTAAGCATCTCACCGTCATTCCCCACACAGCCGGCGTGGAAAACCTCTGCCCCCGCCCTCGCCGTGGCTATTGACTGGTTAAGCCCCTTGCCGCCCGGAAAGAGCTCCAGATTTGTGGCGGTAGCGGTTTCACCCGCTACAACGATGTGATCCATTGAATATACATAATCTATATTACAAGAACCAAAATTCAGTATTCTCATTAACTTTTCCTCGCAGATTTTCACTCAATTATATTAAACAAGTTTTCATACTATATTATATAATGTTTTAGTACATTTATACAAGTACCTCATTAACTGAAAAACAGACTAATATAATACTGTGAAAGTGGAATTAAATTACAAAAGTTAAATTCCGTCTTATTTGTTGCTAAAAACAGGCTGTTTCTCGCCTGCGGGCTCGGTCGGGGTCGGCTCTACAGCCATTTAGGCTGTATTCACTACCGACCCATCAGGCTCCCTTCTTATTCAAAAGCAAAAATAAAGAGAGTGCCAACGGCACTCTCTTTATTTTTGGTGGAGTCGAGGGGAGTCGAACCCCTGTCCGAAAATCCGTTAATACAACCTTCTACGAGTGTATTCCGTTATTTGTAATTCCCCTTGGTAACCGTCAACGGACAGACTTTCACCTTGGGTAGCCTTTTAATGCGTGATCGATACAAAAGCAAACTCTCGATTCACGGGCATCGCTCAAATGACGCTCAGCTCGAAGCCGCGATACTCTCCGAGGGAACGGGCGGCAATATTAAGCCGCGGCACTGCCCTTAGGCAGCCATTGCTACTGTATTGTTAGCGTTTAATTTTAAGTTTGAGCCTTTATAGAGTTACTCAGCTCTACTCGCTTATCATATCTCAAAATCCCCGTCGAAACCTTTACGACCCCGTGATTATGATAACGCTATATATTATACACTATTTCCGCGTCTTTTGCAATAGGGTTACATAAAGATTTTTTCGCCTTTTTGCGACAATTCGGGGGCAAAAAGAAAATTTATTTTGCCCCAAGCGCTTTCTTTATCTTTGAGATTATACATTTTGCAAGGAAAAAGCCTTTTCTGACTGCCATTATACACCAGAGTCTTTCGTATATTTCAAGCCCGAAAGAGCCCTTCTCACGACGCTTATCGCCTCTGTAAAACGCAGAAACCACCGCCAGAACATTCTCCTGTGTTATTCCTTTTTCAAGGGTAGTCTGATTATCACCGCAGAGGGTATATGAGCCGTCCTTTTCCACCCTGACAATTCTGTGAAGGACAAGCTGACCTCCCTCGCGGCTGTAAAGAATCACATCGCGCTTATGGCACTTTTCACCGCTTTTCACAAGAATTACAGAGTCAATCCCTTGTCTGATAAGGGGACGCATACTTGTTCCGCGCGGAAAAAGCCTGAACTCACCGCCGCTTTCTATGACCTCGGAAATAATCGGAAGATATTCCACAAGGTCAAAATCAGTCCTCAAGAGCTTCCGCATCACGCAAATCTCCTATAAAATTATCTGCATCTTCTTCTGCCTGCTTGCGGTCAATTCCGTATTCTCCAAGAAGAACATCGACAAGCTCATTCTTTTCTGCTCCCACAAAAAGCCTGTCCCAGAGCAGCTTGCCGCTTTCGTTGAGCTTAATCACGCCGTTAAAGCTCTTACTCTGCTCACCTGTTGCAACAACTACCCAGCTTCCCGCAACCTGTCTTATTATAAAACCGTTTTTGATTTTCATTATGTTATCCCTTTCATAATTGTATTATGTGATACGATTGCCGCCTCATCGTGCATATTGCACGCAAGACGGAAGAAAGCTATAGACGACGAGAACCTATCTACAAGCTCCAGAGTTTTTGCGGCGTTTTGGGGGTTCTTTGGGATATACACCTGACTTAAAAGCTGCATTGCTCCAAGCTCGCAGGGTATCTGCTCCGCCATATTGGTTTCTCCTCTTTGAAGGAAGCACAAGGCCGAAAACTCTGTTTTGGAATTCTCGCCTTCGTTTTCCTTTCCAAGCCAAGGTGTACCAAAGCCATATGGAACGCCGTCAATAAATCTTACTATTGGCTTATCGCCGTTTACAACAGTTACCCTATCCCTGAAATTCTTTTTCCAAAGGGCGACATGGGTTGACTTACCAACTCCGCTTCTTGCGGTAAAGGCAATTCCCCTTCCCTCACAGCTTATAAACGCCGAATGAAGCACGAATGCGTCAAATTCAGCCAATCTTTCGGCTATTTCTCTGTGAATACACACCGACTCAGCATAATCCTCGTTTACGGGGATTTCAGCCTCGGCAATTTCCGCTTTTATTGCCTCATCTGTAGCGCACACCTCTATATCAGTATGCGCCTCGGTGGTGAA
The DNA here is from genome assembly GCA_045644865.1 of Eubacteriales bacterium. GTDB lineage: Bacteria > Bacillota > Clostridia > Oscillospirales > CAG-272 > RGIG8775. Next base: position 4,665 of record JAZRHS010000041.1, on the reverse strand, counting down.
GTACTCTCGGCAGAGAAACTCCGTGAAGGGATATTTGTTATCAACCAGTATATTTATACCTGCAATTTTAATCTTGAACATATTACCTTCTCACCTTGTTCTTTGCCGCGGTAAGCGTATTTTGCATAAGCATTGTTATAGTCATAGGTCCAACGCCGCCCGGAACAGGAGTAATATAAGATGCGAGAGGCTCTGCCTCGGCAAAATTGATATCACCGGTAAGCTTGCCGTCTGCTCTTCTGTTCATTCCGACATCAATAACTACCGCGCCTTCCTTTATCATATCCGCGCCGATAAAGTCTGCCTTTCCGATAGCCGCCACAAGAATATCGGCTTCCTTACAAACCGCAGCAAGGTCCTTGGTTCTGCTATGGCAAACCGTTACCGTTCCGTGGGCGTGAAGCAGAAGCATAGCCATAGGCTTTCCTACTATATTCGAGCGTCCTACAACCACGCACTTCTTTCCGCAAACATCAATTCCGCTGCGCTTGATAAGAGCCATAACTCCCGCAGGTGTGCAGGGCAAAAAGCTATAGTCTCCAATCATTATCTTACCTACATTGTAGGGGTGAAAGGCGTCAACATCCTTGTCCGGTGATATTTTAAGAAGAACTCGGGTTTCGTCGAGGTGCTTGGGCAATGGGAGCTGAACAAGTATTCCGTGAATATTCTCGTCATTGTTAAGTCTTTCAACAAGCGCTTCAAGCTCCTCTTGAGTGGTGCTTTCAGGAAGCTCGTAGGACTCGGAATAGAAGCCTACCTCATCACACGCCTTCTTTTTGTTTCTAACATAAACCTGAGAGGCAGGGTCCTCGCCTACTATTATAACCGCAAGACCGGGAGTAAAGCCGTTGTCCTTTGCAAACTCAGCTGTTTCAGTCGCTATTTCCTCTCTTATCTGTTTTGATATTGCTTTTCCGTCAATTATCTTAGCCATTTTCTTTCTCTCTTTCTACTTCTTCAATAGTTTTCTTCTTGAACGCGACAATTCTGCCCCAAGCAATAAGCCCCGCGCCCACAATAAAACACAAAAAGCCTACAAGCTGCGATATTCTTACAGGACCGACATAAAGGCTGTCTGTTCTCAATCCCTCGATAAACATTCTTCCAAAGCCGTACCAGGCAACATACCAAAGACCGACCTCGCCATTAAACTTTTTCTTTTTCCAGAAAATATTTATAAGAACAAAGCCAAGTACATTCCAAAGCGACTCATAGAGGAAAGTGGGGTGAACATCAACAAGCTCTCTTGTTCCAAAATCGCGAATGGTATTGTCTGACAACAGTCCCATTCTTAAGAAGTAAAGAGGACTTCCCTCTTCAACTATTCTGCCGTAGGCCTCTCCGTTAAAAAAGTTTCCCCAACGGCCAAGCGCCTGCGCTATCATAACTCCCGGAAGAATCATATCGGCGCAAAGAGGAAAGCTGATGTTCTTTCCCTTTTTCGCTTTATATCTTGCCACGCAGAACACCGCCAGCGCGCCGCCGATAATTCCGCCGTATATGGCAAGTCCGCCGTTCCAGATAGCGATCACATCATATAGCGAGTGGTATGAATTATGTTCCATAATCACATAATACAAGCGCGCGCCCAAAACACCAAAGATAATCGCGAAAAGCCCAATATCAATAAGGTCATCAAAAATCACTTTGTTTTGCTTGGCGCGATATCCTGCATACAAGAAGGCTAACACCATTCCAAGAGCGATAAGAACACCATACCATCTTACTTCAATCGAGCCGATTCTGAAGGCAATCTTATTGATTACCTTCTCATTTATTCCAAATCCGGGAAAAGAAAACATTACCTGTTCTTTAATATTTTCAATCATTTTCTGTTTTCTCCTTTACGATGGGGTTGATTACCGACATCGAGTAATATTCGTCCTTAAACATTGTCTGAAGCAGAGTGCTTATATCAGACATTGTAACCGCTTCAATCATTTTTCCGTATTCGAACAGATCAAAGCCTTCAAAAACATAATCAATAAGGTTATTTGCTATTTCCTCTGTGGAATCAAAATCCATAACAAACTCGGCATACAAAACACGCTTTGCTCTCTTAAGCTCATCTTCTGTAAATGCAAAGCCCTTGATATACTCTTTTATATAATCAAGCACCGCCCGAGGGTCGTCCGAGTCCCCCGAAATAACTGTATAAGCAAAGGTTTTTGATGTCAGATACATTGCGCTGAAATCGGGAGTTATCATTCCGCTTTCAAACAGGTGATTATAAAGCACGCCCGAACGGGAAAAGACAAGCTCGCAAAGCACAGCCATATCTATAAACTTCTTCATTCTGGCATTATTATCCGAACAAAGAGCATTATCCTTAACGCCTATTGTAAATATCGGCTTGGAAACCTCCATTTTGTCCTCACAATATGCAACACTCACTTCATCGGGCTCGTCCATAGAGTAATTTCTCTCAACCTCAACACACGCAAAGTCATCGGGAATAGCTCTGTCAGCAATCTCCGCTACCTTTTCGGGGGTTATATCGCCGCAAACCACCGCCGCCATATTATTGGGAGAATAAAAGGTTCTATAGCACTTATTAAGCATTTCCGCGTTTATCTGTGAAACGCTTTCAACACTTCCCGCTATATCAATTCTCACGCTGTTATTTTTATACATCGACTCAAGAAGCAGCCTGTATCCTCTTGAATACGGAGAATCCTCGGTCATTTTTATTTCTTGAATAATTATTCCGCGCTCGCGCTCAACAAGCTCCTCTGTAAAATTTGGCTCTGTAACAAAATCAAAAAGAGCCGCAAGTGCTTCCTCGAAATTATCGGTAGCGCTGCATAAATATACAGTTTTATTAAATGAGGTGTAAGCGTTTGAATCTGCACCGCAAGCAGAAAAGCACTCGGAAATATCGCTTCCGTCCTTTTGAGTGAACATTCTATGTTCAAGATAATGGGCTATACCCGCTGGAACTGTGGTAAAATCCTTTTCGCCCTTTATTCTGAAGCAATTATCAACAGAGCCGTATTCCGTGCCAAAAAGGGCGTACGAGCCTGTCATTTTCTTCGGAAAAACATATATATCCAGACCGCTTTTATGTGTGATCTTGTAGTAATGCTCCTTTAGCCTCTCGTCAAAGAACTCAATCTTTGTCATCATCGATCTCCCTTCCGCAAAGGAAATATACGGTGTCAAGCTTTATTCCCTTAGCAACTCTTATAACATCGTCCAAGGTGATTTCAGAGATTATTTGCTTTGCGTCCTCTACAGTATCACTCACGCCGTAAGAAGCTCTGAGGCTGTAAAAGCGCTCAATCGCCGATGCTGAATCGGTTACTTCGGAATATGTGTTGCTAAGCGACTTTTTCGCTGCATCGAACTCCGCGTCGCTAACTCTGCCTTGAACAATCTTATCAAACTGCCTTAATATTTCCTTCTCGGCCTTTTGCCGACAGTCCCCCTCAATACCGCAGGACACATAAAGCATACCCTTGCCCGAATCATATTTAGAACCGCAATAATAGCAAAGACCAAGCCGCTCTCTAACATTCATAAAAAGCTTTGACACAGGAGATCCGCCAAAGATCTCATTGAAGAGCTTCATCGCATAGAAATCCTTACCACAGGTGATATTTATTCCTGTCTTATAGCCAACCATAAGTATAGCTTGGGAGATGGCAATTTCTTCGTCCACGCGCTTTATAACAGATGTATCGGCAGTGAATTTTATACTATGCGCCTTACCGTTAGCCTTGCCAAAGCTATATTTATCAAGGTGCTTTTTTAGGGAAGCCTCAAGCTCGCTCGTACTTTTTGCACCAATATAAAAAATCTCACAAGAGGCTTTCTCAATCAAGCCGTGATACGCACCAACAAGCTCATCAACAGTTATTGACTGTACGAGTTCAACCGTTCCGCTTGTAGGCATTGAGAACTTATCGCCCTCATACATAATTTCAACAAGTCGCTTTGCCGCGTAGGCACGAGGAGAATTTATTACCGAACGAATAGTATCACAGATATTTTCACGCTCACGCTCCACGAATTTAGAAAGGAATTTTCCGTTTTCATCTAAAACAGGGTCAAAAAGAAGATCAAAGATAAGCTCAACCGTTCCGTCAAAAACATCCACATCGTCAGAGGCGTACTCGTTACCCAGCATCTCTGCACCAAAGCCGATGGATGCATTTTCACCGTCAAAAGAAAACATAGGAAAAACCGCCGATGAATAAAGCTCGTCAAGCCTTATATTTATCAGCCTTTTATCGGGATATCTGACGCATCCGCACTTAAGCACCGAGAAAACAAACTTTTCCACGGGAGTCAATCTGACATCAGCAGATGTTTTTAATACAACCGATATTCTTTCGGTTTTGAATTTATCCGTGCGTACCGATTTAAGAGCAACGCAGGGCGACAGACTTTGGGTTACGGGTATCATAAATCTCCTCTATAAATATATACTCCATTATATTTTACACTATAATTGCAAATATTTCAACAGTTTTAGAAAAAATATATTTTTCTTTCTATATTTAATTTTCTAAAATTATGTAATAAATATCCACCCGCGTAGCGGGTGGTATTTCATTTTCGGGCATAGCCCTAATAATACTGGCGGCGCACAAGTGCGCTTTAGATTGGCCTGCCAGCCACGCAATTATTACTTACTACCCATAAATGGGTCCCGTGGGT
>JAZRHS010000040.1:0-28657 GCA_045644865.1 Eubacteriales bacterium | reverse complement strand
CGCCTCCCCAACGCCTCCCCAACGCCTCCCCCGTTCCCCCACCTAACATAAACAAATCTTAAAAAGGAAAAACAATGGCTTTAAGAACACAAATCGCCGTAATTGGCGCAGGACACGCAGGTGTTGAGGCTGCTCTCGCAGGCGCGAGAATGGGTCTTGACACCACGATCTTCACCATTTCACTTGATATGATAGCAAATTTGCCGTGCAATCCTTCTATAGGTGGCACGGCTAAAGGACATCTTGTTTACGAGATTGACGCTTTGGGCGGTGAAATGGGTCGTGCGGCTGACAAGGTTACCCTTCAGTCGAGGACGCTCAATATGGGCAAGGGCGCGGCGGTACATTCCAAGCGCATACAGGCAGACCGTCGAAAATACCAGCAGATAATGAAGCACACCCTTGAGGTTACAGAAAACCTTCGTGTGGTTCAGGCTGAAATCGTGGACATCGTAACCGCCGACGAGGGCGGAAAGAAGAAAATAACCGCCGTTGTTACCTCGCTTGGAGAGGTTTGGGAATGTCAGGCGGCAATAATCGCCACGGGAACATTCCTTGACGGCAGAATATTCGTGGGGGACAAGAATTATTCGGCGGGGCCCGATGGACTTCTTCCTGCCCTTGGACTTTCCCAGGCTCTTGTGAGAGAGGGCGTGGAGCTTATGCGCTTCAAAACAGGAACGCCCGCAAGAGTAAAGAGGTCAAGCATAAATCTTGATGTTCTTGAGGTTCAAGAGGGCGAGGAGAGCATTACTCCCTACTCGGCAGACCATTCTGACGGCTTTTTTGACGGTCTTTGCCAAACGCCCTGCCATATAGTCTACACCAATGCGGAAACTCACCGCATTATAAAGGACAATATCCACCGCTCGGCGCTTTATTCGGGGCAGATACACGGAACAGGCCCCAGATATTGCCCGTCAATTGAGGACAAATTGGTGCGCTTTGCTGATAAGGAAAGGCATCAGCTTTTTGTCGAGCCTATGGGTGAGGACAACGAGGAAATGTATATTCAGGGCTTTTCTACATCGCTTCCTACCGATGTGCAGAGGGAAATGCTCCACTCCTTAAAGGGCTTTGAGAACGCCGAAATAATGCGCTACGCCTACGCTATCGAGTACGATTGCGCCAACCCCACACAGCTTTTGTCCACCCTTGAATTCAAGGATATTTCGGGACTTTACGGTGCGGGTCAGTTCAACGGAACATCGGGCTACGAGGAAGCGGCGGCGCAGGGTCTTGTGGCGGGAATAAACGCCGCGCTTAAGCTCAAGGGTCAAGAACCGATGATACTTGAGAGGTCGGGAAGCTATATAGGAACGCTTATTGACGACCTTGTAATAAAGGGCACAAACGAGCCCTACAGAATGATGACCTCGCGGTCGGAATACCGCCTGCTTTTAAGACAGGACAACGCCGATGCCCGCCTTACCCCCACAGGATACAGGGTGGGGCTTGTGAGCGAGGAGAGATACAACGCCTTCCTTTTGAAGCAGGAAAACATCAGAAACGAGCGCAAAAGGCTTGAGGGAACATACCTTTCGCCTGCGGCGGTGAGAGATTTTCTTGTGGAAAAGGGTCTTCCCGAGGTGTCAAGCGGAATTTCGCTTGCCGATCTGCTGCGCCGTCCCCAGATAACCTACGCCGAGCTTGCTTCGCTTGACAAAGACCGCCCGACCCTTACCGCCCGCGAGCGCGAGGCGCTTGAGGTTGAGGTTAAGTACGAGGGCTATGTGAAAAAGCAGCTTGCCGAGGTTGCCCGTTCCGAGAAGCTTGAAAACCGCAGAATACCCGACGATATTGATTATTCGCTTGTTAAGGGACTTCGTATCGAGGCGGCGCAAAAGCTTACAAAAATTCGCCCCCAGACCTTCGGTCAGGCAAGCCGCATCAGCGGAGTTAACCCTGCTGACATCAGCGTTTTGCTCATATACCTTTCGTGAGGCGGCGGCGGGGAAGCCCCCGCGGGCTTGTAGAGCAGCGCACGATTGTTTGTGCTAACATAGTGCCACGCGTCCCACTCGGTGTCTAAACAACACCTCGTTGGCTTTGCGGCATAAGGTAAATATTTTCGTGAGGGCAGATGGGGAAGGCGAAGGGGCCCCGCTGCCAACGGGAGCGTGCTTTGTCTATGCGACCAAAGCTCCCAAGCAGTAAAACCCAACTAACGGCGGCGCAACCAATCCCTAAAAACAAAATCCCAGAAAAGTTTTTGCGCCACTTTTTTCAAAAAGTGGCACGCCTCTCCAATGCCTCTCCAACGCCTTTCCCCGCCTCCATTTCAACTAACAGGAGAAAATATGAGTAATATATGCAACGCCTGTCCGCGGAGATGCGGAGTTACAAGGGGCGCGGGCTACTGCCGCGCCCCCGAGAAATTTCTTGTTTCCCGCGCCGTCTTACATATGTATGAAGAACCGCCCATAAGCGGTGAGCGCGGCTCGGGGACTATATTTTTTGGCGGCTGTAATCTTGGTTGCGTTTTCTGTCAGAATAAGGCAATAAGTCGAGGCGGAGCAGGGCGTGAGCTTGACTGTGCCCAGCTTGAGAGGGAGATGCTTTCGCTTGTGGAGCAGGGAGCGCACAACATAAATTTAGTAACGCCCAGCCATTATCTTTTGTCGCTTGTCCCTGTTCTTGAAAGGGTAAAGCCAAGGCTTGGAGTTCCTGTGGTCTGCAACTGCGGCGGCTACGAGTCGTGCGAGGCACTTCGCGCCCTTGAGGGACTTGTGGACATATATCTTCCCGACTTCAAATATTTCTCACAGGAGCTTTCGGCTCGTTATTCTCACGCGTCCGATTATTTTGAGGTAGCAAAAGAGGCTATTTCAGAGATGCACCGTCAGCAGCCGAGCTTGGTTTATGGCGAGGACGGGATGTTAAAGCGAGGACTTGTTGTAAGACACCTTGTCCTGCCTTCCTGCCGCAAGGATTCTATCGCTGTTCTTGAAGCGCTTTCTGAAATGATGCCTGCCGACAGCTTTTTGCTGTCGCTTATGAGCCAATACACTCCCGAATTTTGCGACCGAGAGAAATACCCCGAGCTTGGCAGATGGCTGACAGGTTTTGAGTACGACAGCGTGGCAAAAAGAGCCATAGAGCTTGGTTTTGACGGCTTTTTCCAGAGCCGTTCCTCGGCAAGCGCCGAATATACGCCCGATTTTTAGTTACATTTCGTCTTTGTCCTTTTTTCATTTGATGAAGTAGGCGCAAAAGAAAAAGGATCAAAAAAGAAAAGCGCCGCAGCGCGTAAGCACGCGCTGGCAATAGGTCAGCGCAGGATTGTTTATGCGAACATAGTGCCACGCGTCCCACTCGCCTTCTGAACAAAAGCTCGTTGGCGATGGGCGACAGGCGGATTATAGAAATAAAATTGGTATAGTGTAGGGACGACCATCGGTCGTCCTCCACTCCACAACAAAAGGCTGAGTCTTTAATGACTCAGCCTTTTGTTGTTATAAGTATTACTCAAATACTGCCATTACCGCACCGCTATAGGTGTTTGCGATGTAGGTCTTTACTGCTTCGGAAAGAAGCGCGTTTACAAGTGCCTGTGTTTTTGCGCTGTTCTCCTCGCCCTCTCTTACGGCGATGATGTTCGCATAAAGCTGAGCAGCGTCGCCTGATGCGTCCTCGGTTGCAAGTGCGTTCTCAATCTTAAGACCTGCCGCAAGAGCGTAGTTTCCGTTAACTACCGCGAGGGAGTTTTCCTCGTTTGCGAGAATCGAGGGAACTGTGTCAGCCTGAACGTGGATAACATTGTAGCCCTTGTTGTCTGCAATGTCAAGAATGGTAACACCCTTTTCAACAGTTGAGCCCTCTGCAAGAGTGATAAGTCCTTCCTGTGCAAGAAGGAAGAGCGCTCTTGTTTCGTTGCTGTCGTCTGCGGGAACGATAATGGTTGTTCCTGCGGGAATGTTGTCAAGCGATGTGATTCCGTTGCCGTAAAGTCCGAAGGGCTCGTAGTGAACCGCTACTGCCGAAACTATCTTTGTGCCGTTCTGGGTGTTGAAGGAGTCAAGATAGGGCTTGTGCTGGAAATAGTTAGCGTCAAGGTCGCCGTTGTCAAGCGAGGTGTTGGGAAGAATGTAGTCGTCAAACACCTGAATTTCAAGGGTGTAGCCCTGTTGTGCAAGAACAGCCTTTACCTGCTCAAGAATTTCAGCGTGGGGGGTGGAGCTTGCGCCAACTACGATAGTGTTTTCGTCGGTCTTGCTTCCGCAAGCGGCGAAGGCAAAGAGCGATACCACAAGTATAAGGGCGAGCGCCAAGGATGTAAGCTTTTTCATAGTATTTTCTCCTTTTTGAAAATTATTTGTTTATTCTCTTGTCGGTTTTGTGAGCAATTTTCATACCGACTGTTTGAATTACCTGAACGATTATTACGGTAACTATGCAGGCTATCCAGGTGATGTCGGGGTTTGTGCGCTGATGGCCGTAAATGATAGCCATAGAGCCAAGACCGCCTGCGGCTATGGTCGCCGCCATAGCGGAGTAGCCCAAAATCGTTACTGTTGAAATTACCGCGCCGATAATAAGCGAGGGCTTTGCCTCGGGGATAAGCACCTTGGTGATTATCTTTAAGGTGGGTGTTCCCATAGCCTGTGCCGCCTCTATCACGCCTGCGCCAACCTCTTTTATAGAGGACTCAACCATTCGCGCTATGTAGGGGGTGGCGGCTATAACAAGCATAACTATCATTGCGCCGTTTCCTGTGGTTTTTCCCACTACAAGCTTTGCTACGGGCAGAAGTGCCACGAGAAGTATTATAAAGGGAATGGAACGGAAGATGTTTACCACAAATCCGACTGCGGTGTTAAGCCACTTGACAGGCTTTATGCCCCCCTCTGATGTTACCGAAAGAAGTACACCCAAGGGAAGTCCCAAAATGTAGGAAATAAGCGTTGCTCCAAGGGTCATATAGACCGTTTCCCATATTGCCTTTGTGAAAACTCCGTTTTCCCAAAGCTTTATAAACATTTCTGAAAGCATTGCTTACACCTCCTTTGTGTACCTGACCTGCTTGAGGTCAAGGCAGGCGGTAACGCGCTCAAGGGCTCTGTCGCCCTCGGGAATCTGTATAAGCATCTGCCCTTTGGCAGTGCCGCCCATATCCTTGGTGTCGGCAAAAAGAATGTTTATCGGTACTCCCGACTCAAGAATGAGGTTTGCAATAACAGGCTCGGTGGATTCCTTGCCGTCAAAAACAATGCGGAGCTTTGTGCCGTCGGTGATGTTATTTGCGCTGCGCTCACCGGGGAGAATAAGCTGACGGGCGATGTCCGACTTGGGGTTGGTGAATACATCGCTTACTCTGCCTACCTCGGCAATTCTGCTCTTGTCGATAACCGCTACGCGGTCGCAAATGCTGTCAATAACCTTCATTTCGTGGGTGATAACGATAATTGTAACACCCATTTCCTTGTTTATCTGTTTAAGAAGGTCAAGTATCTGCTTGGTGGTATTGGGGTCGAGTGCGCTGGTGGCCTCGTCGCAAAGCAGATATTTTGGCTCTGTGGCGAGCGCTCTCGCTATTGCCACTCTCTGCTTTTGTCCTCCCGAAAGCTGGGAAGGGTAGGACTTTATTCTGTCCGAAAGCCCGACAAGCTCAATAAGGCGCGCGGCGCGCTCTCTTGCCTCTGCCTTGGGTACGCCCGCAATTTCAAGGGGATAGCAGACATTTCCCATTACATTTCTCTGCTCAAGCAGATTGAAGCCCTGAAAAATCATTCCTATGTTGCGCCGCATCATAAGAAGCTCCTTTTGGGGAAGCTTTACAAGGTCGTTGCCGTCAACAATTACTTCGCCGAATGTGGGTCGCTCAAGCAGGTTGATACATCTGACTAATGTGGATTTGCCCGCGCCCGAAAGACCGATAATGCCGAATATCTCGCCATCCTCTATGGTAAGGTTGATGCCGTCAAGAGCCACAATTTCGCCTGCGGCGCTGTCAAACACCTTACCCATATCTTTTATTTCTATCATAGGACTTGCTCCTTTCTCGGAATAGTTGCTTTGTAAAAAAACAAGGCAGGAAACCCGAATGCTTCCTACCCAAAAAGTCAAAGATTTTTACTTGGATATGACACAAGACGGGAAAGCTTTATTTGTACGGCACATCATCATATCCATCATCATAACGAGCTTCATTTTCCCATCTCCTTTTAATAGTTTATGAAAGCATTTTACCACACTTTACAACCTTTGTCAATAGATATAGGAAATTTTTCATTCTCAAACAAGAAAACCTGTGGTGTTTAGCCACAGGTTTTTGTATTGGGCGAACGCCGAAGGCTACAAGCCCGCGGGGGCTTCCCCGCTTAGCGTTCTTCGCGGAAGTAGGCAAGACCGAGGGAAGCAGGGGGCTGATTTTCGCGTTTCTTGCTGATGCTTGAAACTACAAGAACAATTATAGTAACAACATAGGGAAGAAGCTTAAGAAGCTCGGACTGAGCCAAAGTCATTGTAATGTTAAGCAAGCCCGAAACATATGAGCCTGCAAGATAGAGCAATCCGAAAAGAATAGAGCCGAAAATGCTGACTATAGGCTTCCAGAGAGTGAATATAACCAGCGCAACCGCAAGCCAGCCAAGGGACTCAATAGTCTTGTAGGACTCGGGAGATCCGCCGTAGTCCATAATGTAGAACAGACCGCCCAGAGCCGCTATTCCGCTTCCGATACAGGTTGCGACATATTTGTAAAGCGACACATTGATGCCCACCGCGTCTGCCGCGGCAGGATTTTCTCCAACGGCACGAAGGTGAAGTCCCGTGCGGGTCTTGGTAAGCACAAACGCCGTCAGGACGGCGATTATCAAGCCAAGATAAAGCATTATTCCAAAGTATTTAAGGGAGGTAATGCTCTTTTGGAAGGGGAATCTGAAATAATCAAGGGCGTAGAGGTAGCTGGGCGCTTCGGGAATGGTGGATATTTTGGACATAATGAACTTCATCACACCAACGCCGAAGGTGGTAAGAGCAAGACCTGTAATGTTCTGGTTTGCCTTGAGTGTAACTGTAAGAAGGCTGTAGATTCCGCCCATAAGCGCGCCGCTTAAGAATGACATCAGTATGGCGATTATCACGATAAGCACAGGGGGTATACCGCTGTAGCGGAGAAGTCTTATAGTAAGCGCTCCGCCCGCACCGCCAACGCACATAATTCCGGGGATACCAAGGTTAAGGTGTCCCGCCTTCTCGGTAAGCGTTTCGCCAACGCAGCCGTAGAGAAGGGTTATTCCAAGTGGAATGGCTGAAAAGAGGTAAGTAAATAAAGTTCCCATTATGACTTTTCTCCTTTCTTTGCCAAAGCGCGGAATTTAAGCTGATATGAAATAAAGAACTCGCAACCGATAATGAAGAACAGAACAATTCCCACCACCATATCGGGGAAGGACGAGTCTATTCTGAAGGTGTCGGAAATCGCTGCCGCGCCCTGTCCAAGGAAGGTGATAAGAAGCGATGTTCCTATCATTATTGCGGGGTTGAACTTGGCAAGCCAGGAAACCATAATAGCGGTAAATCCAAGACCGCCAACCGTTTCGGCGTTTACCGTGTGGTCAAGGCCGCTGACTATAAGGAAGCCCGCAAGACCGCATATAGCACCCGAAACTATCATAGTGCGAATGATTACCTTGCCAACATTTATACCGATATAGCGGGCGGTGTTTTCGCTTTCGCCCACTACCGAAATCTCGTAGCCCTGCTTGGTGTAGTTGAGATAGATGTAAACTATCGCCGCAAGCACCAGAGCGCAGAGGATAAGAAGCAGATATTTGTGTCCGATGACGGGAAGGTGTCCGTTCTGGAGCATACCGAGAGTTCCCGAGCCGCTTGTTACCCATATCTTTAGGAAGTACTCAACAAGACCGATGGCAACATAGTTCATCATAAGGGTGAAAAGCGTTTCGTTGGTTTGCCACTTGGACTTGAATATAGCGGGTAATACGCCCCATATCGCGCCGATTATCAGAGCCGCCGCAAGCATAAGAACAAGCAACAGCGCCTCGGGTATCTTACCGCCAAGGTAGAAAATTATGGCAACCGCGCCAAGAGCACCCATAAGGGTTTGACCTTCAGCGCCGATGTTCCAGAAGCGCATACGGAAGGCGGGTGTTACCGCAAGCGAGATGCAAAGCAGCTTTGCGGCGTCCTTTGCCAAGTTCCAAAGTCTTCTCTCCGAGCCAAGCGCGCCCTTGAAGAAGGTGCTTAAGAACTGAATGGGGGTCTTTCCTACGAGAATTGAGGAAAGAAGTGTGCAGAAGAGGAAGGCGGCAAGCACGGCAATTACACGGATAAGCATCGCCTTCCAGAAGGGAATAGTGGCGCGCTTTACAACATGGAAAAGCGGTTCACGGCTTTCATTTGTTTTTCTTTTTGCCACCTTTTACACCTCCTCGCTCGTATTTATAGCAGTGGTCTTTGTCATAAGCAGACCGATTTCTTCTTTTGTAGTGTTTCTGCCGTCAAGCTCGCCTGTTATCTTGCCGCCGCAAACCACGATAATGCGGTCGCAAAGCGCTACAAGCACATCAAGGTCCTCGCCAACGAAGATAACCGAAACGCCCTTTTCCTTCTGCTGTGTAAGCAGGTCATATATGGTATAGGACGAATTTATGTCAAGTCCTCTGACGGGGTATGCCGCCATAAGCACCGTGGGCGACGCGGCAATCTCGCGTCCTACAAGCACCTTCTGAACATTACCGCCCGAAAGACGACGAACGGGTGTGCTTGTGCCGGGAGTAGCTACTTCAAGCTCCTTTACTATCCTTTCGGCAAGGTCCTTGGGCTTTTTGCGGTCAACAAATACTGATTTTCCCTTGCGGTAGCTACGGAGCATCATATTGTCAACAAGGTCCATATTTCCAACAAGACCCATACCAAGTCTGTCCTCGGGTACGAAGGAAAGCCTTACGCCAAGCTCTCTGATAGCTACGGGGTCCTTGTCGCGGAGATTTTCCACGCTTCCTGTTTTGGGGTTGTGGTAAAGTATCTCGCCTGTAACGGGGTGGCAGAGGCCCGCAATAGACTCAAGCAGCTCTCTCTGACCGCTTCCCGCAATACCCGCGATGCCGAGGATTTCTCCCGCGCGGGCGGTGAAGGATATGTTGTCAAGCACCTTGACGCCTTCCGCGTTGGTCATATTAAGTCCCTTGACCACAAGGCGGTCGCAGGTGTTCTTGGGCTCAGGGCGGTTGATGTTAAGCTCAACCTTTTTGCCCACCATCATTTCGGTAAGCTGGGACTCGCTTGTTTCTGCGGTGTTGACGGTGGCGATATGCTCGCCCTTGCGAAGAACCGCAACTCTGTCGGATATTGACATTACCTCGTGAAGCTTGTGGGTGATTATCAGTATGGATTTTCCGTCCTCGCGCATACGCTTAAGTACTGCGAAAAGCTTGTCGGTTTCCTGTGGTGTAAGCACCGCAGAGGGCTCGTCCAGAATAAGGATGTCCGCGCCACGATAAAGCACCTTGAGTATCTCAACTGTTTGCTTTTCGGATACCGACATTTCGTATATCTTCTTTTTGGGGTCGATGCGGAAGCCGTATCTGTCGGCAATTTCGGAAACCTTTCGGTTTACTTCCTTGATGTCGTAGCTGCTCTCGTTCTCAACGCCAAGAACTATGTTTTCAGCCGCCGTGAAAAGGTCAACCAGCTTAAAGTGCTGGTGTATCATACCGATGCGGTGCAGGAAGGCGTCCTTGGGGGAGCGGATTACCGCTTCCTTGCCGTCGATATAGATGCTGCCGCTGTCGGGGTAGTAGATACCCGCTATCATATTCATCAGCGTGGTCTTGCCGCAACCGTTTTCTCCAAGAATAGCCAGAATCTCACCGCGAAAGACCGTAAGGTCAACATTTTTGTTTGCCGCAAGACATCCAAAATACTTGGAAACATTTTTCATTTCAAGTGCAATAGGTTTGCTCATTGAATTTCCTCCGATACAGAAAGTTCTATTACAAATCTTCAACAAGACCTTTCTTTTTGAAAGAGCTTGTTGAAAACTTGTAAAATTTCGACAAGTGGGCATTGCCCACTTGTCGAAGAAAATTTTGGTTAGTATTTTTATTAGTACTTCTCGTTTACGAGAGTGATGCCGTCGATTCTTACATCGAAGTAAGGAGCGGAGCGGAATGCCGACTCGTTGAAGTAACCGTCAGCGATAACCTCTGTGTCCTTCTCGTAAGCAGCGTCGGTATCAACATCTGCAAGGTAGGATGTGAGAGCCTCACCGTTTACTGTGAATGTAGCGGTGTCAAATACATTAAGCTCACCGGCAACAAGCTTGTCCTTAAGCTCGTTGATCTTCTCCTGAGTTCCTGCAGCCGCTGCCTGTGTGTTAACATCGGTAAGAGCAACAGAGCCTGTGGAGATTGTACCTGTGTAGTCAACGGGGATCTCCTCACCGTTCATAACTGCGTTGCAGATAAGAACGAAGTAAGGTGTCCAGTCGATCTTAGAGGAAACGATGAAGGTGTTGGGGCAAGAAGCAAGTGTGCTTCCGTTGTAGGAAACATTGGGAACATTTCTTTCCTCACAAGCTGTGGGAGCGCCCATAGAGTCAGCGTGCTGAGAAATAAGAACGCAGTTTCTGTCCATAAGAGCGTTAGCGGCATTCTTTTCCTCAAGTTCGTCGTACCAGCTACCTGTGAACTGAACATCCATAGTAACTGTGGGGCACATATACTTTGCGCCAAGGTAGAAGGATGTGTAACCCGACATAACCTCTGCGTATGTGAACGCGCCTACATAACCGATCTTAGCCTGCTCGGCTGTGATTGTGCCTGCCTCGATCATCTCGTTAAGCTTCATACCAGCGGCAACACCTGCAAGGAATCTGCCCTCGTAGATAGAAGCGAATGCGTTGTGGAAGTTGGGAAGCTTCTCAGTGTGAGCCATTGTACCTGTAGCGTGGCAGAACTGTACATCGGGGAATTCCTTAGCAGCCTGAAGCATAAAGGACTCGTGGCCAAAGCTGTCAGCAAAGATAATGTCGCAACCCTCGTCGATAAGGTCAGCGGCAGCCTCGTAGCAGTCGTTGGACTCGGGAATGTTCTTCTTGTAAAGAACCTGATCCTCGGTAAGACCGAGCTGTGCAGCGGCTCTTTCTACAGCCTCGATGAAGTTGAGGTCGTATGTGGAAGCCTCGTCGTGAAGAAGGATGACACCAAGCTTGAACTCGTCCTTAGTTTCACCGCAGGAAACCATAGAGAGGCAGAGCGAAGCGAGCATAAGTGCCACCAAGCAAAGAGAGAGAATTTTCTTGAACATATCAATGTTCCTCCTAAAAAATATTATTATAAAAGCCGAAGCCAATATAAACTACATCTAATAAGATACAAAAATTATATCATATTTTCTTTGATTTGTAAATAGAATATACAAATTTTTCGACAAATTTTTTCTTATGTTTTTTTCGTGGAAAAGAGCGAAATATCGGGGCTTGTTATTGCCAAAAATTACCTCTTTCGAATGCAAAACAGGCTTTTTTTGAAAAAATCTGCCTAAAAATGAAATAAAAATTAAAAAAACCCTTGACAAAATGGTGCTTGTGTGTGTATAATAAGGGGTGTCATTGTGTAAAAGCGTAAAAAGGCTGTAAAGCAACACGCTTCCGATAAACATCAAGGAGGTGCATATAATGCTCAGAACTTACCAACCTAAAAAGCGTCAGAGAAAGAAGGAGCACGGCTTCAGAAAGAGAATGAGAACTGCAGACGGCAGAAATGTTCTTAAGAGAAGACGCGCGAAAGGCAGAAAAAGACTGACCTATTAATTTAAGCTACGGCTTATTTGGTTAAAACCGCCGATGACTCTGGCAAAATTTCCCCATTGGAAGTTTCAGGAACACGGCGGTTTTTTCTTGCAAATTTCAAAATTCACTCGTTTAATCACAAACCCTAAAAACTCAAAATTTTAATTACGGAAGAAAAGTGTAGCAATGAAAGAGATAGCCATTAAGGAACATCACCTTTACAACAAGGTGTTTACGCGGGGAGAGCGATTCGTAGGCAAGTATATCGCGGTGCATATTCTCACCGACTATACAGCCAAGAAGCGAATGTTAGCCCACCCCAAAAGACTGTATACCAACAGAATAGGTATTTCGGTAACCAAGAAGACAGGCGGCGCGGTTGAGAGAAACCGAGCCAAACGCATTATCCGCGCGGGCTACAGGTCGCTTTGCAGAGATTGGGAGCTGAAAACGGGGAAGCTTATCGTTATTTCGGCTCGTCCCACCATTGGGGGGAAAAGCTCCGGCGACATAAGAGCCGAGCTTGAGCGCGGCTTTATGAAGCTTGATATGCTTGTCCCCAAGGAAACACAGTCGTGAAGTATATTTTTATCTGGTTGATCCGCTTTTACAGAAGGTTCTTGTCGCCCTTGAAAGGAAACCCGACTTGTAGGTTCACGCCTACCTGTTCTGCCTATGCCCTTGAGGCATTTACGAAACGCGGCTTTTTTGCGGGCTTTGGCTTGACGGTATGGAGAATACTTCGGTGCAATCCCTTTGTGCCGGGTGGTTACGATCCCGTACCCGAGAAAAGAAGACGCAGGGTAGAAGGCGCAGACTTGAGCAAAAACCTTGACAAACAAATTCACAGAGAGGTAAATCGCGCCGATGACGACGCGAGCATTTAAGAAATGTTAGATGCTATTTACAGAGCAATAGGTAAATTTTTGGGAATGATAGACTCTGCCATGGGCAGCTATGTGGTATCCCTCTTTATCTTTGCGATCCTCATCGAGATACTGATGCTTCCTTTTGGAATCAAGCAGCAGAAGAACTCGATAAAGCAGGCAAAGCTTCGTCCCAAGGAAATGGCTATTCGCAAGAAGTACGCGGGAAGAAACGATCAGCCTACTCAGCAGAAGATCTCGCAAGAGATTCAGGAGCTTTACCAGAAGGAGGGCTTCAACCCTATGGCGGGTTGCCTTCAGCTTGTTATTCAGCTCCCCATAATTCTCGTACTTTACAATATAGTTATCAACCCTCTTGCCTATGTGGTAGGTATGAGCGGTGAAGCTATAACAGGTCTTACCCAATTCGTTAAGGCGGCTGTTGAGGCAGGCGGACTTGGCGAATCTATCGCGGCAAATTCAAGAGGAACCATTGAGCTTATCAACATCATTTCCCAGCACGGAATTGAAGCCTTTGAGGGACTTAAGAGCTTTGCGTTTACCGACATCGCTATCAGCGGCGAGGCTGTTTATGCCGAGCTTGCGGCGGCAGTTGAGGCGGGACTTCCCGACTTCCACTTCCTCGGTCTTAACTTGGCGCTTGTTCCCCAGGTAGGTCAGATAAGCTGGCTCTGGCTTATTCCTCTTATCACATTTGGTGTTTACTTCGGAAGTATGAAGCTTAACAGAAAGCTTACCTTCCAGCCCCAGATGGCGGCAAACAGTCAGCAGCAGGGCTGCTCCAATAACATTATGGACTTCACAATGCCCTTGATGAGCGTTTGGATCACATTTATCGTTCCCGGCGCAATCGGTGTTTATTGGATATTCAAGAGCCTGCTCTCTACTCTCAAGCAGTTCATTCTCAGCCGTTTTATGCCCCTTCCCAAGTTTACTGAGGAAGATTACAAGGCGGCAGAAAAAGAAATGAAAGCGAGATCAAAGGGTGAAAAGCGCACCTATGTTAACACTACAGGTGTAAAGCCTCGTTCGCTCCACTATATCGACGACGAGGACGAGGAAGCTCCCGAAGCTCCCAAGAAGCCCGAAAAGAAGGCAGAAGCGCCCGCAGAGGGAATGGCTTCGCTTGTTGACACCGCTCCTGTTAAGAAGGACGACGAAGAAAAAGAAGAAAGCAACGACTAATTTATAATTATTTTTGGAGAAATTTGTTGTGAAAAAAGAAATTGAAATATGCGCGAAAACTCTTGAGCTTGCTCTTGTACAGGCTGCAAGCGAGCTTGGTGCTCCTTCTGTAGAGGCTCTTGAGTATACCGTTATCGAAAAGGCTAAGGCAGGCTTCCTCGGTCTTGGCGCGCGCGAGGCAAAGATACTCGCAAGCTACACAAAGAGCGGTGTTGATATTGCTGTTGACTTCATTAAGACTATTCTCGGCGATATGAATGTTGAGGCAGACATCACTCTTGTTGATGCTGACAATGCTGACAAGCAGATCAACATTACAGGCAAGGACGCGGGAATGCTTATCGGCCACCACGGCGAAACAATGGATTCGCTTCAGTACCTTGCAAACCTCGCGGCTAACCAGAAAAAGGAAGGCGAAAAGCGCGAGTTCGTTAAGCTTGTTATCGACATTGAGGGCTACCGCGCAAAGCGCGAGGAAACACTCCGCGCTCTCGCTCGCAGAATGGCTGACAAGGTGGTTAAGTACAAGAAGAGCGTTATGCTTGAGCCTATGAACCCCTATGAGAGAAGAATTATTCACTCCGAGGTTCAGAATATTAAGGGAGTTTCCACAAACTCTATCGGCTCTGAAAACAACCGTAAGGTAGTTATCTTCCTCGAAGACAAATAGTCCGTAAGCACGGACGGGCCTGTAGCCTTCGGCGGCGAGGGCGCCGCTGCCCTGTAGCCTTCGGTGGGGAAGCCCCCACGGGCCTGTAGCCTTCGGTGGGGAAGCCCCCACGGGCCTGTAGCCTTCGGCGTTCGCCCAATTTAATTGGTGTAAACATATGACACCCAATACAAAAACCTGTGGCTAAACACCACAGGTTTTCTTGTTTGCAGAAGAAAAATATAACATTGTAGGGCGGGGCTGTTGCGAAGCAACTTGCGAGCGAAGCGGGCTTGCCCTCCCGCCGCGCGCTTCGTCTATGCGACCAAAGCTCCCAAACAGTAAAGCGTAACAAACGGCGTCGCAACCAACCCCTATAATAAACCCTTCCGGAAAAGTTTTTGGGCGACTTTTTTCAAAAAGTCGCGCGCCTCTCCCGCCTCTCTCATCTCCCCTTAATCTCCCATTGCCTTTGACATAGAGAAAACTGCTGTGAAGCCTGCGGCGAGGAGCAGGGCGAGAATGGGATAAGCCCAAAGCTGAAGTCCTGTAAAGTCAAGACCTCTGAGCATAGTGGGAACAGAACCGAGAAGAAAGCCGAAGATAGCGGTATAAACCCGTCTTGGGAAGCGTTCCATAAGTTTTTCCACCGCAAGAGAGGTGGCAAAGATGCCGATAATTCCGCCTATTCCGAAGGGAATAAGGGGAAGAATGTCAAGTGTGGACACCCTTTGAACGATTTCGCCGTAGATGCCGAAAACATAGAGCATCTGGGAGAAGCTGATGCCGGGAAGCACAAAGCCGAAGGCGAGAATAAGTCCGCAAAGGATTTTAAGGGCAAAGCCGCCGATGCCGCCTATTCCGTCAACGGAGAATATCTCCGAGGGAATGCTTGAGATAAGCATAACCGTAGCAGCTCCCGCAAGTATCATAATCGCGTCAATTATGCGGAAGCGGTCTATCTTTGCCTGCTTCAGAACCATAGGCTCGCCGCCTATGACCGCGCCCACGAAGAAGAGGCAGATGAAAAGCGGAAAGCGCTCAAGCAGGAAGCTGACCAGACTTGAGAAAAGCACAAATCCGCAAGCACCGCCAAGGGTGAACCACAACAGGAAGGGCAGGGCGGCTTTTCTGTCGCCGTCCTTTTTTATAAAGGCGTTTACCGATTTGATAAGCCTGTCGTAGATGCCGAGTATCATCGCCATTGAGCCCCCCGAAACACCGGGAACGGTCAGCGTGCCGCCAACCCACAGGCCTTTAATAATTGTAAAAAGTGTATTTTTCATAATTTCTCCCTTGCTTTAATTTTGCTTACGAACACTTGTGTATTCGTCGTAGTAGCGGTAATAGGGACAGGCGAGGTTTGACCTTGTTATATAGCGTTCAAACTCGTCCTGATCAAGGTTTACCTTGCAATAGTATGCGTCAAGATATTCGTCGTAATCATAGAACTCGCAGCTGTCGCAGCTTCCCGAGCCCTTTTGCGGTTCTGCACGGCTTTTCATATTTTCCTCCTCAAAACACACATTCTTGGATTTCCCGAAAGGTCGCGGTGTACCTCGCACAAGAAGCCGTGAAGCTCGCCGAGAGCCTTAAGGTCGTCCTCTTGGTCGTAGCCGATCTCAAACAGGATAAAGCCGTCCTTTTTTAAGCATTTTGAAAGCTCGGAGAGGATACGGCGGTAGAATATCAAGCCGTCAGCTCCGCCGTCAAGGGCGGCTCTCGGCTCGGAGAAAAGCTCGGGCTCAAGGGCGTCCACCACGGCGGTGCGGATATACGGCGGATTTGAAATAATGGCGTCAAGCTTGTCTTCCCCAAAGGGGCAGGAGCAGAGCAGGTCGGCAAGAACAGGCGAGAACCTGTCAGCCACGCCGTTCCTTTTGGCGTTTCTTGCGGCAAGCTCCAAGGTTTCCTTGAACACATCAACCGCGGTCGCTCTTGTGTCGGGGCGGTGGACAAGAGTGGATACGGCAATACAGCCGCTTCCCGTACACAGGTCGGCAAAATTTGCCCCTGTGGGAAGATTTTTAATGGCGTATTCCACCAAAAGCTCGGTGTCCTGCCTTGGAATAAGGCAGCTTTCGTTAACCTCGTAGGTTTCGGAGAAGAAGTCCCATTCACCAAAGATGTATTGCAGGGGATATCGTCCGCATCGGCGGTCAAGGGCGTCAAAAAGCTTGGCGTCGGTATAATCGGCGTCGGGGCATAACAGTATTTCGGCACGGCTTTTCTTGCAGAAGAAATTTATGAGGAGTGCCGCCTCAAATTCGGCGTTTTCAATGCCCGCGTCCGAGAGAACGCCGCAAATGTACCTGTAGGTCATAGCTACTCCTTATTCAGCGTCGTATATTTTAAGGAAAAGAGAGTTTTTCTCGGCAGTTGCGCCTCGAATTTCGATAACATAATCAATAGAGAACTCGCCGTCCTTCTCAAGACGGTTGTCCAGCTTAAGGGTGCGAACGCAAAGCTCAAAGGGCATAAAGGGGGTCTTGTAGGAGCAGAGGTGTCGCTTGCCCTGCTCAAAAACAAGGGCGGTGTTAACGCTGCCCGCGCGCATAAGTGTAACCAGCGTGGGCTCGTTTTTGTTGAAGCCGAGGGTGGTCTGCGCGCCTTCCATTCCCGTTATTTCGGTTTCGTCGTAGGTAATGGAAAAGCGGTCGGGGGTAGTTCTCAGTCTGCCCTCGGTAAATATTTCTATTATTCCGTCGTCTTCGGCTGTTTCCTTGCTTTTTTCGTCAAGCTTTACATCGGCAACGGCATTAAGCGCCGCCTCAAGGGCATAGTCAATATCCTCAAAATCGCCTTCCGAAAAGTTATCTCCGCCAAAAAAGCGTTCAAAAATGTCGTCAGACAGCTCCTCACAGCGCGAGGTTATTCTTATCATAATTTTTTTAAGCATAGCTTCTCCTTTCCGACGGTGGTTTTTTGGAACAAAAAAGAGCTGAGTTACGGTAACTCAGCTCATTATGGGGTGAATAATGGGATTCGAACCCACGGCCTCCAGGGCCACAACCTGGCGCTCTAACCAACTGAGCTATATCCACCGTAGTATGGCGTGCCTTGAGGGACTCGAACCCCCGACCTATTGCTTAGAAGGCAATTGCTCTATCCAGCTGAGCTAAAGGCACTTAAAACGGGTCGGCCGAAAGCCGACCCTTTAATGGAGCGGGTGATGGGAATCGAACCCACGCGACCAGCTTGGAAGGCTGGAATTCTACCATTGAACTACACCCGCAATACAAAACTGCCTTAATATGATAACACAAAGTAAAGCGATTGTCAATAGATTATCGAAAATTTTTTGAAAAATTTTTAATTTTTCTCAAAAGCCTTGAAAAGGGGTGGCTTATCTGCTAAAATATTATTATATGAACGATTGGGGGAAGAACAATGCTTAATAATTTTATGCCCGATTATATGTTTGAAAAGTTTGACGATGTTACTCCCGAGTTCCTGAGGGAGCAGAACATAGAATTTCTTCTTATAGATATTGACAACACGCTTGCGCCCTATGAAGAGCCTGTGCCAAATGACAGAGTGGTCGAATGGTTCAAGCTTCTTGGGCAGAATGGAATAAAATCGGTGCTTGTATCAAATAATCACGCCCCGAGAGTAGAGCTTTTCAATAAGGATCTGGGGCTTCCCGCCTTCGCCGACTGCAAGAAGCCGTCGCCCAAAAGGTTAAGGAAATACGCCGACGCCGTCGGCGCGGTGAACAGCCGCACAGCGGCTCTGGGCGACCAGATATTCACCGATGTGTGGGGGGCGAAGAAAATGGGGGCAAGGGCTATTTTAGTGCCGCCCATAAGGGACAAGAAAACTCTTTTCTTCAGAGCGAAACGCCTGCTTGAAAAGCCCTTTATAAGAAAATACAGAAAAATACACGAGGTAAAATAAATGAGCTTTGCAACCTTTGGTCCAGGCGGAAACAGTAATTCCTTTTACGCCGAGGGACACAAATCCACCACCGAAGCCCCTGCGTGGGTAAGGGCGAGAGGTCTTGACGCCTACGAATACGAGGCGGGCAACGGACTTACTGCGGGCGAGGCTTCGCTTCGCAAAATAGGCGAGGAAGCCAAAAAGCACGGCGTGCTTATGTCGCTTCACACCCCCTATTTCATTTCGCTTTCGGGAGTTGACCCTGAAAAAAGACTTAAAAGCGTAGACTACATCAAAAAGAGCCTTTGGGCGGCCGAGCTTCTCGGGGCTGACACTATAGTTATCCACAGCGGAAGCGCGGCAAAAATATCGAGAAGCGAGGCTATGTCGCTTGCCCGCGACACCCTTGAAAAAATAATCGAGGAAGTGGGCGATACGCCTATTCATCTCGGGCTTGAAACTATGGGCAAAATAAACCAGCTTGGCACGCTTGAGGAGGTCATTGAGCTTTGCAAGACCGACAGGCACTACTATCCCGTGGTGGACTTTGGGCATCTTAACGCCCGAAATGTCGGCGGTTACTACACCGATGTTGACAGCTACCGCCGCACCTTTGACACGGTGGCGCAGGGACTTGGGGACGAGATAGCGCGTACGATGCACTGTCATTTTTCAAAGATAATGTATACCTCGGCAGGCGAGAAGAAGCACCTCACCTTTGAGGACGAGGAATTTGGCCCTGCCTTTGAGCCTCTTGCAGAGGCGATAATAAGAGAGGGGCTTGCTCCCAGAATAATCTGCGAGTCTGACGGTACTATGGCAGAGGATGCGCTTTATATGAAAAGGCTTGTAAGAAAATGATTGGCGCGAGAATTGATAAATTAAGGTCGTTGATGTCGGGTGAGGGCCTTGACGGGCTTCTCCTGTGCTCTTGTGCAAACCAATGCTACATCACGGGGGCGGATTTTCACGACGGCTATGTGGTTGTAAATGAGCGCGGGTGCTTTGCAGTGGTGGATTTCCGCTACCTTGAGGCGGTGAAGAATGGCGCGGCTGACGGTGTTGAGGTGGTTCTTGCCGAGGACGGAACGCTTAAGCGTGCAATAGAGCTTCTGACCTGTAACGGCGCAAAAAGGGTGGCTTGTGAGGGTGAGGAAATCTCTCACGCCGACTTTGAAAGGGCGCAGGTGCTTTTGGGCGATTTTGCGGAGCTTTCGGGGGGCGCAGGCAAGCTGCTTTTGTCTATGCGGGCGGTGAAAAGCCCCGAGGAAATCAAAAAAACAGAGGCGGCGCAGAGCATTACCGACAGGGCGTTTTCCCATATTATTTCGGTTATGACGCCAAATATGACCGAGCGCGAGGTGGCGCTTGAGCTTGAATATTTTATGCGCAAGCAGGGTGCTGACAAAATGGCATTTGATGTTATCGCGGTGTCGGGGAGCGCCTCGGCTCTTCCTCACGGCGTGCCGAGAAATGTAAGGCTTGAGCGCGGCTTCCTTACTATGGATTTTGGCGCAATGCTTGACGGCTACTGCTCGGATATGACGAGAACGGTGGTTATCGGCAAGGCGGACGGCGAAATGAAGCGGCTGTATAGCACCGTGCTTTTGGCACAGCAGACGGCGCTTGACGCTCTTGGGGCAGGGCTTTCCTGCGCCAAAGCCGACAAGATAGCCAGAGATATTATAAACGGCGCGGGATACGAGGGCTGCTTTGGGCATAGCCTTGGACACGGCGTTGGAAAATACATTCACGAAGCCCCCAACCTGTCAGCTCGCTCCGATGCGGTTCTTGAGGTTGGGAATGTGGTAACCGTTGAGCCGGGCATCTACATTGAAGGCAAATACGGCTGCCGAATTGAGGATATGGTGGCTATTACAAATAGCGGAATTTACAATTTTACAAAATCGGGAAAAGAGCTTATAGAGCTTTTTTAGGAGGATAGTATGAACCATATGAATGTTGAAACAATTAAGCTTTGCGGTGAGAACGAGAGAGCCTCTCTTACTGCATTTCTTCCCTGTACACGCAAGGAAAAGAGCGACGCTATACTTATTATCCCCGGCGGCGGATACGAGGGGGTCTGCTCTGACAGAGAGGGCGAGAATATAGCCATAGCCTTTAACGCCCTTGGATATGCTTGCTTTGTGCTTGATTATTCGGTTAAAGGGGACGCAGTGTTCCCCCGTCCTCTTATTGAGGCCTCGCTTGCTATGGTGCATATCCGCAAGAATGCCGAAAAGTACAAAATTGACCCCCAGCGAGTGTTTGTGCTTGGATTTTCGGCAGGCGGACATCTTGCGGCGTCGCTTGGTACTCGTTGGCATATTCCGCAGGTGGCAGACGCTATTGACGCGCCCTTTGGAATGAATAAGCCCACGGGAATGGTGCTTTGCTATCCCGTGCTTTGCTGGTTTGATAATACACACAAGGGAACATTCCATAACGCCTTTGGGACTACCGAACCCACAGAGGAGCAGGTAAGGCTTATTTCGCTTGAAAACGACCTTGGCGAGAACACAGTCCCCGCATTTTTGTGGCATACCGCAGATGACAGATCGGTTGATGTTCGGAATACGCTTAAAATGGCAACGGCGTTGAGTGAGGCAAAAATACCCTTTGAGGTGCATATTTTCCCCAATGGCCCTCACGGAATGGCGCTTGCCAATGAGGTAACCGCGGTAGACGAGCGAATGATAGAGCCCCGCGTGGCAAAGTGGCCAAAGCTTGCCGACGGCTGGATGAAGGAAGTTAAATAGAAAAGTTTTTGCGGAGCTTTTCAAAAACGCGACCGTTCTTCTTTAATAAAAAACCGATGTCTAAACAACATCGGTTTTTGTATTGGGTGCTGCTATGTTAGCACCAATTAAATTGGGCGAACGCCGAAGGCTACAGGCCGGTGGGGGCTTCCCCGCCATCGGTTTTTGTATTGGGTGTTGTTATGTTAGAACCTTTTTATTGGGTGAATGGCGAAGCCTACAAGCCCGTGGGGGCTTCCCCACCGAAGCCTATAGGGTAGCGGCGCCCTCGCCGCCGAAGCCTATAAGTCTGCACTTGCTTACGCGCTCTTAAATAAAGAACTTCTTTGCAAACCAATTCTGCAAGGGGCGGCAAGCGCCAACGGCTATTAGCAAGCCGCCAAGCATCAGACCGCCTGTGGCGGGGTAAATCGACCACATATGGAAGGTGTCCAGCTTGAAGGTTACTACTGAGAAAAGCTCAACGAGCAGGGTGAACGCCCCAAGGGCGATTATCGCACCGCCGATGATGAAGAAATAGCCCTTCTTTAAGTATTTCACAAGGGTTGCCACTGCGGTAACGATAAGCCCGACTATTCCCGCCACGGGAAAAGCGAAGGACAAAAACCAATCGCCCCCAGTCAGGAGGTTTATAAGCAAAAGGTAGCCCTCTGCCGCCGCAAAGGCGCAGGGAATGAATATAACGGGATTGGGCTTCTTAAACCAAAGGGGAAGAAGCGCGGCAACATAAAATAGAGCCATACCGCCTGCGGCGTAAATTGACCAGCCAAGGTGTCCCGCAATTACCGCGTCGCAAAGCAGAAGCTCGCATATTGTAAGCAGATAGAACACCGTTACCAGAAGCATAGCCAGGCTTCTGTTCATCTTCTTTTCCTTTTTCACAAAGGGCGGATATGTGGGGCTTCCTTCCGCGCCCTCAATGTTGGGGTGGTAGGGAACAGTTCCGCACAAGGGGCAGGGCTTTTTTCCGTCGGCAAGCTCCACGCCGCATTTTATACAATACATAATTACCTCCTAATTACTCTCAACTTTGAGCCTTACCCCAAGGTCGCGGAGTATGCTGTGAAAGCGAAGCTCAAGCTCGGCTTCCTTTATCTTGCGGACAAAGCTGATATAGGTCTTTCCGCCGTAAGAGATCATAGCGCAGTTGTTGTTGGTGTTGGCGGGAACATTTATAATAAAGTCAAATCTGTCTATGTGTCTACCAAGCTCCTCGGGAAGCTGAACTACGCCCAAGTTTGACAGGGTAAGGCAGGATTTTTTCTCGCCGACTGCGTTGAATATCCCCTTCATCACCGCGTTTTTGATGAACAGGGGCATTATTTTGACGATAAGTGATTTTTCGTCGTTAACATTTGTGGTTATTCTCGCCCTCATTCGCTTTTCGGTCAGCTCAACGCCCATTTGGTGATGAACTACCTTGCATATTTCGTCAAGGCTGTAGTCGCCCATATTGGGCGTTATTTCGGGCGTAACATAAAGGGCGAAATTCCGCAGGGTGTTTGAGGGGAAGATGTTGCGAAGGTTAACGGGCAGAAGCACCTTTATGGGCTTGCGTCTTTTTCGGCGCTTGACCCGCTCGTTCTGCATATCCAAAAGCGCTTTCATCATTACCGCGCACATAAAGGCGGTTATGCTAACGCTTCTTTCCTTGGCAAGAGTTTTTATTTGGTCTGTTTCACCAATAAAGGTCAGGGCGTGGACAAAGCCGTCCTTTTCCTGCTCGCCCTTTATTTTGTACGCCGTGGCCTCGCGGCGGCTGAGGGGAACATCGCCCGCGTACTTGACAAAGCTGTCCTCAAGCTCGCTTTTTTGGACCTCGCCCTTTCTGTCAAGTATACCGCACTCGCAGGGAACACTTTCACCGTATTTTCGCTCGGTGTACTCGGCAAGCAGGGATTTGAGAAATATCATTCCCCCTGTGCCGTCGGTTATGGCGTGGAATATCTCTACCGCTATGCGCTTGCCGTAAACAAGAACTCGGAAGGCGCATTTGCGAATGTCCGAGAATTTCATATTTTCTATGGGGTGGCCGAATTCGTCGCCAATTTCTGGGGGCACTTCAAGTTCCTCAAGGTAGTACCAGAACAGACCGTAGGAAAGGCGAGTGGATATTGAGGGAAATCTGCGAACGGTCGCCTTCAGGGCGTCGCGGAGAATATCAACATCAACATCGTCTGCCATAGTGGCTGACAGTCTGAAAAGGTTGGTCCAGTTGCGGTTTTGCGCCGCAGGATATATTTTTGCCGCGTTGTCAAGCTTAAGCCACATTCTTTTTCTTGGCGCGGAAGTCTGCTTTTTTTCAAGGTTTTCTGACAGGCTCATACACTCGCCCCTTTCTAAAACCGTTTAATATAGTATAGTATACCACATTTGATAGAGAATTGCAATAGGTAAATAAAATTTTATAGTCTTGTAAGAAAACCGATGTTGTTAGAGAGTTACTCTAAAAGACAGTTTTACAAAAGCACGGCATATCTCGAAAGAGATATGCCGTGCTTCGTATGTCTGATTTTAGGACTATAATACAATGACAAAAGTAACGCAAAATTATTTCATTTTGTTTCTTGTGCTTGCGGAATTTCAATTTCTCCCTCGCTTTTTTCAAAAGCCTTTATTTCTTGTCTTATCAAATAAAGTATTTCTCTGTTTGCTGAACGACCGTAATATTTTGAGATATAGTGCAGTTTATAGTGAAGTTCAGGGTCGATTTCTATTCCAATGTGCTTATTGCTTTTGTTTCTCATAAAAAAATCTCCAAAATAATCTTAATGTAAGTATATTTTAAGATTATTTTGTGGTATAATGTTGTAAGTATACTTAAATTAAGTATACAAAATATTTGTTAGGAGTTTTTATGAAAATTGCAATTATTGGCTCAAGCGGGGAAGCCCCCGCGGGCTTGTAGGCTTCGCCATTCACCCAATAAAAAGCGCGAACATATTGCTCCCAATATAAAAACCGATGTCTGAACAACATCGGTTTTCTGTTTAGAAAAAGGTACACCGTAACCCTTGATTTTTTCCTCACTTTATGATAAAATAGGCTTAACACAAAGGAGAGTGAAAAAATGGATTATATTACGCTTCCCAAATTCGATTGGTTCTGCCCCGATATAGAAAGACCCTACACCTTTAACATCTATTCCGCGTCAAGGGGAACAGACCCCCATTACGGCTGTACGGCAAACCTTACCTTTGATTACAAATTGAAAATTATTGTGGAAGAAAACAAGCCCTTTATCTTTCGTGTTACCTTCCGCGTGGTTCACCCTTGGCCTCGTCCTGTCAGCGACGGACGCACAGGCGAAAAGGATTTTGAATGTACCCCCGACGGACTTACTGCCGCCAAGGACTGGCTCAACGAGGAATTTATCAACGCTCTCCGTATGAATGGCTAACTCGGTGGGGAAGCCCCCACGGGCCTGTAGGCTTCGCCGTTCACCCAATAAAAAGCTCGAACATATCGCTCCCAATACGAAAACCGATGTCTGAACAAC
Source organism: Eubacteriales bacterium (assembly GCA_045644865.1). GTDB lineage: Bacteria > Bacillota > Clostridia > Oscillospirales > CAG-272 > RGIG8775. The sequence continues at coordinate 4,041 of JAZRHS010000040.1, read as the reverse complement.
ATCGGTTTTCTTTTTGCGTGAAATTAAGAACAGCATAACAAGTGCGAATATTTCTACAAATATGCTTATAAATTGTGAGGTTGATAAGCCGAAAATAAACCCGCGTATTTCATCACCGCGTAAAAATTCGTCAAAAAATCTTACGACGGCATAAAGCGAGAGGTAAAAATAAAATGCTTGACCTTTTAATTTTTGTTTTTCTAAAAGATAAAATATAATAATGGCTATAATAAAGTTAAGTGCAGCCTCTAAAAGCTGTATTGGAAATCTACGAGCCTCACCTATATTCGTTATTGTATTACCCGAAGCCGCAAATCCGATTTTTGACTCAATGCCATAGCAGCATCCACCTAAAAAACAACCGATACGGGCAAATCCGTGAAAGGTTGGTGCAAAAAGAGCTACGCTGTCCGTATAAAGCATTACATCAAGTTTTCTGACCTTAACATAAATTATCCCAAGTATATATGCCCCTATCAAACCGCCATAAAACACCATACCGCCAAAAGCACTTCTTAACGCAAGCATAAGCTCCGAAAAAGACGAGGCCTTAAAAATAAGCGACAAATTTTTGAAATTAGTACATGCGTAAAGCGCGTGCCCGCCGATTAACATACCTATGCTTAAAACGATTAGAAATATAATGGATTCGGTATCATCTTTTGTTTCTTTTCGTATTCTTTTGCAAAAAATCCGTCCTGCGAAAAGCAGTCCCAATATGCTCATAACGGCATACATAGAAAAATCTCTTCCCAAAAAAGTAAAAACAGGTAACAAAAAAGCCTCCTAAAACCAAAGCGCAGACTTACAGGTCTGCGCCTTGGTTACATATCAATTATTAAAGTGAGCCCAAAGCACCGGCTACGGCACCGGCACAGGCAAGAGTGCAAATAAGACCAATTGCAGCAAAAGCTGTTCCGATAATACCCAAAACAAGACCTGCGGTTGCAAGACCGGACGGACGACCTGTTGCTACCATAGATTTCTTTCTTCCCGATACTCCGAAAATAAGGCCGAGGATTGCGCATATTGTTGTAAAATAGTTTACAACGGGAAACCAACCGCCGACAATACCTAAAATACCAAGAATTAATGCAGCAACCGAAGCGCCTTTTCCTGTTTTTACAGGAGTTTGATTGTTTTCTGTGAAATTGTTCATAATGTAATCTCCTTTTTGATTTTTAGTTAATAAATAACTATCGTATAACTATTATAGTCAAATTTCGACATTTTGTCAAGGGGTTTAGTTAAAAATGCTATAATATTTTTTGAAAAGGGGGCGAAGCGATGAATATAGGTGAAAAAATAAGAAATGCCAGAGAAGATATGGATTTATTGCAAAGTGATATGGCTCGGCTGATTCCTATGAATCAATCCAATTATTCTAAAATAGAGCGAGGAGTTCAAGAGCCTAATATAGAACAGCTTCGCAGGATATGCCAAATATTAAAGTTGGATCCAAGATATCTTTTGAACCTTGAATTTTTTGAAATGGTAACAGAAGATGACATTAAGTTGCTTTACAATATTAAAAAAATTGTTCGAAAAGAAGGCAAGAGGTAGTCTGTGATTAGTAAACGGTAAAAAGACAGAGCGTTCAACAAACGCTATATGCAACAGACAAAAATATATTTGCAAAAACAAGAAAACCTGTGGTGTTTAGCCACAGGTTTTTGTATTGGGTGTCATATGTTTACACCAATTAAATTGGGTGAATGCCGAAGCCTACAGGCCTGCGGGGGCTTCCCCGCTTAGTACATTCCGCCGTTCATAGGAGCTGCGGGTACGGGGTTTTCTTCCTTCTTGTCCGCAACAACAGACTCGGTGGTAAGGATTACGCTTGCGATAGAGGAAGCGTTCTGGAGAGCCGAGCGAGTAACCTTTGTGGGGTCAACGATGCCTGCGTTCATCATATCGCAGTAAACCTCGTTGTAAGCGTCAAAGCCGAAGCCAACCTTACCGCTGTTGATAATCTTGTCAACGATAACCGCGCCGTCAAAGCCCGCGTTTGCCGCGATCTGACGAACAGGCTCTTCAAGAGCCTTAACAACGATTCTTACGCCTGTCTTTTCGTCGCCGTCTACTGTGTCGATAAGCTTTGCAACCTCGGGAATTACATTGAGGTAAGCAGTTCCGCCACCTGCAACGATACCTTCCTCAACTGCCGCCTTTGTAGCGTTGAGAGCGTCCTCGATGCGGAGCTTTTTCTCCTTCATCTCTGCCTCGGTAGCTGCGCCTACCTTGATAACCGCAACACCGCCCGAAAGCTTTGCAAGTCTTTCCTGAAGCTTTTCGCGGTCAAAGTCTGATGTGGTGGTTTCCATAGCGTTCTTTATCTGACCTATGCGAGCCTTGATGTCCTCGGGGTAGCCCGCGCCGTCAACGATAATTGTTGTTTCCTTGTTGACCTTAACCTGACGGGCGCGGCCAAGCATATCAATGGTAGCCTCCTTAAGGTCAAGACCGATCTCCTCGGAGATAACCTCGCCGCCTGTAAGGGTAGCGATGTCGCGGAGCATTTCCTTTCTTCTGTCGCCAAAGCCGGGAGCTTTAACAGCAACGCAAGCGAATGTGCCGCGGAGCTTGTTAAGAACGAGAGTTGTAAGAGCCTCGCCCTCAACATCCTCTGCGATAATTACAAGCTTCTTGCCTGCCTGAACAATCTGCTCAAGCACGGGAAGGATCTCCTGAATGTTGGAGATCTTCTTATCTGTAATAAGAATGAATGCGTCGTCAATAACCGCTTCCATCTTATCCATATCTGTAGCCATATAGGGGGAGAGGTATCCGCGGTCAAACTGCATACCCTCAACTACCTCGGAGTATGTGTCGGCCGACTTGGACTCCTCAACCGTGATAACGCCGTCGCTTGTTACCTTTTCCATAGCGTCTGCAATAAGAGCACCGATAACCTCGTCGCCTGCCGAGATAGTGCCAACGCGAGCGATGTCCTCTTTGCCGTTAACCTTCTTGGAGTTAGCGATAAGGCACTCAACCGCGCGGTCAACAGCCTTCTTTATACCCTTGCGGATAACCATAGGATTTGCGCCTGCGGTTACATTCTTCATACCCTCGCGAATGAACGCCTGAGCAAGAAGGGTAGCGGTGGTTGTACCGTCGCCTGCCGCGTCGTTTGTCTTTGTAGCAACCTCCTTAACGAGCTGTGCGCCCATATTCTCAGCCGCGTCCTCAAGCTCTATTTCCTTTGCGATGGTAACACCGTCGTTTGTGATGAGGGGAGAGCCGTATTTCTTGTCAAGCACTACATTGCGACCCTTGGGGCCCAGTGTGATCTTAACTGTGTCAGCAAGCTTATCAACGCCGCGAAGGAGCGCGTTTCTTGCCTCTATTCCGTAAAGAATATCCTTTGCCATTTCAAAACACCTTCCTTAAATAAATTACTCTACTATTGCGAGAATGTCATTCTGACGAACGATTGTGTACTCAACACCGTCGGCCTTGACCTCTGTGCCTGCGTACTTTGCGGCGATAACCTTGTCGCCTACCTTGATGTTCATAGGACGAAGCTTGCCGTCTTCTCCGTATTCACCGGGGCCTACCGCAACAACCTCTGCGATCTGGGGCTTTTCCTGTGCGGAAGCGGTGAGAATAATACCTGTCTTTGTCTTTTCCTCTGCCTCTGTGGGCTTGAGAACAACTCTGTCGGATAATGGCTTGATAGTCATTTTTCTGATCCTCCTTAAACGATTTATTTAATAAAATAAATTTTGATTTTTTGGCACTCTTGTAATTTGAGTGCTAACACTCTTATATTATATAACAATTTAGAGAAAAATCAATACTTTTTGGTATTTTTTACATTTAGTTAACAATTTACGGGGAAGTACCCGTGGCGCGTAAGCACGCGCGGGCAATAGGTCAGCGCAGGAATGTTCGTGCGAACATAACACCACGCGTCCCACTCGGTGTCTGAACAACACCTCGTTGGCAATGGGTGCTTGGGGTTAGGGATAAAGGCGGGCAGGGTGGCATATAAATTGGATAATTAAGGTTTTGTGAGGGCTGCGAGGTATATATGCT
>JAZRHS010000039.1:0-1790 GCA_045644865.1 Eubacteriales bacterium | reverse complement strand
ACGCCTGTTCCGCCGCCTGCGCCGAAGTTCTGGGGGTCTGCGCTGGGCTTGTTCTTTCCGTTAAAGTCCACACCGCCCGAAGCGTATCCTACAGAAACCTTGGAGATCGGAATTACTGTAACGCCGTTGTCGGTAGCTATAGGTGTGCCTATAACCGTGTTAGCGTCTGTCATTGAGCGAATGCTCTCAAGAGATGTGCGTATGATTTCCTCTAATTTGTTCTCGTTAGCCATAATTATGTCCTCTCATTCATAGATTTTAGAATTGTATACTTAAATGCGGTGGCAAGCAGAATTTCGGCTATATGCCACAAGCGCAGAGAAAACGAGATCTCGATGTCAGCCGTTATTTTGCCTGACAGAAAGTCAGCGCGCACGGCGATGTTTGAGCGGTCAAGCCCATCAAACTTCTTTTCGTTGTCAAGATAGGTTACAAGAGCAAGAACCGCGCCGTTTACCGCGGGAAAGAGCAGGGCGGTCTTTGCCGCGTCAGATGAACCTACGGTGATAAAAATGCGGGTTGCTTTTATTTTTATCCGTTTTGCGGTTTTGGGTATAAGGGTTGCTAAAAGCTCCTTTATAAGCCCAAGTGTTTCAAGTACCGACCGCTTTTTTGGGGGGGACTTCGTTTCGTTTTTTACAGGCTTTTTGGCCTTTTTTCTCTTTTGGGCGGTTGCTTTTGGTTTTTTGGTGGGCTTTGGATAAAGCTTTATGCTTTTTCCCATTACCTTTGCCTCAACTTCAAGCTCCTCGCGGTATTTTACCGTGAGTGATGAGGGAAGCAGGGCGATAATTGCTAAAGCCAACAGTAGCCCCGTAATGATGTAAAGTGCTATCATTAAAATATTTCCTTTTGCACAGGGCTTTATTCGTCTTGCTCGGATTTTTCCACAGTTTCCTCTGTGGGAATCTGCATTACAAGCTGTGAGGTGTCTACCTCGCCGCCTGCATCAACATTAAGGGTCATAAGCTCGGTGTTGGGAAGCTCCTTAAGAGATTTAAGTCCAAATACTCTCAAAAACTTTTCGGTAGTGCCGTAAAGCATAGGGCGTCCGGGGGCATCAAGTCTTCCCACCGCGTGTATAAGCTCCTTGTCGATAAGCGAGTTCACCGCGTAGTTGCTGTCAACGCCTCTTATGGTGTCGATGTATGTTCTTGTAACAGGCTGATTGTAGGCAACAACGGTAAGCACTTCCATTGAAGATGCCGAAAGATTTCCGCCTCGTCTGATGTCAAGCGCCTCGCGGATATAGGGAGCGAAAAGCTCCTTGGTGCAGAATTGGCAGGAGTCGTCGAACATAAGAAGCATAATTCCGTGCTCCGAGCCCTCGCCGTTGTATTCGGCGGACATATGCTCTACCACCGACTTTATATCCTTTTTTGAAAGTCCCAGCACCTCTGAAAGCTTTTCGTAGCTTACGGGGTAGCCTGCGGCATAGAGAATAGCCTCAATAGCCGCGCGTATGTTTTTTATTTGTTCAATCTGCTCATTCATTGGTATTGCCCTCACTTTCCTTGCTGTCGTCCCACTCGGATATTGGCGGCAGCTCCTCGGGAACATAGTCCTCATTTACCTCAAAGACCATTCCCATACTGTCCTTTTGCTGCTCGTCGGGGTTGATAATATTTATTTTTCTTGTTTTGATAAGCTCAAGCACGCCTATGAAAATGGCAATCATATCGGGGAGCGATACCGAGTCCATAAGCAGGGCCTCAAGCGAAGCCTTTTTCTTCTTTTCAAGGTGGTCGAGAATGCCTATTATCTTTATCTCAACAGGAACAACAGGCTTG
>JAZRHS010000038.1:0-11329 GCA_045644865.1 Eubacteriales bacterium | reverse complement strand
TACATTTTTCATAGATAAATCCTCCAAATATGTTTTTTTGACTGGCAGGTCAAATTTATTATAACATATTTGGAGGATTTCCTCTCATCGGTTAACCTTTTTTGAACCACGCGACTATCGCGTGGTTTTCGTTATACAAGTCAAAGGGACTGCTACAGCAGTCCCTTTTTTGTTATCTGCCGCAACGGCCGTTTCTCTGGTTACAGCCGCAAGAGCCGTTATTTCCCCTGAAATCGGGATTGCAGCCCTTGTCAAAGCTCATATTACAAGCGTAATAGTTGGGCTTTGGCGAAAGCTCCTGAGCCCGCGCAAGACTTTCGGCAAACCGCTGATAGTGTACCACCTCACGCTCGCGAAGGAACTTAATAGGATCACGCACATCGGGATCGTCAATCAGACGAAGCAGGTTGTCATAGGTTACGCGCGCCTTTTGCTCTGCCGCAAGGTCCTCGTGAAGATCGGCAAACACATCGCCCTTTACCGCATAGCACGCCGCGTTGAAGGGGAAGCCCGACGCCGCCGCGGTATATACACCCGCGGTGTGGTCAACAAAGTATTTGTCGAAGCCCGCGTCCTTTATCTGCTTTTCGGTCATATTCTTTGTCAGCTGATAAAGTATCGCGCCTATCATTTCAATATGAGCCAATTCTTCTGTGCCTACATCGGTAAGCATACCGATTATCTGACCATCGGGCATTGAAAAGCGCTGATTAAGGTATCTCATTGACGCGCCCAGCTCACCGTCAGGACCGCCAAGCTGACTTACTATAATTGAAGCGTAAGCAGGATTCGGATTGGCTATTTTTACAGGATATTGAAGCTTTTTCTCATAGACCCACATATTATTTCTCCTCCCATTCACAAGCGTTTTCCCAAGGCCAAGGGTGCTTTATCCAGTTCCAGCTCTCACCGTTCATATCGCTCTTTGCGGTAAGCGGACCGTAGGCTTCTTCATACAACGCGGTAAGCTTTTTAAGCTCCTCGTTGTATTTTCTGAAGTACCTGATCGCCATTTTGTTATTAGGGTGTGAGTCAAGATACAAATTCAGCTCGTGAACGGTAAATGCAAGCTCTCGTACTCTGTTAAGCATTCTTTCGTTTTCCATACAGGAACGGGATGTTAACATTTTTTACCCCCTTCTGACGCCAAAAACGGCAGGTCAAGCTCGGCAAAGATAGTGCCTGCGGCAAGTCCCGTCGTAGGGTCATTGATGTTGCGGAAGGGCTGATCCACCGCATAAACCATAGCGAGCGGATATCCGACAAAAGCCCCGCTCTGCTCGTGGGGAATTTCGTTTCCGCGGCAATCAAACAGAGAGTGAATATCTCCGTTCAATTCGTTTTTGTCAAAATTCATATAAAATCACTCTTTCATAATGTTATCACGGCTAGCCTAAATAGACTAAGACTATGCCCTACTACATCTTATGACCTTTTTCGACGATGTGTTAAAGAAGAAACAAATGCATATCCCCCACTCAAAGCAAAAATTGGATATATTTTCTAATTAGTCTTAAAAATCTTTACTTTTGTCCCTATTTTTCTTAAAAAATTTGCGAAAATCTATTGAAATTTGTAATTATATATGGTATAATATCGTGTGTTAAAAAATAATCAATCTTTTTTTAGCCATTTAAGTGATTAAAAATTTTACTTAAATGGCATTTATCGAGCCAAATTCAATCGATCGATAATATATCGATTAACGGCATATCGATATGTTTCTACATTCTATATAATTGTGCCGAAGCGCAAAAAACAAGTCTGTAACAGAACAAGAGGTGTCAAATGGAAAAAAGATCTGTTCCAAAAGCTACTCTCGGTCGTATTCCTATCTACCTGAAATATCTGAAATCGCTTCCCGATGAAGTCGGCACTACGATATCGGCAACAAAGATCTCCCGCGGAGTATCGCTTGGCGAGGTTCAGGTTCGCAAGGATCTGGGTTTCATCAGCGGAAGCGGAAAGCCAAGGGTGGGATATGTACGCAACAAGTTAATATGCGATCTTGAAGGCTGTCTTGGGTTTGATAGCTTGACCAATGCCGTGCTGATAGGTGCGGGCAAGCTTGGAAGGGCTCTTTTGGATTATGACGGCTTTGAGGAATTCGGCATCAGAATTGTTGCGGGATTTGATTGCAACGACAGGATCCTGCAAATCGGCAAAGAAAAATCTATCTTGCCCATCAAGGAAATTGAGCGGTTTTGTTCCGACAACAATATAAAGATCGGAATTATCACAGTCGGTCAGGGCTCGGCGCAAGAAGTTTGCGACAAGCTTGTAGCGTGTGGAATAAAGGCCATATGGAATTTTGCTCCCTGCGAACTTTATGTTCCGGCCACCGTTCTTTTGAAGCAAGAAAAATTAGCACTTTCACTTGCTCATCTTAATTCCCAAGTAAAAAACAATTAAAATATAAGCATTGAGAGGAAATTTTATGAAAGTAACAGTATGTATTGGTAGCAGTTGTCATATCAAGGGATCCCATCACGTAGTAGAGCAGCTTCAGAGCCTAATTGCTGAAAACAACCTTGACGAAAAGGTTACGCTCAGCGGTACATTCTGCCTTGGAAACTGCCAGCAGGGTGTTTGCGTTACAGTTGATGAGGCGTTCCACTCGGTAACTCCCGAAACGGTTGGCGACTTTTTCGCAAACGAGATTTTAGCCAAGGTGTAAAGCTATGCTGATAGTTCAGATATGTATTGGCTCTTCTTGCCATATTAAGGGTTCTCCCGAAATCGTTGAGCTATTTGAAAACGCCATCGCCGAGCATCATATCGAGGACGAGGTGGTTCTTACGGGAAGCTTCTGCATCGGAAAGTGCAACAGGGTTGGCGTTACCGTGCAGATAAACGACGATATTCATGTTGGAATAACCAAGGAGAATTTCAGAGAATTTTTCAAGGAAAACATTCTTGATATTATTGAAAGCGAAAGGAAGTAACAGATATGGCTAATTGCTTGACATTAAAAAAATCGAACTGTAAATCTTGCTTTCGTTGCGTAAGAAAATGTCCCATAAAGGCAATTCGCTTTTCGGGAAATCAGGCACACATCATCAACAACGAATGTATTCTCTGCGGAAACTGCGTTGTGCAGTGCCCCCAGAATGCAAAGGAAATCGCTGACGGCATCGAAAAGGTAAGAGTTTTGCTTCAGTCGGGCGACCCCGTGGTTGTCAGCCTTGCCCCCTCCTTCATTGCAAATTATTACGGCATCGGAATAGAATCTATGCGCCGCGCATTGAAAAAGATTGGCTTTTACGATGTTGAAGAAACCGCAATAGGCGCAACAATCGTCAAGAAGGAATATGAAAGAATGATTGCGGAAGAGGAAAGAGATGTTATCATCACATCCTGCTGCCATTCGGTTAACCTGCTTATCCAGAAGCGCTTCCCCGAGTGCCTTGAATACTTAGCCGATGTTATGTCGCCTATGCAGGCGCATTGCAGCGACATTAAAAAGCGTATTCCCAATGCAAAGACGGTATTTATCGGTCCTTGCGTTGCAAAAAAGGACGAGGCTGAATATTACGAGGGCATCGTTGACGCAGTTCTCACCTTTGAGGAGCTTGACGAGATGCTGAAGGGTGCGCACATAGAGCTTGAGGCTGAATCTGATTCTACGGAAAACAGCCGCGCGCGCTTCTTCCCGACAACGGGTGGTGTACTTAAGACTATGACGCAAAACGCACCCGGCTACACATATATGGCTATTGACGGTGTTGAAAACTGTATGACCGCGCTTAAGGATATTGCAAGCGGAAAAATTCACAAGTGCTTTATAGAAATGTCGGCTTGTATAGGAAGCTGCATCGGCGGTCCTGTTATGAACAGAGCCAAGAAGCCTCTTGTAAGCGACTACCTTAAGGTTGCAAATTACGCGGGAGCTTATGATTTTGATATAGACCAACCCGATTCCGCAGAGCTTCGAAAGAATTTCGCGGCTATTGAGCACAAGCTTGCCGATCCCACCGAAGCAGAGATCATGGCGGTTCTTCGTCAAATGGGCAAGTTCAAGCTCTCAGACGAGCTTAACTGCGGCACTTGCGGATACAACTCCTGCCGCGACAAGGCGATTGCCGTTATCCAAGGCAAGGCGGAGATCTCTATGTGCCTTCCCTTCCTTAAGGACAAGGCAGAAAGCTTCTCAGACACCATCGTTGAGAACACACCTAACGGTCTTATTCTTCTTAACGAAAACCTTGAGGTCCAGCAGATAAACAATGCGGCGCGTAAAATTATGAATATCCGCGCTGCCTCCGATGTTCTAGGCGAGCCGGTGGTTCGTATTCTCGACCCCACGGTATTTGTACAGGTAAAAAACACGGGGCGCAGCGTCAGAGATAGCCGAACCTATCTGGCAGAATACAAAAAATATGTGGAACAAACAGTCATTTACGACACGGATTCCAAAATGCTCATCGGAATTATGCGTGATGTAACCGACGAGGTTACAGAGCACGAAAAGAAGGAGAGCATCAGCCGCCAGACCATCGAAGTTGCAGACAAGGTTGTTGAAAAGCAGATGCGAATCGTACAGGAGATTGCTTCGCTTCTCGGTGAAACCGCTGCCGAAACCAAAATTGCCTTGACTAAACTGAAGGAGTCTATCGGCGATGAATGATTTGTGTGCAGATATCGGATATAAAAGCATCAACCATTTCGGCGAAGAGCTTTGCGGCGACCACGTGGATATTGTAGAGGAAAGCGAGAACTCAACGGTTATAGTTCTTGCAGACGGTCTTGGATCGGGAGTTAAGGCAAGTATCCTTTCCACCCTTACCTCAAAGATCATTTCCACTATGATGGCGGCAGGGCTTCCCATTGAGGAATGTGTGGCTACCATAGCCGCAACGCTGCCCGTCTGCTCTATCAGAGGCGCGGCGTATTCCACCTTCACCATTATACACATCTTAAATAACGAAATTGCCGAAATAATTCAGTACGATAATCCCCACGTTATTCTGATAAGGGATTTAGCGGTTTATGATTATCCCAAGACCGAAATGAATATTGACGGCAAAAAGATATACCGTTCCACCATAAAATTGCAGGAGGAAGATGTATTTGTGGCAATGAGCGACGGCTGTCCCCACGCAGGTATCGGCGGAAAGTACAACTTTGGCTGGAAGCGTGAGGAAATTGCAGAATATATGGTTGCCTGCGCAGCAGGCGGATATACTGCAAAGAACCTGTCCACTATGCTTGTTGACGAGTGCGAAAATCTCTACGGACAAAAGCCGGGCGATGACACCACCGCCTGTGTTGTAAAAATCCGCAGGAGAGAGCCGATGAATATTCTATTTGGCCCTCCCTCAAACAGAGATGACGCTAACCGAATGATGTCGCTTTTCTTCTCCAAGGAAGGTAAGCACATCGTCTGCGGAGGCACTACATCGTCTATTGCGGCAAAATATCTTGGAAAACCTGTTGAGGCAAGCCTTAACTTTGAGAGGAGCGATATTCCCCCCATCGCAAAGATCGAAGGCGTTGACCTTGTAACAGAGGGCGTTATTACAATGAACAGAGTCATTCAGTACGCCAAAGATTACTTGGGCGAGAATGAACTCTATGAGGAATGGAATTTCAAAAAGGACGGCGCATCGTTAATAAGCCGACTTTTGTTTGAGGAAGCGACAGATATTAACTTCTATGTAGGCAGAGCAATAAATCCCGCCCACCAGAATCCCGACCTTCCCATTAACTTCAATATAAAAATGAATCTTGTTGAAGAGCTTTCTGCCTGTCTTAAAAAGATGGGCAAACGAATAAAAGTAAGTTATTTTTAATGTTTTAGGAGAATTGAAATGCAAAAGAAAGTTACAATTATAGGCGCTGGATCTGTTGGTGCAACCACAGCATTTGCGCTTTTGACACGCGGAGCTGCTTCCGAGGTGGTTTTGATCGATGTAAACACCGAAAAGGCAAAGGGCGAGGCGCTTGATATCAAGCAGGCTACCCCTTTTATCGACAACTGCGACATCTACGCAGGAACATATGAGGACGCGGTTGGCTCTGATGTTGTAATCATCACCTCGGGTATCGGAAGAAAGCCGGGTCAGAGCAGACTTGAGCTTGTACAGACAAATGTCGGCATTATCAAGCAGATATCTCAGGACATTGTAAAGGCTGCTCCCAACGCCATCTACATTCTCGTTGCAAACCCCGTAGATATTCTTACCTACGCATTCCTTAAATACACAGGACTTCCCAAGCGTCAGGTTTTCGGTACAGGAACGGTTCTTGATACCATTCGTCTTCGTACCCGTCTTGCCGAGATATACAACATCAACAAGCAGCAGGTTCACGCAAATGTTTTGGGTGAGCACGGCGACACCTCGTTTGTTGCTTGGTCTACAGCAACCATTGCAGGCGTTCCCCTTTCCGAATACACAGGTGCTATCGCATCTGCCTATAACATTCCCAACGAGTACAAAAAGGAAGATGTTGAAACCTATGTAAGAAAATCGGGCGGAAAGATCATAGCTCGCAAGGGCTGCACCGTATACGGCATCGGTATGACATCAACTCACATTGTAAAATCTCTTAGCGGAAGCGCTGAAACAGCAATGACCGTTTCCTCTCTTCACGAGGGAGAATACGGAATAAGCGATGTTTGCTTAAGCTCACTTTCTCTTGTAGACCACACAGGCGTTCGCTCCATCATCACACAGAAGCTTTCCGACGAAGAGCTTAAGCGTATGCACGAGTCGGCTGAAGCGCTCAAGGCTGTAATTAAGAATGTTCAGTTCTGACAGATAGGTTGCTATGAGAAAATTTGATACAAAAATACAACACTTAAACTATAAGGTTTTGCGCGAGGTTGCCCGTCTGGCGTGGGAAGACAGGCTTCTTGAAAATGTTCTCAACATTCCTCAGCAAATCATTCCGGGAAAAGAAGCCACAATGCGTTGCTGCGTATACAAGGAAAGGACCATTCTCGGAGAGCGTATAAAAATCGCTATGGGCGGCGACAAAAACAACCCCAACATCATCGAGGTTATTGATATAGCCTGCGATGAATGTCCCGTTTGCGGCTTTGAGGTTACAAATGCCTGCCGCGGTTGTCTTGCGCACCGTTGCGAGGATGTCTGCAAATTCGGAGCTATTACCTTTGACAACAACCATGTAGCGCATATAGACAAATCCAAATGCAAGGAATGCGGCGCGTGCGCCAAGGTTTGTCCTTATACCGCAATCATCAGCCGTAAGCGTCCCTGTCAGAACGCTTGCAAGGTAAAGGCTATTTCTATGAACGAGGAAAAGGCGGCAACCATTGACAACTCCAAGTGCATACAGTGCGGCGCTTGTGTATATCACTGGCCCTTCGGCGCGATTCTGGACAAGTCCTATATTCTCGATGTTATCAATATCCTGAAAGACAGCGCGGCTGACACCAATAAAAAGAACAACAAGGTTTATGCCGTCGTTGCTCCCTCTGTTTCCAGCCAGTTCTCCTATGCAAAGCTTGGTCAGGTCATAACAGGTATGAAGAAGCTTGGCTTCCACGATGTAATCGAGGCAGCGCTTGGCGCAGATATGGTTGCTATGAAGGAAGCAAAGGAGCTTGCCGAAAAGGGCATTCTTACAAACTCCTGCTGTCCCGCGTTCGTTCAGTATGTAAAATCTGCATTCCCCCAGCTTGAAAAATATATTTCGCACAATTTGTCGCCTATGGCGATTCTTGCAAAATACATCAAGGAAACAACTCCCGGCGCAAAGGTGGTATTCATCGGTCCCTGCACCGCAAAGAAGGCAGAGGCTCAGCTTGACTCTGTTAAGCCTTATGTTGATGCTGTTCTTACCTTTGAGGAACTTCAGGCACTCTTTGACAGCCGTGATTTTGTCCTTTCTGAATTCGAGGAGGGCGTGCTTGACAACGCTTCGTACTTCGGACGCATCTTTGCAAGAAGCGGCGGTCTTACCGATGCCGTGTCTCAGGCTATGAAGGAACAGAATATCGACTTTGAAATAAAGCCTGTTGTCTGCGACGGAATAGAGGCCTGCAAAATAGCCCTTCTTAAGCTTAACAAGGGCGTTCTTGACGGCAACTTCATTGAAGGTATGGCCTGCGTTGGCGGCTGCATTAACGGCGCGGGATGCCTGACCCACGGTGAAAAGAATAAAGCCGAGGTCGACAAATACGGACGCGAGGCGATGGAAAAGACCATTACCGACGCCGTATCTATTTTGAAATAAACTGTTAGTATGAGAAAGGATTCAGATACTATGGAATACCGTATAGAACACGACTCTATGGGCGAAATGAAAGTGCCCGCTGACCGTCTTTGGGCGGCTCAGACACAGAGAAGCCACGAAAACTTTGAAATAGGCGTAGGCATTGAAACTATGCCCGCTGAAATTATCCACGCCTTTGGAATTCTCAAGAAGGCTGCCGCTATCGCAAACAACAAGCTTCGTCCCGAGAAGATGACCGACGAAAAGCTCACCGCTATCAAGGCGGCTTGCGATGAGGTTATGGCAGGCAAGCTTAATGACCATTTCCCTCTCGTTGTATGGCAAACAGGCTCAGGAACACAGTCAAATATGAACTCCAACGAGGTTATTGCAAACAGAGGTAATCAGATTGCGGGAAAGGCTCTCCTTCACCCCAACGATGACTCAAATATGAGCCAGTCCTCCAACGATACATTCCCCACCGCAATGCACATTGCCGCTGTCCTCAGCCTTGAGAATAAGCTTATCCCCGCAGTTAAGGAGCTTATTGAAACATTTATAAGACTTGAGGAGGAGAACGAGGGCATCGTTAAGAGCGGCAGAACACATCTTCAGGATGCAACCCCCATCAAGTTCAGTCAGGAGATCAGCGGCTGGAGATCCAGCCTTCAGAGAGATGTTGAGCTTATCGAGCGCTCATTAGAGCCCCTTCGCGAGCTTGCTCTCGGCGGTACAGCAGTAGGAACAGGACTTAACGCCCCCAAGGGCTTTGACACCCTCGTTGCAGAGGAGGTTTCGGGCATCACAGGTAAGAAGTTCGTTACCGCGGCTAACAAGTTCCACGCTCTTACATCCAAGGACGAGCTTGTTTTCGCTCACGGTGCAATAAAGGCTCTCGCTTGCGATATGATGAAGATTGCTAACGACATCCGCTGGCTTGCTTCGGGTCCCCGTGACGGCTTGGGTGAGATCTTCATTCCCGAAAACGAGCCCGGCTCTTCCATTATGCCCGGTAAGGTTAACCCCACCCAGTGCGAGGCTGTTACTATGGTAGCCGTTCAGGTTATGGGTAACGATGTAGCCGTAACAATGGCGGCATCACAGGGTAACTTCGAGCTTAATGTATTCATGCCCGTTTGCATCTACAACTTCCTTCAGTCCGCAAGACTTCTTGCAGAGGCAATTCGCTCCTTCAACAAGAACTGTGCAGTAGGAATCAAGGCAAACCGCGAGAAGATGCACCACAATCTTCACAATTCTCTTATGCTCGTAACCGCGCTCAACCCCTATATCGGTTATGAAAATTCCGCAAAGACTGCAAAAAAGGCATTCAAGGATAACATTTCACTCAAGGAAGCTTGTGTTGAGCTTGGCTTCTTGACCGCTGAAAAATTTGATGAGGTATTCCATCCCGAACAGATGGTATAAATCGGAGGTAATTAAATGAAGGTTAGTTATTTCCCCGGGTGCACCTTAAAGAACAAAGCAAAGGATCTTGACCTTTACGCGTACAGATCGGCTGAGGCTCTTGGTGTAACCCTGGAAGAAATTGAAAATTGGCAATGCTGCGGCGGTGTGTTTACCACCGCGGGAAATGAGGCTGCTACAAAGCTTTCGTCGGTACGCGCTCTTAAATACGCAAGCGACAGAAATCAGCCCCTCATCACGGTATGCTCGGCTTGTCACAATGTTATAAAGCAGACCAACAATGCGATGCAGAGCAACTCTGCATTTGCCGACAAGATAAACAGATATATGGGTGCCGATGGCGGCTACAGCGGTGAAGCAGAGGTATATCATTACCTTGAAATGCTTCGCGATCTCGTGGGCTTTGATAAGGTCAAGGAAAAGGTCGTTAACTCCCTTAAGGGCAAAAAGATCGCGGCGTATTACGGCTGTCTTCTTTTAAGACCCAACAAGGTTATGCGTATGGACGACCCCGAAAATCCCACAATTATTGAGGATCTTATCCGCGCCCTTGGCGCAGACGCGGTTGTTTACGCAAGAAGAAATGAGTGCTGCGGTGCTTACATATCGGTTGAAAGCCCCGACGCGGCAAAGAAAAACGCCAAGGCTATCATCGAAAACGCCAAGGCGGCAGGTGCGGAGATGATCATCACCGCTTGTCCCCTTTGCAAATACAATCTTGAAAAGTGCGGTGCGGAGCTTCCCATCGTATACTTCACCGAGCTTCTTGCGGAGGCTCTCGGTGTAAAGGAGGATACAAATGGAAAATAATAAGTATCTTCGCGAAGAAATTTTAAGAATGAGTGGCGTTAACACAAGCAAATGTATGAAGTGCGGCAAATGCTCGGCTACCTGCCCCGCCTACGACGAGATGGAATACCATCCTCATCAGTTTGTGGGAATGGTTGAAACAGGCGATATTGAGCCCCTTCTTAAATCCGAGTCGCTCTACAAGTGCCTTTCTTGCTTTGCTTGCGTAGACAGATGCCCCAGAGGCGTTGAGCCGGCAAAGGTAGTTGAGGCAGTACGCCTCAGCGCAGTTAGAAAGCAGGGTAATAACAGAATTACCGCAAACGATATTCCCGAAATCATCGACGGGGATACACCCCAGCAGCTTCTCGTAAGCGCGTTCAGAAAATACACAAAGTAAAGGAGGAAAAGACAAATGCAAAGAGTTGGTGTTTTTGTATGTTGGTGCGGAAGCAATATCGCAGGTACAGTTGATGTAGTTGCGGTTTCCGAGGCTCTCAAAAATGAGCCTGGCGTAGTCTTTTCCGCCAATTATCAGTATATGTGCTCTCAGGCAGGTCAGGAAATGATCAAGGAGGCTGTAAAGGAGCACAAGCTTACAGGTATCGTAGTCTGCTCCTGCTCACCCAGAATGCACGAGGCTACATTCCGTAAAACCGCGGCAGCGGCAGGACTTAACCCCTATATGGTTGAGATAGCCAACATCCGCGAGCAATGCTCTTGGGTACATAAGGATATGATGACCGGCACCGAAAAGGCGATTATTCTCGGTAAGGCGGCTGTGGCTAAGGTTAATCTTAACGCGCCTCTTACTCCCGGAGAGTCTCCCGTAACAAAGCGCGCGCTTGTAATAGGCGGCGGTATAGCCGGTATTCAAACGGCTCTTGATATTGCCGATGCGGGATTCCCCGTTGACATCGTAGAGAAGCAG
>JAZRHS010000037.1:0-11798 GCA_045644865.1 Eubacteriales bacterium | reverse complement strand
GCCATTTCAGAAACAGGCTTTGGCTGCGCTGACGAAATGCTCTACCCCGAAAATTACAGATACCTTTCTGACCTGCTCTCCTATGTTGCCATAGGCGCGCGCTCGGTTGAAAATCAGAAGCACAGACTTACATCAAGCGGTCTTGATATTCCTGTAGGTATGAAAAACCCCACAAGCGGCGATATTTCGGTTATGATGAATTCTATAACCGCCGCACAGCACAGCCATACCTTCATCTACCGTGGCTGGGAAGTAGAAACCTCGGGAAATCCCCTTACTCACGCTATCCTTCGCGGTTATGTGAACAAGCACGGTCAGTCTATGTCCAACTATCACTATGAGGACCTTATACACCTTGCCGAAGCCTATGAAAAGTCGGGACTTGCAAATCCCGCGGTCATTGTTGACACAAACCACGCAAATTCGGGCAAGAAATATCTTGAGCAGGTTCGTATTTCCAAGGAAATTCTCCATAGCTGCCGATACAACCCCGATGTCAGAAAGCTGGTAAAGGGTCTTATGATCGAAAGCTACATAGAGGACGGTTGCCAGAAGATTGGCGAAAATATCTACGGAAAATCTATCACCGACCCCTGCCTTGGCTGGGATAAAACCGAAAGGCTTATATACGACATCGCAGATGTTCTTTAAGACCTAATCTGATTTTTATAAAAACTAAAAAATAATTTTCCAAAACCCCTTGACAAACACTCCTAAAAGTGGTATACTATGCAAGTACGCGGCGTTAGCTCAGCTGGATAGAGTGTTTGGCTACGAACCAAAAGGTCGGGGGTTCGAATCCCTTACGCCGTGCCACAAATAAGTTATACGAGCTTTGATTTCTCAAAGCTCGTATTTTTATTTCACATTATAATATCAAAGGGCATACAAGCTGTTAAGCTTGTATGCCCTGTTTCGTAATATACAAACACAACAAAAAGAAACCCGATGTCTGATGACATCGGGTTTCAAAATGTGAGAGATTACTTTAATTCTTCAAAGCCAACCTTCATCAGGCTATTCTCAAAGCTTACTGTTACCTCATAAGAGTAAGGCATAAAGCTTATCTCTTCTGTTTCTTGAAGTATAATATATGGGGTAAGGATAAGAGTATAGGTTGCGGATGTATCAAGCTCAATATCCTTAATGGCAAGAGCTATATAATATCCACCGCCGCCTGCACCGTTTACAACAGGCTTGCAGGTTATACCGCCCGCAGATACTTCATCGAAAACATTTCTGTAAGAAGAAACGGTAAGTGAACCATCAATATTATCTACAGTGTTTCCGCCGGATATTGCCGCGTCAACCTTAACTCCAATATCCTCAAGGTAGAGGTCGTCAAGACCGAATACAAAGCGGAGATCGAATGCAGAATCAACCTCGTAATTAGCATTTTCCTTTTCCTGTACACCGATATATTCAATGCTGTTGTCAAGGAAGGCTATTCCAAAGTCGTTCTTCACGTCGTATTTTACCTTTGAGGTTCTCGCCACGTGGTCACCAAGTCTTATTGACATACCATTATCGGCGGTAAGCGCAAAGCTCTTTGTCCACATAAGTCTTCCGTTTACGTAGATCTCGGCGCGGTTGGAGTAGCTGTTGCCCGAAAGCTTATCGGAGCGAATCGCCACGCGAATATCGTATTCCTTGCCAAGTGTAAGCTCCATGCGCTCTGTTTCGGACACGCCAAGCTCAAGCTTACCGTTATCGGTATAGAGCAGAACAAAGAATTTATTGTTATCCACGCCTACGTCACCGTTAGACCAAATAAGCAGATTGGTTATACCGTTTTTAGAGTTCGGGTCGTGAACGAACTCGTTAAAGGTAAACTTGCCCTCAAACACATAATCGTGACCAAGAAAGATGCCCTCGGTATCTCTGAAGTCCCAAGCCTGTCTGTATTCGCCGTTGTTCTGGGAGTAAACTCCGTTGCCAACGGTAAGAGATACGGCATTTTTGCCCGTATCAACCACGTTACCGCCGCCGTTCTTTCCGTCCTTGAAGGTTATGGGATCACCGAGAACGCCGCAAATATGGCAGTAACCGCCTATGTTGTAGACGTGGTTGCATTCGATTCCGCACTCGGTGCAAATTCCGTTTGCGTAAGGCTCGGTAGTAATTTCGATATTGTCAAACGCTACATTCTTAACGCGGAGATACTTTGCGTTAACCGTCTCGCCAAAGCGGAGCGAAGCAGATTTTTGCGTTGCTGAGAAGCTGCCGAATGCACTGTTAAGCGTACCGATGACAGTGCCGTCCTCCTTTGTAACCGTTACGGTATACGCGCCGTCAGACGTAGGCTTGAAGTCGATATTGATACCGTACTTAACACCCTGTTCGATCTCGCATATCTTGGTAGCGGAGCTTCCCGACTGGGTAAGGTAAAGCTTATCGCTTTCCTGATCCATCCAAAGCGAAGCAAAGACGTGATACTCGGCATTATTGCGTATAAAGGTAAGCAGGCTGTGATAGTCGCTTGTATTATTGGGCTCTGTGCTCTTGTCGTAATAAGCCCCCTCCACAGTAAACTCAAAGCTTACGCTTGCGTTGTGGTACTTTTCAAGAGTAAAGTAGTTGTCGTACACAAAGCTTTCTCCTACGTTAAAGGAGTTGCTCTTGCCCGTATCCACACCGCACACCGTGCACTTGAAGTCAAGTCCGAGGTTTTCGTGGCTACTGCACGTCTTCTTGCATATAGCGCAGGTAGAAGTATTGCCCGCGTATTTCCAATCGTGAACGCACTTAATACCGCAAGCGTTGCAAAGGTCGTTTGTAAAGGAGCTGTGCTTGCAAAGCTCACCGCAAATATCGCAGGAGTAAAGACCCGTGTAAATGCTAAAGCTGAACTCGTGAACGCAAGAGGTGCCGCAATACTTGCAGACTCCGTCTACCAGCTCGTGAGGGCAGGTTGCGCCGCACTTCTGGCAGGTGTCGCCAACGAACTCGTGAGCCTCAAGCTCTTGAATATCCGAGGGAGCGTACTCTGTGTTGCCGATATTCTTAACGAGAATCTTTCTCGCCTTCGCAATATGGCTCTGCTCAAACACAACCTCACTACCGCCCGCGTACGACCAAGTCTTACCACCATCAAGCGAGAAGGCGATATCAGCGTTAAGTCCGCTTAAGGTTCTGGTGTCTTCGTTATACACCGCCGTGGGCGTTGCCGCTTTGGGAAGAGTGGAAATATCTCCTGTTACGGAGTGGAAAAGCTCGGCTATATCAAAAGTTCTTACTGTAATAGTATTGAAGCCGTTTTGGATAATCACCTTTCGTCCGTATATCTTGACTACGGGCCAGGAGCTTGGCGCGCCTACGCCCTCTGTAATATGCCTTATATTGTGGTAGCTTGCTCCGTTATCCGCAGTGATTGCAGAAATAAGAGGAGTTTTTGAACCGTTTTGAACCGCCAGGTCGTTTACGCATATATATACCATCTGGTCGGTTCCCTGAATAAGGATGTGTCCCTGAGTAAGATGCGAGGTGCAGAAGCCTTCCTGAAGAGGAACGGGCTGCGACCATGTTTCACCGTTATCCTCCGAGATAGATCTATAAATAAGTCCGATCTTTCTCGTTGTCATAGTCATTATAAGCTTTCCGTCGGGAGTTGCCGACATTGCAGGCTCCATTACACCTTCGGGAACGGTAAAGCTGTTCTTGGAGCGTATCCAGGTTTCACCGTTATCGTCGGAGTATACCACGTATCCGTAGCATCTGTCTGAGCCGTACGCCTCGTCTTCATATACCGAGTAAGCGAAGGAAACCAAAATTCTGCCGTTAGGAGCTTTATATGCGGGTGAGCCGCTGGAAAGACAGAAGTAACCTATATTACCGTCTGTATATGCAATCTTCTTTCTTTCGCTCCAAGTCTTGCCCTCGTCATCTGAGATTATTATGTAAACCGAGGAAGCTCCGCTTGCAAATTTCTCCATAAAGACCATTCCGACCTTGCCATCGTTAAGCTTTACAAATGTGGGAACAAAGACATTAAGGCTGGTTTCATCCAATTTTGTTAAAAATGTTTCGGATTTTGTCCAGGTAACGCCGCCGTCGGTAGAGCGTCTTATTGAGATATGCGCAGGCGCTTCGTCACCGTGTGTTTCTGAATCGTATTCGATATGACACATTACAAGAGTACCATCGTCACAGGTGAAGAATCCACCCTCTGCGCCTCTGTTCGCAACGTGCTTCAAATATGTTGTAGAGGAGCTTGCCTCTACAGAAGAGTATGCAGCCACGCCCTTGAGCGCGCTTTCAAGCGATACAGATACGTCGCTTACAGCGTTTATTTTGATGTGAGTTGCCTTTATGTTATCGAAATTGAAACGAAGAACAGGTTGGCCGTTTCTTGTATCTCTGCTTACGCTTGTAACGTTTATCTTTGCGTATGAAACGTTGTCCACGCTATAATATACAGCGAAATCGCTTGCATCCAAGTTCTGCGTGCCATTACCTATAAGCTCAACAGCTTCTACATTGCTTACAAGTCCAAAGTTAATACCCACAGAGCTATTCTTTTTCAGGGTAATCGGTGCTGTTGCATCGTTAACCTCGTTGAGTGAGCTTGATGTGGGGGCTATATCGTTTGCCATATAAATCACATCGCCCGCCATAGCCCACTGGCGTGTAATTCTGCGGGTTGCGCTTACCGAAGCGTTTTCCGCAAGTGCTGTAAGCAACCCGTTTTCGGTCCTGGTATGCTGATAATTGATCTTTACGTAACGAGCCTCAACGCCCGAAAAATCAAAGGACATTATTACGTCGCTGCCGTCACTCACCGTGTTTCTCGATGTTGAACCGAGGTTGGTGAAATTCACGTTGTCATTGCTGACGTAGACAATCATTGCGCTCCACATCGCCTTTTGATCGGCGGTATAGTTTATAAGCTCGTCGTTTACGTCCTTAAATCTTATTCTTAGGGTGTTGACTTTTTGGGTTGAGCCTAAGTCAATACCAATAGAGTTCTTGTTTACGTCAAGGGTTACACTTTCAAGGTCACCCTCGTCAAAATATTGCATTGACGCCTTGCCGTTTGTGTCGTTAAGTGCATACATTCCGCGAGTGCCCGAAATCACCTCAGAGTAATAGGGCGAAACTGTCTTTTCCTCTTCGTCGGGAGTTGCAAATATTCCTTGCGATGCGCCTACCGAAATAGAGGAAACTGTAACGCTGTTTGCCGAGGGAGCTGTAACTCTGAGTCCGGATATTTCCTCATAGGAGAGGTTGTAAAATGCAGTTCCCACAAGAGAGCCATCAACGAATACGTTGATATAACCAACGTTTCGCTCAAGGGGCACGTCGAGTACGACAGTATGAGATTTGCCGTCATCAGGGTCTACTACCCCTGCGTTTGTGAACAGCATCCATATAGAATCTCTCAAATAGTAAAGGCCGCCGTCAGCACCTATCTTTATCTGTGTGCCGAGCTTTTCTCCGTCCAACAAGGAAAGGATTGCACCCGAAAGATTGGAGGAATTAAGCTCAAATGTGAAGCGTCCGGAGCAAGCCTTTTCGAAATTATAGCTGAAGGAGCTTCCCGCCGCTACGGTCTTGCTTTCCGTCATGGAGGAAGCCGTGGGCATCTTGTTGGGAATGTTGACGCTTGTAACGGATATGCTGTCGACACAGAATGTATCTTCTACGCCCTCAACGCTTGCGCTTCCCATCTCAAGGCTTGTAAATTTATCGACACCGATATTGGAGTATACTTCTCCCAATTCAACTCCGTCAAGCCATACGTCTGCCTTTCCGTAGCCATTGTACACAGTAATCTCAAGCTTATTCCACGCTCCGATATTAAACTCGGATTTTTCTATGTCTATAAATTCACCGTTTTCAGCCTGATACTGAAGCTTTGCGGTTTTCTCGGTGATAGGCATTGCGCGAAGCACTACCTTATTACTTCCCGACTTATCTTTAATGGCAAAGATATGTCCTGCCGTAAGCTTTTCAGCTTTATATGAGAAGCTTATATGAGCCTTGCTTCTTTCTTCAAGCTCCATTATCGCATGAACGACAGCATCCGAGGTGTTGTCCTCTATACGGAGAATATTTCCATCCTCGGGTATGTGGGTAGTTCCCGCAACAAGAAGAGAAAGCTTTGCCGGGTTTCCGTTTCCGATAGTCCAACCGGTGGGCTGTGTTCCCGAAATCAGTTTGTCAAAGTTTTCGTTGTAAATAACTTCGCCTGTACCATGTTTAGTTATCTTGATATTGTCGATTTTCATCTCTGCCGCAGAATCCTGAACGTGATCGAGATAAAAATAGAATTGGTTTACAGACTTAACAGCGGCAAGCTCGCTGTCACCCTTACCCGAGCAAAGCTGATCGTTAACATACAGCTTTGTACCCTCGGTCGCACTTACAGACACCCTAAAGTGGTATGTCTCACCAAGAGTTACCGACTTAACACCAGAGGTTACATTATAGCCTGAATCGTTTACAACTCCTGTACGGATATCCGACAGAACAACGACTATATTCGCACCACCCACGACAAGACCTTGTCTGCAGTTGTCCTCGGAGCCCATTGCTATAGGTGTATAATCGAACTCTATGTCGGCATTGGTAACAGCAGTAAAGGTGTATGTAGCTGTTACCGCCTTGTTTCCTGCACCGCTCTTACCGATAAAGTGAAGTGTTTTCTGCTCGTTGAGAAGCGGAACTGCGTTAACAACATCAACCGTTGTGCTATCAAGGTTGTGTCCGCTGCGAACCGCAACTTCAAATCCCGAAGGTCTGTTGCCGACGGTATCGTCGTCAAAGTCTTGTTCAAATACAACCGTTCCGTCCGAATTAACTGCTTTTACGTTATCTATATAAAAATCGTAATTCCCAGGCTTACTTAACTGGAAGTTAAGTACGGTAACGGGGGCGTTCAAGCCACCGTTAAGATTTGTAATAGAAACGCCGTCCACCTCGACCGTAGCGCTGTTGTTTTTAATAACAAACTTTACGTGGTGCCACTTGCCAAGCTCTACTTCCTTGAATTGAGTGGAATTCCCTTCTCTCACGAAATAGTACTTTCCGTTGATCTGCTGAATAGTGAGCTGCTTGTAGTTGTTGCTTGATTCAACCATAAGATCAAGCCATGCGCCGCTTGCAATATTCTCGGTTCTGATATCAAACTCTATGTAACCGTTGGATATCCCGCTGTCGAGATTGACCAATACCTTGCTCCAGAATTTCTCGGTTTGGTTGCTGTTTGTAACGTGTAAAACGTTATTTCCTGCCTCTGTGGCAGTAATTGTTTCGGCTGTCGCAGAAATGCCGAGCATTGTTATTGCCGACAATATCATTGTGACAGCGAGAAAGAGTGATAAGATCCTTTTTTTCATAATTTCCTCCTAAAAATTTTATTGTAATCAAATAAATTTCTTCAAAAATTTAAGCGATGCCTCGGGGCGGAAGGAGTGGTCAGGCGCATCCACATTGCAAACTTCAAAATAGGTTTCCACGCTGTATCCGTAATCCTTTGTCGGCTTCTTCTCGCACTCCGCATATTTGGGATAGTGGGTAATCTGGAGGTTGTCCGATACTCCCAACAATTCATAGGCTCGACGCGGTGTTTCGATATGGTTTATCGCTCCGCCCTCATTAAGCGCAAGAGGCTTGGGCGCGATTGCCGCCAAAAGGTCGATATCGGAAAACCATTTCCACAGTCCGGGTATTTCGTGCCAGTTTCCTGTGTTCTGATCCATTTTGCTATCGTCCTCCTCGGTGGTGGCAACATAGCGGTTGATTGGCTCACAGACAAAATCGTTATATACAACAGCCTTTATATCGTCTGAGATTATAGCAAGCATTTTGGCCGCGGTCGCTCCCAACGAATGCCCCGAAACGGCTATACGTTCGGTGTCCACAAAGTCAAGCGTTTTTATAAATTCTATACCGCAAAGCTTTTCAAAGGTGGATATTCCCGCATAGCAAAGCCCCGATTGAATGTATCCAAAGCACATATGAATTCTGGAAACATACAGCTTGTCACCAACAGAGCATTCTGCGGTCTCGGGATTGTCAAAGGCAATCGCTACGTAACCGCTTTTCACCATATGAAGCGCCATCTTATTGCGGTCGGGGTGAGATGCTTGTGAGCACGCCTCTCTTTCAATCAAGGGCTCACCTGCAAGCCATTCCTTACTGGTGCACGAGCCGGGAATACAAATCACCGCAGGCGCTTTGTTGTCTGCCGACACGCCGTCGGGAATTAACATCAAAAACGGTACCGCACCGTAATCATCCGGATAAAGCTCCCATTTTTCAACTCTGTAGCCCTCGCGCTGTTTGCTCCACAAGCACTTTGGAGGGGGCTGCTTTGTAAATTCGGGCATACCGAGCAATTCAATTAGCTTATTCTTTACCTTGTCACGCCACACGGGAAATTCCTCGGCAGTAATATCTTCGGGAAGCGCAAGAATCGGCTTGTAGTGCCTCATCTTTTCCATATGTGCAGCCATATGCGATACAAACCGTCCGTCCTCACGCTGGGACTTAAAGTTATTTTCATATGTAAGCTTCATTTAGTTCTCACCCTCTTTCTTTTTTATGTTCCGTTCCGCAAAAATGACCGCCATTACAGAACACACGAGCGAATAAAGTGAAAATATAAGATAGGTGCTTTGTTCGGAATTGCTTCCGAGCATCAAGGTATAAAGCAAAACCGAAGATATGTCAGAGCAGATACCCAAATAGGTAAACTCTATATATGACATCATTCTCAAAACTGTTGCCAATATGCCTAAAGCAGTAATTATGTTATCAAGCAAAAAATATTGCGACACATTTTTTGTAGCACAGCAAAGGCACGCAAGCCCCGCCGCAAACAACACCGCAGACATAATCATTTGCCACGCCTTAAGCCTTCTTAACTCCGTGGAATTGCCAAGGGGCTTTTTGTTCCACCGCGCAAATGTAACCATTTGAAGCGGCATACTGACAAAGAAAGCATATGCTGCCGATGAGCAAAGCCCATATGAAAGGTACACCAACGCATACAAAACCGAATTAAGTCCTCCAACAAGAGGAGCATAACGGTTCACTCGCGAATTCATAAACGCGATAACAAGCGATACATAAAGCGGAAGCATTCGCCAAATGTCTTGCTTGAATATTATTCCGGTAGCGGTAACCCCTGCAGCTGTGGCAAGCATCAGTAACACCAATGCCACAGAAGCCCCTTCCCTTTTTGTTCTATTTTCTTTTACTGTCCTTATTGTCATCATTTTTTCTATATTCACTGGGCGACATTCCATATTTTTTCCTGAATGCCTTGAAAAATGCAGATGTGTTACTACTCCAACCTATTTTTTCACAAATAAGCTCTACCGATAAATCTGTTGTCCTTAACAGCTCCTCTGCCATTTCAAGTCTTTTTTGCGCAAAGAGCTGCTGGAGCGACATTCCGTATCTTCTGAGCACCATCTTGGAAAGATGCCTTTGGCTTATGCTGAGCTTGTTCGCCGCTTCTTCATTTGATATTCGCTGGGCGAAGCATTCGCACACCATTTGATCAATCCGTGCCAACTGAGCCGAATCATAACTTTCACTTATGTTTTTTTGCGTTTCAGACGGAGCAGCGTACACATTTGATGACAGCTTAAAAAAGAATTCAAACACATCAAAAATTCCGTTTTCGGGAGAATAGTCGCTGTTATAAACAGTCAGTTTTGTCAACTCACCGCACTTCTTCTTGCCTAAATGCAATACTGTGGGCTGCTTAATCGAATAAAGCCTTGAAATTATAGAAAACACATCAATATTGTGTTTTACAAGCAATTTCTTAAAAGCAACACCAAAAGCATAGTTTTCAGAATTAGTTGTTTTTATTTGATGATATACACCCTCGGGAATCAAAATAACATCTCCCGCATTTAAGTGAGCAGGTCCGTTGTCATATTCCACAGTTATATCACCCTCATTACAAACTATTATTTCAATGTAAAAGTGAGTGTGCTTTGTCTTAGTCCATCTTGTATCAGGGTCCACAACGGCTGAACTGAGAAAAAGTCTCATCTCCGTGTTCTCAACATTCAGACAGTATTCCCCAAAAGGTTCAAATGATATATTGGTATTCATTTTTCACCTCCGATTTTTATTATCTAAAAGGCATAAAGTTACCAAAATAAGTATACCTCATTTTGGCAAAAAAACAACAACAAAAAAGGTGTTTTGTTAATCGCCGAGAGCCGTTTTTGTCGTAATAAAACATAAAAACAAGGACTGCGTCGCAGTCCTTGTTTTTTTAATGAGGTCTCCACATTCCGTCAAAGCTGGAGGACATATCCTCGGCAACCGAGGTTTCTACATTTTCCTTGCATCTTGATGTCTTTACTCGCGCCATAAGCTCGTTGTAGAACTCCTTCTCGTCAGCCTCGGAAAGAGGAAGCGATACTTCCCTGTTCTGCCACGAGGACAGGTGCATTGCATTAGAAATAGAAAGTCCGTTGATTCCCTCTCTGCCGTCCGCGATAAGCGGCTCTCCGCGAAGCACCGCCGCGGCAAAGTTGTTGAATATACCTATATGCTGAGGGTTTTCTCCGTCTGTTTCAACATCTACGACAGTTGACTTTGGGCTTGCGAAGGCGCTCTTTGCAACCTTTGAAAACTCCGATTCAGGCATTTCAAGCTTCCACATTTTAAGAATCTTTGCATCCTCGCAAACAAGCTTACCGCCATCACAGGTGATTTCAAAGCGGTTTGTACCGGGGGCATCGCCTGTAGTGGTTATAAATGTAGCTGTAGCGCCATTCTCGTACTCCGCATAGGCGGTTACATCGTCGTCAACCTCTATATCGTGCCATTTTCCGTACTTGATCTTTGCGTCTATCTTGGCGGGCATACCGCAGATCCATTGCCAAAGGTCAAGGTTATGAGGACACTGGTTAAGAAGAACTCCGCCGCCCTCTCCGCTCCAGGTTGCTCTCCAAGCACCCGAATCATAGTAATACTGCGGTCTGTACCAGTTTGTAATTATCCAGCTTGTTCTCTTGATCTCTCCAAGCTCTCCGCCGGCGATGATCTCCTTCATCTTGCGGAAAACATGGTTTGTACGCTGATTGAACATCATACCAAACACAAGCTCGGGATGCTTATCTGCTTCAGCCATCATCTCGCGAACCTGAAGCGTATAAACTCCCGCAGGCTTCTCGCTGAGCGCGTGAAGTCCGTGTCTGAACGCCTCAATAACATATTTGGGGTGGTCATAGTGAGGAACAGCAACGATTACAGAGTCAACAAGTCCCGACTCCATCATTTTTATTCCGTCATCGAAGCACGCCATCTCACAAAGGTCGGCATTGTTATTCTTTGCTTCTGCATAGATGCGCTTTGCCGCCTCAAGTCTATCGGGATCAATATCCGCAACGGCGGTTACATCTATCTCGGGGCATTTTCCGTCAAGAATGCTTTTCAAATGGGCAGTACCCATATTACCCACACCGATAATACCAAGTTTTATCTTTTTCATTTATGTAGCCCTCTCAAATCATTACTTCAAGCCATATCTGCTTGTAAGAAATTCATAGCTCTTTTTCATACACTCGAAGGGATCCCTTCCGTAACACTCATCAAGCTCTACAAACCCATACTCAACATCTGCCTTAAGGCACGCCTCGATGATAGCGTCATAGTTCATATTGCCCTCTCCAATAGCAGCAATACGGTTCTCGCGCTGCGCCTTTCCGTCCGCATCTCGGAAAAGAGCCATACTCATATCCTTGAAGTGGACAACATTGTCCCTGCCCTTAAGCTTCATTATCCACTGCGCGGGGTCTGCTCCGCCTGCCTGAACCCAATATGTA
>JAZRHS010000036.1:0-19368 GCA_045644865.1 Eubacteriales bacterium | reverse complement strand
AGTCGGGTCTGTCCCATCCGCGTGCCTCCATTTCCGCTCTGTTGATCGGTAAAAATTCTTTCATATCGTGGATCCTTTCATGGATGTTGTAGGTTTTCGTATTGTGAGAGGGGAAAATTACACTTATTCCGCATCCCGACTCTCAATGATGTAAATTCCGCCCTTTTTAACGCTTACGAGGGCGCAGTTTTTAAGAATTTCGTTTGAGGTGGAAAAGGAATTATCCGCCCGTGTCAGCCTTGCGTTTTTAAGGGGGTATTTGCAGCCCTCAATGGTTACGCCTTTTGCTTCCTTGTCGGCGCAGATAACAGAAAGATACCTGAAAATGTTTTTGGGGACAAGCTCTGTGGTGCGTTCAATATATCTCACGCGGTTTTTTCCGTCGCAGATATAGGCGCGGATACCCCTTGCCCAAAGTTCTTCAAGTATTCCAAGGTTAGCAAGTGTGTGATCAAGTCTGCCTCCAAGACCGCCTACAATGTAGACCGATTCAGCCCCCTCTTTAAGGGCGAGGTCTACGGCAAGCTGTGTGTCGCTGAAATCCTTTTCCGGGGGAACTTCAATCAGCTCGGCATCGTGAGGAATTTCGTGCTTGCTTCCCGAATCAAAGTCGCCTACCGCAAAATCCACCGTAACACCAAGCTGTTGGGCATTTTTGTAGCCGCAATCGGCGCTGATTTTTATGTCCCCTTTTTTGGGGGTGTCGAGTATGCCCTCGGTGAATATTTCACCGCCTACATAAATAAAAGCTCTCATTGTAACCTCTTATTTTTTCCAATCGGTTTTGTTTTTTAACACCTCATACATTTCCACAAAGCTGTCGTGGCGGGATTTTGCTATATCTCCGCGTTTTACCGCTTCAAGAATAGCGCAGCCGTCCTCTTTTGTGTGGGAGCATTTTGTGTATTTGCAAAGACCGATATAATCGTCAAACTCACGCATAGTCAGGGGAAGGTCGTCCTTTTTGAAGAAGTCAAAATGCTCGAAATCAAGCATAGAAAAGCCGGGGGTGTCTGCAATATACCCCTCGCCGTCCTCGCATTGATGAGTGAAAAGCTCTGTGTGGCGGGTGGTGTTTTTTCCGCGCTCGATTTTTCTGCTTATTTCGCCTGTCTGAAGTCCGAGTGAGGGGAAAAGCTTGTTCATAAGCGATGATTTACCAACGCCCGAAGCCCCTGCAAAGGCGGCAATCTTGCCTGCAAGCTCCATACGGATAAGGTGTGAAAGCTCGTCTATTCCTTCGTTTTCAAAAACGCTTACCGAAAAGACCTTAAAGCCTGCCTTTTCGTATATTTCGCGTATTTTTTCGGCGTAATCGGGGTCAAGCTCGTTTTTGCTGATAATAATAACAGGCTCGATGCTGTTGAATTCGGCTATGGAAATAAGCTTGTCCACGGTTGAAAGAATAGGCGTGGGTGAGGCTGATGCCATAGATATAAACATATAGTCAAGATTTGCCAAGGGGGGACGGATAAGCGCGTTTTTGCGGTCGCAAATATTTGAGATAGCCGTTTCGCTTATATCGTTTTTTGACTTTTTTTCTGTATCGTCAAGCGACTTAAGTGTTCTTTCGTTAAAGGTTATTTCCGCAATATCGCCCACAAGGGGGGAGATATTTCCGTGGCGGAATTTTCCTCTGGCGCGGCAGGGAATAAGCCTGCCTATAAGCGAGGCTTCGTCAGCCTCGGATACAAGAACATAGTAAAGACCGCCTACGCCCTTGGTTATTCTGCCTTTTGCTTTATATTCCATCTTTCTGCCTTTCGTTAATCCTCATAGCCTTGGCTTATGAAGAGAATTACCTTGTTGCCCTCTTGCTTGGCATCAATAACGCGTCCTTTTTGGGTGTACTCGTGTTTTGCACTCTCCACGCTTACATAATATCCGTAGCCCTCAAGCAACGATATCGCATCATCTTCTTTCATAGCGATAACATTGGGAAGCCTGTCGGGAGTAGGGAGATAGGCAACATTAACCGTTATTTCGCACTTATCGCTCTTTTTAAGCTTTATTGTTTTGCCGCCCGCGGGCTTTTGCGAGAGTATCTCGCCGCTTTTTTCGTCGTCGGTGTATATTACATTTATTGTGTAGACATCGCTGTCAAGTCCGAGAGTGTCAAGCTCAAGATACTTTGTTCCCACAAGTTCGGGGACTCTTATATATTTGTGGGCGTCCCGTTCTGCCATAATTGCCATTGAAAGAAAGCTTAGTGAAAGCACCACGCACACAAGCAGGGCGCAAAGTCCGCCGATTATTCCCGAAGGAATACTGAATTTCTTCAGGTATCTTATGATTTTTTCTTTGTATGTAAGGTTTTCTTTTTCTTCCTTTTGGGGTGCTTCAACGCGTTCTATAGCCGCAATCATTTCTTCAGCCGTCTGGTAGCGGTTTTCGGGAAGCTTTTCCATAGCCTTCAGGATTATGTACTCAAGCTCGTCGGATATAGAAGGATTGGCGTATGAGGGGGCGGGGGGAAGCTCGCTTATATGCTTTGCCGCAATTTCGTTTGCCTTTTCGTAGCCAAGGAAGGGGAGTGTTCCGGTTGCCATCTCGTACATCATAACGCCAAGCGAGTATATGTCGCTTCTGCCGTCAAGAGGCTTTGCCTCTGCCTGCTCGGGGCTGACATAGTGAACAGTTCCTATTGCGCCCTGTGTGGTGTCGCCGTCTGTTTCAAGGTCTATTATCTTTTTGGGAAGCTGTTTGGAAATTCCAAAGTCCATAAGGCGCACGGTTCCGTCGCCAAGCACAACCACATTGTGGGGCTTGACATCGCTGTGAACAAAGCCCTTGGCGTGAACCTGTCCAAGAGCCGAAAGCACAGCCTTGGCAAATCCGAAAAGCTCCTTTTGAGGGAGCGCGCCCTTATTAAGAATATGCTTTTTCAGGGTTATGCCCTCAACATATTCCATTATGAAATATTTAGGAAAGCTATCAAGCTGCTTGTCGTAAAGCCTTACGATGTTGGGGTGGGAAAAGAGAGAGAGAAGCTCTGCCTCGTGCTCAAATCTTCTAACCGCCTCTGCATTGTCATTAAATTCGGGAAGCAGCATCTTCATCGCCGCGGTGCGGTCCTCTTTGCTGTCGTATACGCCGTATACCATAGCGCTTCCGCCCGAGCCGACTACATTTATGACTTCATATCTGCCGCCAAATACCCGACCAAGGTTTTTATCCTGCTTTGCCATATTCACCTCACGCAAGCTCTGCCATAATAAGGGTAATGTTGTCGCTTCCGTCGTTTTCCTTGGCAAGGCTCACAAGCTTGTTTACTCTTTGCTCAACAGAGAGAGAGCCGTCCATTGCTATTGCCATACAAGCATCTTCCTCCACGCCGTTTGAAAAGCCGTCGGAGCAAAGAAGAATCTTGGTTTCTGCTACCTCGTCGCTTGTGAGTGGGAAGGTGTCAACATCGGGCTGGCAGGTAACATCAATTCCTATAGCGCGGGTGATAAGATTACGCTTTTTGGACTTTTTGGCTTCCTTAAGTGTAAGCTTGCCGATATCTATAAGATGCTGAACATATGAGTGGTCCTTGGAAACCTGAAGAATGTCGCGGCTGTCCACCGTATAAAGACGGCTGTCGCCTATATTTGCCCAGCTTATCTGCTTACCGCCGTTTTGTATAAGGGCGGCAACAAGGGTAGTGCCCATTCCGTCTATCGCGCTGGTTTCTTCCTGTTTTTTGATTACGCGGTTATTAGCAACCGTTACGGCGTTGGAAAGAATAAGATTTGCCTCGCGTTCAAAAAGCGTAAGCCTGCCGTTGTCAATATGCGGCTTGCATAGCCTTTCCACGGTGTCGGAAAAAACATTAAGGGCAAGGTGAGATGCAACATCGCCGCAGTCAAGACCGCCCATACCGTCGCAAACCACGAGAAGAAGGGCGTTTTCGGCTATCTCTCGTATGCCGAAGGCATCCTCGTTGGTCTGTCTGACCCTTCCTATATCGCTTAATCCAAATACTTTCATAGGGTGTCCTTTCTTACTTATTGCCGTCGTCTGCTTTCATAGAATTTCTTCTCAACTGTCCGCAGGACGCATTTATGTCAGAGCCAAGCTTACGGCGCACAGTAGCGCGTATGCCTCGCTTTTCAAGTGTTGATGCAAAGGTGGCTATTGCCTTTTTGCCCGAGCGGACAAAGTCGCGTTCCTCTACCTCGTTTACAGGTATAAGGTTTACGTGTATAGGCATAGTATCGCTTTTGGAGCGAAGCCTCGAATTAAGAATTGCTGCCAATTCTTCGGCGTCCTCTATTGTGTCGTTTTTGCCCGAAATTAGGGTATATTCAAATGAAATTCGTCTGCCTGTTGCAGAAAAATACTGCTTGCAGGCGTCAAGAAGCTGTCCTACCGAATATTTGCGGTTTATGGGCATTATCTCGCTTCGCTTTTCGTCGTTTGAGGCGTGGAGCGAAATTGAGAGGGTAATAGGCAGGTTTTCCTTTGCCAGCTCAAGAATTTTGGGTACAATTCCGCAGGTGGAAAGCGAAATATGCCTGTAGCCAATATTAAGACCGTCGGGGTCGCCAACAAGACGAAGGAATTTAATAACATTTGTGTAGTTGTCAAGAGGCTCGCCTATTCCCATCATAACTACGCCCGAAATACGCTCCGAGAGGTCGCGACGGGCGGAGATTATCTGTCCTAAAAGCTCCGAGGGCAAAAGGTCGCGGACCTTTCCGTCAATGGTAGAGGCGCAGAAGCGGCAGCCCATTCGGCAGCCCACCTGTGATGATATACAGATTGTTGTACCGTGCTCGTAGCGCATTACAACCGATTCAATGCAGTTGCCGTCATCAAGCGAGAAAAGATATTTTACCGTGCCGTCAAGTGCAGACACAAGCTTTTTCTCGATTTTTGGCAGTGAATAAAAGGCGCGCTCGTTGATTTTTTCCTTTGTTGCCTTTGAGATGTTTGTTATCTCGTCAAGCGGAACGCCTTTGTGCATCTGGGTGAAAAGCTGTGCCGCGCGGTATTTAGGCTCTCCTATTTCTTCAAAAAAGGTAATAAGCTCGGCTTTGTCAAGCGAGAGCAGGTCTGTTTTGTTGGTCATTGCTTTTCCTTTCGTATAACCGAAATAAAAAATCCGTCTGTGCCGTGGTCGTAGGGGTTAAGGGTAAGCATTCCGCCCTCTGACTTAATGCTTCCTATGTTAAAGTCGCAGAGCTTGAAGTCCTTATGCTCGGCAACAAATTTTTCTACATTTTTTTCGTTCTCCTCGGGGAGAAGGGTGCAGGTGGAGTATACAAGTGTACCGCCTTCCTTCAGATAGCGAGAGGCGTTGCACAAAATGTCATACTGTATTTGGGGAAGACCCGATGATGCTTTTGGGTCTTTGTATCTGATTTCGGGCTTTTTTGCCATAACGCCAAATCCCGAGCAGGGAACATCGCAGATAATTCTGTCGGCATACCCCTCGAGGCTTTGGTCAAAGCATCTGCCGTCCTGTGCTTTGGTGGATATAATTGAAATTCCAAGGCGGTCAGCACCGCTTTTTACAAGCGAAAGCTTGTTTTTGTGCAGGTCAAAGGCGTGTATTTCGCCCTCGTTTTCCATTTCTATAGCCGCCCCAAAGCTTTTTGAGCCGGGGCAGGCGCAGATGTCAAGCACTCGGTCGCCCTTTTGTGCGCCGAGAGCAAGAACACAGAGCTGTGATGCCTCATCCTGAACGAAGCAAAGTCCGTCGTTTATACCTACCGACGCGGCAGAGGTGTGATTTACCTTTATTCCGCAGGGCGAAAGGGGGGCGGGATGCGCCTCTATGCCCTTTGCCTTGAGGGCTTCCAAAAGCTCCTCACGGCTGTTTTTTAGGGTGTTTACCCTCAATGTCATACCGCCTTTGCCGCTGAATGATGAAAGGATTTTTTCGCATTTTTCAAATCCGAAGATTTTACAAAAGCGGCGGCAGATGTCAACAGGGAAGGAATATGTTACCGATAGGTATTCTATGGGTGAGCCTTCTCTGCCTGGAAATTTTAATTCGCTTTTTTTGCGAAGATAGTTGCGAAGAATTGCGTTTGCAAAGCTGCGGCTGCGCTTCCCGCAAAGCTCAACGCATTCGTTGATAGCCGCGTGCACGGGTATTTTGTCAAGGTATATAAGCTGATAAAGTCCCATTCTCAAGGCGTTTCTCGTGGAAAGCTCTATTTTTGAGGGCGGGATAGAGGAAAGCTTGTCTATGATATAGTCGAGGGTAGGCTTGCGTTCTATAACACCGTAAACAAGCACGCAGAGAAAAGCACTGTCCTTTTCGTCAAGCGCGTTTGTCTTTATGGCGTGGTCTACGGCTATGTTTGAGTACTGCTCCGACTTCATTGTCCTGTTAAGCAGCTCAAGAGCAAGCTTGCGGATATTCATAGTCCTCTCCTTTATTTCAGTATATCTCCGATATTTATTTTTCTTCCGCGGATAAATTCAGCCGCGCCCATTCGTCCCTTGCCTTCGGGAAGCACGCCTGTAAT
Source organism: Eubacteriales bacterium (assembly GCA_045644865.1). Lineage (GTDB taxonomy): Bacteria > Bacillota > Clostridia > Oscillospirales > CAG-272 > RGIG8775. The sequence goes on along the minus strand of JAZRHS010000036.1, from coordinate 12,904 downwards.
GGCGATTTTACCCTTGCCGCAGGCAACCACAATTTCGCCGTCAAGCGAAATTACCTCTCCTGCCGCCTTGCCCGAATTTGACTCGCGGTCGGCTATGCGGGCAGAGGTTACCTTAAGAAGCCTTCCGTCGGGGGTGTGGGTAAAGGAAAGCGGAATGGGTGAAAGTCCTCTGATGAGGTTGTGAAGCTCCTCTGCCGATTTGTTAAAGTCAAGCAGACAGTCGCTTTTTTCTATTTTTGCGGCGTAGGTGGAAAGGGCATCGTTCTGCTTTTCTCTTTTTGCCTCGCCGTTTTTGATAAGTTCTACGGTTTTTATAAGAGCTTCTGCGCCACAGGCGGCAAGCCTGTCGTGGATATCCTCAAAGTTATCGTCCTCGGAAATTTCAACCTCGGACTTGTAAAGCATATCACCTGTATCAAGCCCCACATCCATATACATAATTGTAACGCCTGTTAGCTTTTCACCGTCGATTATGGCGCGCTGCATAGGAGCAGCACCCCTGTACTTGGGCAGAATAGAGCCGTGAACATTTATACAGCCGTATTTGGGGAAGTCAAGCACACTTTTTGGAAGAATTTTTCCAAAAGCCACCACAACGATAAGCTCGGGGGCAAGCCTATGAAGAAGCTCTGCAAAAGCCTCGTCCTTAAGAGTTGCGGGCTGATAGACCTCAAGTCCCTTTTCAAGAGCGTAAGCCTTTACGGGGGGCGGTGTAAGCGCGTATCCGCGACCCTTTGGCTTGTCGGGCTGGGTAATTACGCCGACTATCTCCTCGCCGCTTTCGTAAAGCGCCTTAAGGGTAGGGATAGCAAAGTCGGGTGTTCCCATATAAAGAATTTTCATAGCCCTCTCCTTATCTCGCGTGTCTTCTTCTGCGGCGGGGTCTGTCATCGTCCTCGTCGCAGGGAATTTTATCCTCGGGTGCAAGTCTTGAATACATTACCTTGCCCTCAAGGTGGTCTATCTCGTGGGAAAGTGCCTTGGCAAGGAAGTCAGACGCGGTTATCTCGCACTCCTCGCCCAAGCGGTTCATATATCTGACCGTGATGTGCATAGGACGGTCGGTGTAGATTATTTCGTCGGGGAAGGAAAGACAGCCCTCGGGTGTGTACTGATGACCCGAAAAAGCAATTACCTTGGGGTTGATAAGCTCGATAAGCTCCTGAGATTCCTCGGGAGTTTCTCCCTCGTATTCGATTATCGCTATTTTGCGGAGAACGCCAACCTGCGGAGCTGCAAGTCCTGCGCCCTCTGCGGCGCGAAGCGTTTCACGCATATCGTTAAGAAGTGTGATTATGCGGGGAGTTATCTCCTCAACCTCACGGCATCTTTTGTTAAGTATTTCGTCGCCTTTTTTTACAATATTAAGCTTTGCCATATGGGTAAACCTCTCTATAAATTGGTGGGATTAAAGTCTATTGACAGAGAAAGCCTGTTTTTAGACTCGATGCCGAATTTCATAAGCATTCTTGAGAAAAGCTCTCGGCATTTTGCATTCAGCTTGCATTTTATAACAAGCCTCATACGGTATTTTTCGTCAACCTTGTATACGGGAGCTTCAAAGGGCCCAAATACAACGAAGGGCAGATCGGGGTAGTCCTTTGTGGCAAGAATTCTGAACTCATCGTATATTTTTTTGGCCGCCATAGCAAGCTCGCTTTCAGACGGCGAAGTTACCGTCAGCAGAGCTATGTCGCAGTAGGGCGGAAATTCAAGCAGCTTTCGCAGCTTTATTTCACGCTTGAAGAAGCTGTCATAGTCCTGTTCCTTGGCGAGCTTTATTATCTCGTGGTCGGGGTTGTTTGTCTGAATTATAGCATAGCCCGCCTTTTTTGCTCTGCCCGCTCTGCCGATAACCTGTGTCAGCATAGCGAAGGTGCGTTCGGCGGCGCGGTAGTCGTCAAGATAAAGCGAGGAGTCTGCAAGGAGAACACCCACAAGGGTAACATCGGGAAAATCGTGTCCCTTGGTTACCATTTGAGTTCCTACAAGCACATCTGCCTCGTGCCGTCTGAATTTGCCGAGAAGCTCGTCATATGAGCTTTTGGCGGCGGTGGTGTCGGTGTCCATTCTGATAATGCTTGCCTCTGCAAGAAGCTCCGAAAGCTCCTGCTCCACCCTTTGAGTGCCGTAGCCCATAAAGGATATATGCTCGCTTCCGCAATCTGGACAGGTCTTGGGGACAGGCATTCTTGTTCCGCACCAATGGCAGATAAGACTTCCCTCGTTGTAGCTTCCTTTTTTGGTGTGATAGGTCATTGAAACGCTGCACCTTGGACAGGTTACAGCATTTCCGCAGGCGCGGCAGGAAGCAAAATGGTTATAGCCGCGGCGATTGAGAAAGAGTATGGATTGCTCCTTCTGATTGTAATTATCAATAAGCGCCCTTGCCATTGTTTCGCCGATGGGTGTGGCATTTCCCGAGCGAAGCTCGTGCCTCATATCGGCAATAATAACATCGGGGAGAGCCGCGCCGCCAAAGCGCTTTGTAAGCTTAAGCAGTTTGTATTTGCCCTCTGTAGCCTTTTTGTAGCTTTCAACCGACGGAGTTGCCGAGGCAAGCAGCATAACCGCGTTGTTTTCCGCGCATCTGAAGCGGGCTATGTCGCGGGCGTGATATTTGGGGTTCTGGTCGGATTTGTAGGTATGCTCCTGTTCCTCGTCAATGATAATCATTCCAAGGTCTTTAACAGGGGCAAAAACTGCCGAGCGTGTTCCGATAACCACATCGGCAAGTCCCTCTTTTATTCGGGCGTAGGTGTCTATTCGTTCACCCTGTGTAAGCCCCGAGTGGATAACCGCCACCCTCTCACCGTACCGCGAGCAGAAAATGCCCAAGGTCTGTGGGGTAAGGGCGATTTCGGGAACAAGTATTATGACACCTCTGCCAACAGAAAGCGAGTGGTCTATAGCGGCAAGCATTACGCTTGTTTTTCCGCTTCCCGTAATTCCGTAAAGCAGAGCCGCCGCGGGCTTGCGGTCGTCAATCATTCGGCAGATAGAGCTGTAAGCCTCGGTTTGCTCGTCGTTAAGCTTTATCTCTCGTTTGTCCAAGGCTTCGGGAACTTCATAGGCTATTCGGTAGGATAATTTTCTTTCCACCTGAATAAGCCCCTTTTGGACAAGGCTTTTCAACTGCGCCTTTGTTGCCTTTGTCGCCTTCAGCAGGTCGTTTTCGTCCATTTCTCCCTGCTCGCACAGGGTGAGATACACAGACCACGCCTTGGGTGAACGGGGAATCGAGGGGTCGCTTTTTGAAAAAAGCGCGGCGCGCGCCGTTTCCTCGTCAGCCAAAACCGAATAGGAAAGATTTTCCACACCCACCTGCGAGCGCTTTGTTTCAAGCTCTCTGCTAAGGTATCCACCGTCGGACAGTTTTTTAAGCTTGGCGGGCGCAGAAGCACCGAATTTTGTTTTCAAGCTTGAAAGAGAAGCCCTTTTTTTACTTTTTATGTAGTCGTACACAAAAAGAGCCTGCGTGTCAAGTCCTTTCGGATTGTCAGGCAGAGGCTTTTCACTTACCGAAAAATATTCCTCAAACCGCGACATAGCGGCAGACGGAAGCATAGCGTGTACCGCATCTCCCGTGGTGCAAAGAGTCATATCCTTCATAAAACCGCAGAGCTTCAGCATCTCGCCGTTAAGTGAAACATCAGAGGGGCATACCGCGATTATAGGCTTTAAGTCGATGTATTCAGATGTGCTTGAGGTGTCGGTAACAAGCGCCATATAATGCTTGTTGGCGTTCCCGAAGGGGACGGTTACAAAGCTGCCCTTTTCTATAAGCTGACGCATATCACTTGGCACGAAATACTCGTAGGGTCTGTCAATGCAGTAGGGAAGGTCGAGAATGCTGACCTTAACATATTGTTCGCTCATAGCCGTCCTCCTTTCGAAATTTATTGGTTTACTTTTGCTTATTCAGCATCAGCTTCGGTGTCTGCTACTTCCTCGGCTTCAGCCTCAGCAGGAATCTCCTCTGCCTCGCTGGCATTTTCAACTATCTCAAATTCACCCTTGTGAATTCGGTTGATAGCTATTTTTACGGCCTTTTCGTCCTTAAGCTCTTTGTCTATCATATTGATGATAGCCTTTTCGCTTTCTTTGCCGCCTGCAACTGCCTTCTCGGCGTTTTCGCGCTGGGAAACATATTCATCGGTAACGATACGAGCACATTTTGCTGTAGCGAGAGCAAGCTGGTATCTGTTGAATTTGTCCTTTGTAAGTTCGCTGAATGTAGGGTAGATCATTTGTATTTCTCCTTTAGAAAATAATATTTATATTTATGCGAAATAATTTGCCTCTGTGTCGGGGTTGCGCTTCATAGCCAACTGCTCGGCGCGTACAATGGCGAGAATGTCGTTGGCGCAATCCTCGCTTCTGTTGTCGTAGTTGTATACAACATAGTCGTATTTGGGGGTAAGAGCCACCTCGTTCTTTGTCTGCTCAAGACGGGAAAGTATCTTGTCCTCGGTTTCTGTTCCTCGTCCGCGAAGGCGTTCTTCCTGCTTTTTGAAGGAAGGGGGAAGCAGCATAATGAGAACCGCGTCGGGCTTCTTTGCCTTTATCTGCATTGCGCCGTCAACCTCTATCTCGAGAATGAGGTGCTTTCCGCCTTCAATAACATTCTCCGCCTCTGTTCGGGGCGTGCCGTAGTAGTTGCCGCAATAGCAGGTATGCTCAAGAGTGTCGTCGTTTGCAAGACGCTTTTCAAACTCATCGTGAGTGATGTAGTAATAATCCTTTCCGTGAACTTCTCCGGGGCGAGGGCTTCTTGTGGTAAGCGAAACCGACTTAACAAAGCCGTGCTTCTCGGTAAGTATGCCTGTTACCGTACCCTTGCCGCTGCCAGCGGGTCCCGAAATTACAATAAGCAATCCCTTTTCCATTTTACTCTTCCTCGTCTGCATCGTCCAGATCGTCTGCATCGCTGTTGTCAAGACGGTTTGAGATTGTTTCGGTCTGTATTGCCGAAAGAATAACATGCTCGGAGTCGGTGATGATAACCGAGCGGGTTCTTCTTCCGCAGGTTACATCAATAGCTCTGCCGTCGTCCTTGGCGTCCTGCACAAGTCTTTTTACAGGGGCTGAATCGGGGCTTGCCAAAGCCACAACTCTGTCAGCCGCCACCATATTTCCAAATCCAACATTTATGAATTTCATAATCCTTACCTGCCTATTCGATATTCTGAATTTGTTCGCGTATTTTTTCTATTTCGGTCTTTACATCCACAACATAGTGTGCTATTTCAGAGTTGGAGCATTTTGAACCAATAGTGTTTATTTCGCGGTTCATTTCCTGAATGAGGAAGTCAAGCTTTCTTCCCACAGGCTCGCTCATAGCGCATATCTCCGAGAATGCCTTGAAGTGGGAACGAAGTCTGACTAATTCCTCGTCGATAGCCACTCTGTCTGCGAAGATAGCGCACTCTGTAAGAATACGGTTTTCGTCAATGGTTATCTTGTTGTCCTGAAGCATCTGGGTCAGCTTATCGTGAAGCTTGGTGCGGTAGGAGCTTATATCGCTTGAGGAAAGAGCTTCTATATTGTCTACCGTAGCGCTGATGCTCTCCACCTTGGCTTTCAGGTCTGCTTCAATATTTTCGCCCTCACGCTGGCGTCCGTCAAGGAAGCTGTCAACCGCAAGAGAGAGAACCCCTAAAAGGTCTTCCCAATCCTTTTCCATATCCTCATCGGGCTTTTTTACGGTAAATATCTCTCTGTTAGCCGCTACCGACATAACGCTGATATCGTCCTTAAGACTATAGCTGTCGCGAAGCTCGTAAAGGGCTTTGAGGTAGGGGTTGAGATAAGAGGGGTCAAGGGCAATCTCAACGCCGTCGGCATCAACGACCTCAACACCGATATACACATCAACCTTTCCTCGGGAAATTCCTTTGGATTGAAGGAAGGGCTTTATCTTTTCCTCAAGGAAGGAGAAAACTCTTGATATTTTTACAGAGCAATCGAAATATCTGCTGTTGACAGAGCGTATCTCAACGGTGATGTCGCGTCCGTTTACCGTTTCCTTGGCTCTGCCGAATGCTGTCATACTTTTCATCGGTCAAACCACCTTATATATAAATTATAGACATATATAAATATTGTAATACTTTTTCGTCCTTTTGTCAACTGAAAAAATAATTTTCCCGTCAAAAAAGCATAATTTTTTTTAATTTTTAGAAAATGTGTGAAAAATTTTGTAAATCCTATTGCAAAATGCAAAAAAATGAGGTATAATAACTTGTAATAATTTATTTTGCGGCGTGTGCCGCGGACATTAAAATTTTTGGAGGATCATTTATTATGGTAGTAGCCGGCGATTTCAGAAACGGAATTACATTCGATATGGAAGGTAATGTTTTCCAGGTTATCGAGTTCCAGCACGTTAAGCCCGGAAAGGGTGCGGCTTTCGTTCGCACAAAGATCAAGAATGTTATCACAGGCTCTGTTATAGAGAGAACATTCAGCCCTACAGATAAGTTTGAGAATGCTTATATCGAGAGAAAGGATATGCAGTATTCCTACAATGACGGAGACCTTTACTACTTTATGGATCAGGAAACATTTGATATGCTTCCTCTTAACAGCGACAAGCTTCCCGACAACTTCAAGTTCGTTAAGGAAGAAATGGTTTGTAAGATCGTATCCTACAAGGGTAATGTATTTGGCGTAGAGCCCCCCACATTTGTAGAGCTTGCAGTTACAGCAACCGACCCCGGCTTTGCAGGTAATACCGCAACAAATACTCTTAAGCCTGCAACTCTTGAAACAGGCGCGGAGATCAAGGTTCCCCTTTTCATCAACGAGGGTGATGTTCTTAAGATCGATACAAGAACAGGCGAGTATCTTTCCCGCGCGTAATTTAACTTCATTGGCTTCAAATTTTTGAAAGGAAGTAGAAATTATGAATCTTATTGAAAAAACAGCATACATCAAGGGTCTTGCAGACGGTCTTGACCTTGATAAGACAACTAAAGAGGGTAAGCTTATTGCGGCTCTTCTTGAGGTGGTTGATGCAATGGCAAAGCGCATCGAAACACTTGAGGACGCGGTAGACGAGCTTAACGAGTACATCGAAGAGGTTGACGAGGATCTTGGCGAGGTAGAGGAATACCTTTGTGAGGAGGACGAGTGCGACTGTGGCTGTGGCTGCGGCAGTGATTGCGATTGCGGTTGTCAGGACGGCTATGAGTGCACCTGCGGCGACGATTGCGGCTGCGGATGCGGCTGTGATTGCGAGGACGAGGACGACGAGGAGTATTATGAGATCAAGTGTCCTTCCTGCGGCGAGATAATCTATTTCGACGAGGATATCGATCCCGAGGATCTTGTATGCCCCAACTGCAACGAGAAGTTCGCTTGTCTTGTAGACGAGGACGATCTTAAGGTTGTTGACGGCGACGAGTAATAAAAGTGGAGCTGGGTTACTACACCCAGCTCCTTTTTTGCGAAATTTTATAAATTTTCTGAAAAAGGTATTGATTTTTTTATTTTGATGTGGTAAAATATATATCGTGATTTGCCGGAATGATGGAATTGGCAGACGTGCTGGACTCAAAATCCAGTGGTAGCGATACCGTGCGGGTTCGACCCCCGCTTCCGGCACCAAAAAAGGCTGTTTCATAAGAAACAGCCTTTTTTCGTTAAAGTAAGCCTCTCGCACCGCAGGTTTGGCACATAGGGTGAACCAGGGTGTTGTGTAGGAAGCCGTGGGCGATAAGTCTTGCCTTTTCGCCGTCAAGTATTTCGCCAAGGGAGATTTCCTTAAGATTGCCCAGAGTCATAACTCCGTCAGCGTCAAGGCAACAGGGGACAACGCTTCCGTCGCAAAGCACCGCGATATGATCCTTCATAGCATAGCAAAAGCCGTGTGTGTCGCCGCCTGTTTTCTTGGCGTCGGGCCAGTCAAAGCGCTTGCCATACTCAAGGTAGACCTTCTCACCTATCTTAAAGCCCTTGCGGTTCTCGCTCCATTCGTCCCCAAATCTATTCTTAAGTCGGGTAAGAATATCGTTGTTTTTGGTGTTGGCGGGAGTGGTGGTCGAGCCGCCTTCAAGATTCCACAGGCGCAGAGCCGATATTACACCCGCCTGTCCAAGCGCCTTTGCCGAGGAGAAGCAGGTGGCAAGATATTCGTCCATATCTACCCCTGCGTTTGCTTCAAAGGAATGAAGCGAAATGCTTATTTTATAAAGCTTTTCAGCCTTTGACAGAAGCAGAGGAAGCTGCTTTTTGAGAAGTGTGCCGTTGGTGGTTATGCTGACCTTAAGCCCTTCTTTCGCGGCAATATCAATAAGCTCACCAAGCTGTGGGTGAAGCAGCGGCTCGCCTATAACATGAAGGTAAATGTGGTCGGTAAACGGAGCAGCCTTGCTGGCGAAAAGAGCAAAATCATCGGTAGAAATAAATTTTGCGGGGCGGACGGTTCCGTGGCAAAATTCGCATTTTAAGTTGCATACCGTAGTGATTTCGGTGTATATTTTTGCAAATCTTTTCGTTGGCTTTGGCATAATAACTCCTTATTATTTTTGATTTGTAAGTCCAAGCAGCCTTCTCATCTGTTTTATCTGTAAAAGGGGAATGGCTACTGCGATGCAGATAGCAAGATCGGGAAGAAGGAAGCCCCCGTTGTAGCCGATGGAATATATAATTTTGCTCATTCCCTCGGGCGCCCATTGTCCCCATATAACAACGCCTGTAAGCACATGACAGAAAAACCTCATCAAGGTTGCCGCAATCATTCCTATATATGCGCCTGTTGCGGATCTTTTTGCGAAAATTCCCGACAGCCCAAGCAGAGAAAAGGGAATGATGTAGTCAAAAAGCGCGCAAATTATCACAACTGCCGCGCCCTGACAGTAGATAAAAACATCGCCTTGGGATATTGCCTGTCCAAGCTGTGTCAGCGAGTAAAGAAATGCTGTTCCAAGTCCGATGCGAGGCCCGTGCTTAATGCTGATAAGCATAATGGGCAACATACTTGCCAGAGTAACCGAGCCGCCCATATGCATTTTCCAAAGAATAACCCAGCTTAAGGCAAAGGCAAGTGAGATCATAATGGCACATTCAGCCATTGTTAAAAGTTTTTTGCTTCTCATAATGAAGCCTCCCAAAATTAAATTAACCGCACGGAAATCCGTGCGGTAACTAATTCTGAGTAATCAAAATCTTCCTACGACGGCATTATCCGTATCAGGTTAAGGGTTCGGAAAGTTTCCATCTCAGCCGACTGCGTCAGCACCCCTGATTTCTATGCGGTTTGACTTATGATAACATAAATTCCGCGTTTTGTCAATATTTTTCGACAAATTTATTTTATCTTGTATTTTAATCTTAAATTGTCGGCTATCATTGCGATGAATTCGGAGTTTGTGGGCTTTCCGCGGTTGTTCTGAATAGTGTAGCCGAAATAAGAGTTAAGCGTATCCACATCGCCTCTGTCCCAAGCCACCTCGATAGCGTGGCGAATGGCGCGTTCAACTCGGCTTGTGGTGGTCTGATATTGCTTTGCCACGGTGGGGTAAAGAACTTTGGTAACCGAATTTATAATGTCGCTGTCCTTTATGGTCATAAGGATTGCGCTTCTGAGATACTGATATCCCTTGATGTGGGCGGGAACGCCTATCTGGTGGATTATCTTGGTAACCTGTGTTTCAATGTCGGGCGTGCCTGTTTCCGCCGCGTTTGTGGTTATTCCGCGCTCTCTGTTTTTGAGAATTGCGTCAATATGCTCGCACAGGCTTCCGATGTTGTAGGGCTTCATAAGGCAAAGCTCTGCTCCCGCGTTGGCTGCCTCAATAAATGTGTTGGGGTTGGAAAACACTGTGAACACGATAAATGAAGGTGGAGTATCGTTGCCAAAGCTTATCTGCTTGCAGTTGCGAAGCACGCCGATGCCGTCAAGCTTTGAAAGGCAAAGGTCTACAAGAACGATATCGGGGTGGTATCGGTTTATTTTTACAAGGGTGTCCTCGCCGTCGGTGGCGTCGTCTACATTTCGGTAGCCCGCGTTTTTCAGTCCCTCCTTGAGCGACTGTCTTTGAAGGGGATTTTCGTCTGCGATAAGAATTTTTGCGTTAGCGTTTGTCATAATTTTCTCCTTTGTTATGGTAATTTCCCGATAAAAATCGGGTGCTTTTGATTACTGTAATATTTTACCATATTTTGGAAGAAATTGCAAGTAATTTCCAATTAAAATAGTAAACAAAAATGCCTTTAAATAATTGGTAAATTTTTACAATTATATCAAAGCATTTTGTAATATTATGTTTTTTGTGGGGTGAATAGGTCGAAAAAACTATTTTTGCGGAGTATCGCAGGGGTGCGCTCCGTCCTTGTGGTGCTTGCAGGGGTGCTTGAAGAAGTCTGTAAGATCAATATCATAGACTCCCTCGGCGTTCTTCTCAAAGCCGATAGCCCTAAGGAGAGCGTCGTCGGTCTTATCAGACAGGTATCTTGCGTAATGGACACCGCAAAGGTCGATAAAGTTAAGGGCGGCGCGTCCCATAACGAACATAGCCTCAAAATCGTTCTTGTGGGGCATAAGAGCGATGTCGTATATCTCGCCCCCCTTGTCGGTAAGCTTGAATTGGCAAACGCCTACAAACTCGTCGTTTACGGTGGCAAGGTACGCCAGAGCATCGGGGTTGTACGCCACATTGCATTTTGCGGCGGCAAGCTCCTGTTCTTCCTTGTTTTGAATAGGTAAAACCTTAAGCATTTTTGTTTCCTTTCACTCCCTTGAGATATGAAACCTGTGTTTTATTCAGATATTTCCATTTTCCTGGGGCAAGCTCGCCCAACTTTACATTGCCGATAGCAACTCGGCAAAGGCGGAGAATGGTCAGGTCGAATTTCTCGCACATCTTGCGTATTTGGCGGTTGCGTCCCTCAAAAAGAATCATTTCAAGCACGCAAAAGTCCTGCTTTATTGATATAAGCCTTGTTTCCACGGGCATAATGGTGTAGCCGTCAATGTCCATAGCCTTTGACAGCCCCTTTACCTGCTCCTCGGTAACCTTGCCTTTGATTTTTACGTGATATATTTTGGGAATTTCGTGCTTGGGGTGAGTAAGCTTGTTGGTAAGCTCACCGTCATTTGTCATAAGCAAAAGACCCTCTGAATCCATATCAAGTCTTCCTATTGGGTAAAGGCGCACCTCGGCGTCCTTAACAAGCTCTGTAACGCAGGGACGGCCGCGGTCGTCTGTTACGGAGGAGAGGTATCCTCGGGGCTTGTTGAGCATAATGTAGGTGTATCGGGGCTTTTTGCCGCCCGAGATTACCTTGCCCTTGTATTCGATTACATCTGTGTCGGGGTCTACCTTTTGTCCAAGCTCGGCAACAGAGCCGTTTACCTTGACTCTGCCTGCCGCGATTTCAGCCTCGGCGGCTCTCCTTGAGAGAATGCCGCAGTCGGTGAAATATTTTTGCAGTCTTAATTTTTCCATAAAGTCCTTCTTTGGAACAAAGCCTTAAGGCGTTCCATAAAGCTGTGTTTTGTTTTGTAAATTTCAACATTAACGAGGGCTACAAGGGGGGACGAAGCCACCTCTGTGCCGTCGCAGAATACCCGCACCCTGCCTAAAACACTTCCGCTTTTGACAGGCGCGAAAATAGGTCTGTTGACCTCTGTTATATAGGTAAGCTCGCCGTGAGAAGTGGGAAGGCAAGCAGACAATTCGTTAAGATTTGCGGCTATTACCGTAGGCAGAGAGCCGCCCGAGATATCAAGCTCTGCGATAAATTCGCCCTTTTGGGCGAAAACCTCGTTTTTGTAGCGCTCAAAGCCAAAGTCAAGCATAGAGGAGTGGTCGCGCCAATCGTCGGGGGCGTTTAAGGTAACGGCGATAAGGCGCAGTCCGTCGCGCTCCGCCGCACTGACAAGACACCGTCCGCTCGCCTTGGTAAAGCCAGTTTTTACGCCAATCGCGCCCTTGTATGAGCGCAATAGCTTGTTGTGATTGGATAAATATCTCGTTCCCTCGCCGCCGCAAAGCGGAATTGTAGCGGATTTTGATGAGCATATTTCAAGGAATACCTCGTTCTGTAGCGCCGCCTTTGTTATGAGTGCAAGCTCGTATGCCGTTGTGTAATGCTCCTCGTGGTGAAGTCCGTGGGGGTTAGTAAAATGAGTAGAGGTCAGCCCAAGCGCCTCTGCCTTTTGGTTCATAAGGCGTGTAAAGCCCTCTATGCTTCCGCCAACCTCGTAGGCAATGGCGATTGCCGCGTCATTAGCCGAGGCAAGCATAAGGGCATAGAGAAGCTGGCGAAGGGTAAGCACCTCGCCCTTTGCAAGATATACAGACGAGCCCTCTGTGCCGATTGCCTCGTCGCAAATATCCACCTCTCTGTCAATATCCCCACTTTCTATTGCCACCAGCGCGGTCATTATCTTTGTGGTGGAAGCCATAGGAAGTCTTATAAAGGCATTCTTCATATATAGAATTTTGCCGCTTTCGGCTTCTATAAGTACCGCGCTTTTTGCCGATACCGATGGCGCGTCGGCTTGAACAGAAAGCGCAAAAAAGGGAATAAGGCATAGTGTTGCCAATATGACAGAAATATATTTTTTCATTTTGGTCCTCGTGTGGTTTTTTACTAAATAATATTATCCACACGGGGAATTTATGATTTACTCTGCGTTCTCTGCGGTGTTGTCGTCGTTTATAATTTCATCTTCGCAGTCGCATTCCTCGGGCTTGTTCTTCTTGAAAACAGCCTTTATTCTGCGAACGATGTCGGGGCAACGCTCGATAATGTCAACGATCTGCTCAATGGGGTCGTCGGTAGCGGGAGCTTGTCCAACATTTATCATTTCGATATTGCCGTCCTTCTTGACGATAAGGAAGCCAACGGGGTTAATAGACACGCCTGTTCCGCCGCCTGCGCCGAAGTTCTG
>JAZRHS010000035.1:0-8812 GCA_045644865.1 Eubacteriales bacterium | reverse complement strand
GTCGTCATAATCGACAGCTACAGTTTCCTCGGCAAATGAAATCACCGAGAAGGCTGACGCTGCCATAAGGAGCGTCAGAAGGAGCGCGAGTGTCTTACAAAATTTTGTTTTCATAGCTGCTTATCCTTTCTTTTTCTATATTCAAGTGGGTTATACCCAAACTTTTCATTGAATTTCTTTCTGAAAAAGCTTTCGTTCTCATATCCTACAAAAGCAATTATCTCACTTACAGGCATATCGGTTTTTGCAAAATTCCTCTTTACCTCAAACCTTTACGCCGTATTATAAATTTCCGCCAACAAAAAAGACACATTATAGTGTCCTCTATAATGTGTCTTGTATTTATGTTAGTCTTTAATCAAGGTCTTTTTATGCTTATGTTAAGCACGAATGCCGCCGTTGCAAGAATCAAAAGCAAAACGAACGGAGCAGCATATCCGCCGCTTGAGGTCTGGAGCGACGAGCAGGCGGTTGCAATAAACGAAGCAACCATCAGATTGAAATTGCTGATGCTGAGATTTGTTGCAAAATGCTTCTGCCCATAAAACGCCGAGGTAAAGGCCGACGAAACTGTTGGCGATGTTCCATAGGAAAGTCCTGTCAGGCAAAGTCCGATTACGCACAAGGGCAAAGAGCCGATGCTCACCGCGAGCAGGGTTATTCCTGCCGCGAGGATTGTAAGTATACTTGCAGAAATCATTGTAAATCGGCGTCCCATACTGTCAAAAACCGCACCCGTTATAATTCGTCCAAGGCCGTTGCAAACCGAAAGCACTCCTACAAGGGTTGTAGCAAATGCCGCGCCTGCACCCACCGAAAGAGCCAAGTCGCGGGCAAAGCTTATTACCGAGCTGCCAACGGCAGTCAAGCAAACAAGCGCCAAAAACGCTCTCCAGAAGGTAAAGCGGCGAACCATCTCAATGGGAGTATAATCTCTCGCCTCAAAATTCTCCTGATTTGCTTTAGCGCTCTTCTTTTTCTCGGGAAGCAATGTGTCCTTATGGGGTGCCTTTATAGCAAAAGACGAAAGGACAACCACAATGGCAATAGCAACACCAATCAAAATGTATGTATTTCTCCAGCCAACGCTGCTTGCAAAAAGAGCGTCCGCCAGCTTTCCGAACAAAAGAGTGCTTGCGCCAAATCCCATCATAAGCGCGCCCGATGAAAATCCGCGTCTGTCGGGAAACCAAGCATTTACCGTAGAAATGATAACAATATACGATATACCAATACCCGAGCCTGCAAGGAATGAATAGGTCAGATAAAGCAGAGGAGCGCACTCAGAGCCAAGACGGCTTGTAAGCACAAATCCAAGTCCCGCTAAAATTCCCGCTATAATAAGAGTAAGCCGAGTGCCTATGCGGCGCACCAAACGCCCCGATATAAATCCGCCCAGACAGAAGAAGCACATCGTAAGCGTGAAGCTGAGCGCCAGAACCGACGCCTCATAGCCAAGCTCTGTGGCAAATGGCGTTTTCAAAATCGACCACGCATATATAATGCCCGCAAAAAGCATAGTTGCGACACCCGCAACGAGTATCCACCGGCGTTTTGATATATTTGCCTGTTGTGTCATTTCATCAAGGTCCTTTCTTATATTCATTTATATTCCACGAAGCTCGATTTTCGAATTGTGGATTTTTGCCCTTTTCAGCATTTCGTCAAGCTCGTCCGCGCTGAAGGCCGAAAGCCCGTCGGGGTCAATCATATCGTCCGACACCTTATAGCATTGAAGGAAATAGCTCTCGCCCTCTCCCACAAAGGCGGCGCACGCCTCTATGTCCTCGGCGCTATGTATTCCCTTTACCACAGTGGTTCTGAACTCGTGTGGCACTCCGCTTTTTTTGATTATTTCAACGCTTCTCTTTATCTTATCGGCGTCAACGCTTACCCCGCAAGCAACATCGTATTTATCGAGGGCGTTTTTTATATCCATTGCGATATAATCAACCGCCCCCGATGCAATAATTTTCTCAAGCCTTTCGGGATAACTGCCGTTTGTATCAAGCTTTAAGGAGTAACCAAGTGCCTTTATCTCTCCCGCAAGCTCTGATGTGCCGTCAGTCATCAACGGCTCTCCGCCTGTTATGCACACACCGTCAAGAATTCCCTGCCTTTTTTTAAGGAAGGCGAAAAGCTCCTCGCGGCTTATTTCCTGCTCGCCGCCTCTCACAAGTGAGGCGTTATGGCAAAAGGGGCATCTGAAATTACAGCCCGCCAAAAAGACGGTACACGCCACCTTTCCCGGATAATCAAGAAGCGTAAGCTTCATAAGTCCTGCTATCTTCATTTATCTTCCTCGTTTTCTTTTTGCATTAAAGATATTATAATACAAATCGACAAAAAAAACAAGTATTACTATTGTAAATTTTTTGGGACGGGCAACGCCCGTCCCAAAATAGAGTTATCCCCGCTTTTCCTTGAGCTTTCTGATATTCTCCTCAACCTGTTTTTTGTGAAGCGGATACCAGAACCACAAAATAAGGGCAAGCACAAAAAATCCGATGGCGGGGATTATTGTGGAGATGTCGAATATTCCTTCAACAACATTCTTGTCAAAGGCGGTAAGCTCGGAGTAGCCGATAAAGGTTAAAAGTCCGCCCGAAACGCCTGCTGCCGCCGCCTGTCCCAGCTTTCTGGCAAAGGAATATAAAGCATAGACCGTTCCGTCCTCGCGAATACCGTTTTTAAGCTCGGAATAATCAATTACATCGGTAATAAGCGCCCAGTTCACCATTGAGAACAACCCAAGACCTATCCAGGAAACGGTGGTAACCCCCACATACACCCACACGCTTTGCGGCCGCCAGAAGAACAACACAAGCGACATTACGGCGGCAACAATATTTGCTGCGATGCTTATTTCTGCCTTGCCGAATTTCTTTGACAAGGGCTTGGCAAATGCCGCCGCCACAAGCATTGAAACAGTCATAAGCAGAGTGGACACCGCCTGCGCCTGTGTGTTGCCGTAATAGTTGGGATAGATATAGTTTGACATTGACTGAAGTGTAAACTGTGACAGAAGCATAACCACAGAAGCAACGATTATTGAAATGAGGGCGCGGTTTACTACCGCATTTTTTATCATTGTGGCGAAATTATTGCGTTCTCTTGCTTCCCTGCTCACCTCTACCTGAACTCTTTCGGTGGTAAGAGCATAGCAGATAATATAGCACACAAGGGCAAGCAGCGAAAAAACACCCGCTATAAGAGTAAACCGCCCGCCGTTAAGCACCGTCGCGCCATTCACCTTATCGTAAGCCACAAGAGGAACACCCGCGCCAATAAACATTCCCGCCAGAGCCGCGCCGATAGAACGGTAGGTGGAAAGCGACTGCCTGTCCCCCGCCTCGGGAGAGATTGCCGAAGCCATTGAGCCATAGGGGATATTGATAGCGGTATAGAACACCGAGCCCCATAAAATATAGGTTACAAAAAGATAGCCTATCTTAAAAGCCATAGGCATATCGGCAAGTCGGCTTTGATAAATCAAAAATGAAGCAATAGCAACAGGTCCGCACATTCGCCTTATCCAAGGCTTGAACTTTCCCACGGGCGTTATCCGGCTTCTGTCGCATATACGCCCCATTGTAACATCGGTAAAAGCGTCAACAAATCTTGCTATCATCATAATAACGCCCACCGCGGCAGCAGAAACGCCCATAACATCTGTATAAAATTTAAGCAAAAAGCTTGAGGAAAATATAAAGGTAAAATCATTTCCGAAGTCTCCGAAAAGATATCCCACCTTATCGCGCCAACCAAATGGACGCGTCTGTCTGTCTGTTTTCATAAAAAGCCTCCGTTGAAGCATTATTCAAGACTATTTTTCCGCGTTTATAACAGTCTATTCAAAAAACTTTTTCCAAAAGGCTGACCGATTGGGATATATCTCATAAAATATATTACGACAAAATTATTCAATATCTATTGTAAAATTTTGCAAAATATGTTATACTGTGTATAATTAGTCATTATTTCGATTTATGAGGTATATATTTTTATGGTTTGCAATAATATTCTCGAAGCCATCGGCAATACCCCAATTATAAGGCTTTCGCGTATGGCTGACCCCGATAGCGCAGAGATACTTGTAAAATTTGAGGGACTTAATGTGGGCGGCTCTATAAAGACAAGAACGGCATACAATATGATTCGCGATGCCGAGGCTCGCGGCGTTATAAACAAGAACACCGTTATAGTTGAGCCCACAAGCGGAAATCAGGGCATCGGTCTTGCCCTCGTGGGTGCGGTTCTTGGCTACAAAACAAAGATAATTATGCCCGACTCGGTAAGCGAGGAGCGCAGAAAGCTTGTTAACCACTACGGCGCAGAGGTTATCCTTATTCACGATGCGGGTAACATTGGCGATTGCATTGAGGAGTGCCTTAAAACCGCCCTCAGAATGCAGGCAAGCGACCCAAATGTTTTTGTTCCTCAGCAGTTTGAAAACCCTGCTAACAGCGACGCGCAAAGAAGAATTACAGGTATGGAAATCCTTGAGCAGGTTAACGGCCCTATTCACGGCTTCTGCTCGGGCATCGGAACAGGCGGAACTATAACGGGAATAGGCGAAACGCTGAAATCAAAGAATCCCGATATTGAAATATGGGCGGTTGAGCCTGAGCACGCGGCAATACTTTCGGGCGGCTCTATAGGAACTCACATTCAGATGGGAATAGGCGACGGTGTTATCCCCGCTATCCTTAACCAGAACATATTCAGCGACATCTGCATCGTCAAGGACGAGGAAGCAATACAGACCGCCAAGGACCTTGCCTCAAAGGAAGGTATTATGTGCGGCATTTCAAGCGGAACAAATGTTGCGGCGGCAATGAAGCTGGCAAAAAAGCTTGGCAAGGGCAAAACAGTGGTTACCGTTCTTCCCGACACCGCAGAAAGATATTTCTCCACACCCTTGTTTATGGACTAAACAAAAAAGCGGCTTGCGCCGCTTTTTTAATATGTTGGGCCGTCAAGCCGCCAGCCGTTCTCGGTGAGCTTGAAGTGAAGTGTAACAACAAGTGTTTCGCTCTCACCCTCAAGGTGTGAGCTGATCTCTACATTAAGATACTTATCGGTAGAGGGCTTGACTATCTCCATCGTGTCAAAATCATATACCCTCTTACCCGGAAGAATATTAAAGGGGTCATTATCACCATAGGCGTACTTCATAAGCCAGCCCTCGCCGTCAAGATATCTTGCAGTTACAACCGCCCCTGTGTTTTCATCGGCATAACCGTCAAACGCCATAGTATAAATTCCCTGTAGATAATCAACCGTGTAAATCTTCTCGGCATCTGTCTTTATGGTTTCCACAAAAAAATATCCGCTGTTGCTTGTTACATACTCGTATGCTGAATACTCGTAGTCGCCATCGCTGTAAATGTGATGCTCCTTGTCATAATCTCCGCCGCGGCGGTAGGTTTCAAGTCCTTCGCCAAAGAAAATATTGTTTATCTCATACGAGCCTTCCACAAGCGCCACAAGCTCGTCCTTTACCTCGTCAAGCTGAGGCGGCTCTGCCGAACAGGACGAAAGCACCGCTGCCACAGTAATCAACGCCATAAATAACCCTATTATTTTTTTCATTTTACACCTCGTCATTTTTCTTTTTCTGCTTTGCAGCCTTCTCGCTCTTTGACTTTTCCTCTTTCTCCGCCTTTGCCCGCGCCTTTTCGGCTTCAAGCTCGGCGCGCCTTAACTCGTCAAGGTCGGGATAGCGCTCCTCAAGCAACGCGATAGAAATATTCTTAAGATCTGCCGAAAACGACACAAGTCCCAATAAAAACGCAAAGAAATCGTCCTCATTCTCAATATCAAAGCCGTTATCATCTATGAAATCCTGCACGGCTTTAAGGCTTCTCTCCCTGTTGTCTGCTTTAAGACCGATATACTTATCGTAACCGTCCTGAAGCCTTTTCCCGTCAAAGCCCTCATTGTAAACGCCCTGCAATATTCGGCGTATCGAGCTTATAGACAGGGTATTCTTCAAGGAATAGACCAAAAGCATCTGAATTATATGCTCCTTTGAATACTTCTTCCCCTTGATAGGCTTGATAAGCCCGTCCTTGGAGTAGTTATTTATCATCGTTTTGGTAAGCACGCGGTCGGCAAACATCGGGCTTCCCTCGCCGTTTTTCTCGGAAACGAGATTTATTATCTGATCCATATAAAGGTCTATTGAGGGAATATTCTCGCTTTTTAAGTCTGCATCGCCAACAGCATAGGCTACCGTCTTTTCAATATCTGTCTTTTTCATAGCGGCTTCCTTTCGCAGTTTTCAATACTATTATACACGATAAAAAAAACAAAATCAAGAGGTATTTCTGTTTTTCCGTCAAAGAAAGCAAACAGGGGCAGGCTCATATGAGCCTGCCCCCTTATGTTAATAAATGTTGGTTATGCTTTCGCTTGCCGCGGGGATCTCCTTGGAGATCTGAGATATGGAATCACAGAACATCGCAAAAAGCCTGTCAGACAATTCGCCGTCCTCATCAATAACCAGCATCGCCGCAAGATAGTATCCCGCAGGGGTTGAAAACCTTTCGGCAAAGGGAAAATCATTGTCAAGGTCGGCATATATCGCCCCGATAAAGCCGTGAGGCTCAAGACCGCAGAACTGACGGTATGAAGCATCAAGGTGGCTGTTTTCGTAAAGAAATCCACCAAGCAGATAGGGCGCGCGCACCGCGTAATCCTCAAGTCTTTCGTCCTCCATCGGTTGGGCAATAAGATGTATTGCCGTTTCATAAATATCTCTGTTTTTCATTCTGTTGTTTTACCTCCTACCCCACCGCTTGCGGTGGGGTATTTAACCCGGGTATTACTCGTAAATGGAAAGAGTAAGGGTTACCATTTCCTTGGGATATACAACCTTTGCGCCGTAAAGGTGAAGACCCTTTACCGCATCGGCAAAGCGCTTCTCGGGGCGGTAAGCGTCGATTTCGGAAAGCTGCTCCGCAAAAGCGATAGCTCTCTTTGTTCTTGCGATACACATATGGTTGACCGCACCATCCTCCTCAATCTGAACGATGTTGTTGGAAACATAGATCTTGCAGCCCGCAATGCTTCCGATACAGCCGTTTTCAAGCACCGCGTTATTGTCGGTGGAAAGATTTATCTTTGCCTTGATGATAAGGTCTGCAACCTCGGGAGAAACCTCGAAAATAACATCGGAGGAATCTGTAACATTGTTCTTGTAAAGAACCTTGCGAGCCTCAAGGAAGCTGTCGATAACATTTTCTGCGGTTGTTTCATCGTTGACAAGCTTTGTACCCGATGCGTGGTAAAGCGAATAAACATGCTTGTCAGCCGCATTGGAAAGCGCGCTTGCCGCAACCTTCATTGCCGCGTTCATAAGACCGGGAACGCTCTGTGCGCGGTCAACATCGTCGATCTGGAAGTTAAAGCACTTCGCCTGATCGATAACAAGGCTTCTCTCGTTTTCGGAAAGCTCCTGGGGAGAGGAAAGGTCGCTGTTCTTGGTGTAATCGAAAACAGCAATATCGCCTACTCCGCAGATCTTGACTGTAGAACCGCAGTTCTTGATCTCGCCCTCATATTCGCGGTTACAGTTCTTGACCGCGATATACTGCTTGTCAAGCTCGGTGTAAAGATTTTCGCTCCAGATAGTGGGAATAAAATTTGTAATTGCCATAATTTTGTTTTCCTTTCTTGTTTGTAATTAAATTATTTTTGTGTCAGCTCCAGCTTTTCATTGACTGAAT
The DNA here is from genome assembly GCA_045644865.1 of Eubacteriales bacterium. GTDB lineage: Bacteria > Bacillota > Clostridia > Oscillospirales > CAG-272 > RGIG8775. Next base: position 1,079 of record JAZRHS010000035.1, on the reverse strand, counting down.
TATCTTCTGATAGTTGGCGCGGACCTCGTTTCTTGTCATAGCCCTGACCTCGTCAGGGGTGAAATAATTGTTTTCCGAGGACCTGCCCACGCTGCCAAAGGACGCTCCCGCATTTTGAGCATTTTGAAGCACCGCATCGGCGCATCGCTTCTCCGCCCTCTTTTGATAAAGAGCGTAAGCGGCAGCAAGAGGAACGCCCTCCTTGGTAAGCTCAAGCACCTCTCCTGTAAGTGCCTCGGGGTCTGCATCGGGGAAAAGCTCCTTGAACTCAGTGTACTCTCTCGCCGCCTTGTCCGCCTCAGCCTTTCGGCGTTCAAGCTCTCCCTCAAGCGCCGCTATCTCGCCCTCAAGCAAAAGCTTTTTGGAATTAAGCTCCTCAAGCTCCACGCTCTCCTGCTCGTCAACAGCGTCAGCTTCAGGCTCGGTATTTTCCTCAAGCACCTCGGTATTTTCCTCAAGTGCTTCGATGTTTTCCTCAAGCATTGTCATCTCGTCCATTATCGCCCTCTCCCTTCTTTGTCAGCATTTCCCTGTCAAGGACAAAGCCCTCGGGAAGATGCTCAATGTATTCCTTGCCTGTAATATATCCGCCGTCAAGCAGCTTGTCAAGTATTGACAAAGCGGTTGACGCGCTATAGTTGGTGGACTCGCCGATCTCCACCTTTGCCTTGATAAGCGACGCCTTAAGCAGCTCAAAGTCGATATTGCCCGAGGTTACTCCGCCATCACCGTAATAAGGGATAAGTCTTTCACTTGAATAATAAGCGCACATCATATCCGCCCAGATGTTGGCGATGTCCTCAATACAACGGCAAAGCTCCACGGTAACCTGTTCAAGTGTTACCTTTGAGGTTTCCTTAAGCGCCAATATTGCGCTTGTGTTGGTGGGAGCAATATTTCCAAGTGCGGTTTCGGTAGCGCCCATAAGCTCCTTGGTGGTTGAAACGGCATTCTCAATAAGCTCAAGATAGTTGTCCTGCATCTTTCCAACACCAATAACCGATACCGCGTCCGAAACATTGGTAGCACCTACCACCGCAATAGCCTCGCCTACCTCGTTAGTCCACTCGGGAATACGG
>JAZRHS010000034.1:0-10231 GCA_045644865.1 Eubacteriales bacterium | reverse complement strand
GATATAATACGCACATCGAAAGACAAAAAGAAATTTTTACCACAGAAAGGAAACACAATTATGAAAAAAATATTGTCTTTAGTTTTAGCTGTTTTGATGCTTGCCTCTGTTCTTTGCTTTGCAGGATGCGGTTCTGAGGCTTCCGGAACAAAGGTTGCTGTACAGAAGGGTACAACCAGCTTGATGTATGCACAGATTCTCAAGGGCGTTGAGTGTGTATCTTATGACACCTTCGCACTTGCTGCCAATGATATGAAGAACGGCAACGCAGCGTATGTTTTCGTTGATAAGACTACTGCAAAGGCTCTTTGCAAGGAAATCAGCGGTATTAAGATGATCGATATCGCACTTTCCAGCGAGAATTACGGTATCGGTATTGATCCTGCTCAGGCAGACCTCAAGGCTCAGATCGACGCTGTTTTGGAGAACAAGGCTGCTGAGATCGAGGCTATCAAGGATAAGTATATGAACGGCGAGGAAGACAAGTATGTAGGTGTTACCTCTGCTGCTAAGGATGTTAACAATGCTGCAGGTCAGCTTGTAGTTGCTACAAACGCTGAGTTTGCTCCTTGGGAGTACAAGGAAGGCAACCAGTTCTACGGTATTGATATGGAGATTGCACAGCTTTTGGCTGATGAGCTTGGCTTGGAGCTTGTTATCGACGATATGGACTTTGATATGGTAGTAGGCGCTGTTGGTAAGCAGGGTGTTGACATTGCTATGTCGGGTATCACTATTACCGCAGAGCGTATGGAGATCATTAACTTCTCTACTCCTTACTACACCGAGGCGATTGTAACAGTTTGCAAGGCAGACGATACCTCTCTTGATTCTGTAGGTACTGTTGTTGACCTTTTGAATGTTATCTGCGCTAAGTAATTAAAGTAAATTTTAAGAAGGTAAATAAAGGCTTAGTGCAACAGCTAAGCCTTTAATTTGGTTAAATATTATGAACAGTTTTTCTCAAATGTGGAATGAATTTATTAAGCAATTCATCACTCTCCGTGGATATGAGAATGTGTTGAAGGGCTTATGGGCGACCTTGCAGATCGCAGTGGTCGGTTTGCTTATCGGTATCGTGATAGGTACTCTGATTGCGGTAGTCAGAGTAATGCCAAAGTACAAGCTGATGCCGAGAATTTTGGATAAGATATGCGTGTGCTACATTGAGTTGTTCCGAGGAACACCTATGGTAGTGCAGCTGTTGATTGGTTATTGGGTGCTGCTGCCCGCTATGGGTGTTACGGTAAACTCAGGTGTGCCTGTGGCTATTGTGGTATTTGGTCTTAATAGTGGCGCATATGTCAGTGAGATTATGCGAGGAGGTATCAATTCGGTAGATGCCGGACAGATGGAAGCTGGACGCGCCGTTGGATTGACCTATGCTACCGCTATGCTTAAGATCATAGTTCCTCAGGCTGTAAAAAACATTTTGCCTACACTGGGTAATGAGTTTATCGTTTTGATAAAGGAAACATCGATTGTTAGCTTTATTGCTGTAACCGACCTTTACAAATCCTTTAAGCAGTTGGGTGATCCTACATATAATTATACCGTTCCTTACCTGATGCTCGCCCTGACATATCTTGTTATGGTATTGCTTATCTCTTGGGGTGTTCGGGCATTGGAAGCAAAATTGAAAAAGAGTGAAAGATAATATGGAAAAGCAGTTAGTTTTATCAGTAAAAAATTTGAGCAAAAAATTTGGTAATAACCAGGTTTTGAAGGGCGTGGATCTTGATGTCTACGAAGGCGATGTGGTTGCTATCATTGGTCCTTCAGGATGCGGAAAGTCCACCTTCCTTAGATGTATCAACTGCCTTGAGGATCCTTCCGGCGGTTCTATTATGTTTGAAGGAGAGGATCTGGCAGATATGCAGGTGGATATTAACATTCACCGTCAAAAGATCGGAATGGTGTTCCAGCAGTTCAATTTGTTCAACAACTTGAGTGTGCTTGACAATATCACATTGGCACCTATTCTTGTTGCTAAAAAGAAGAGAAGGGCAGCGCAGAGAAAAAATTTCTTTATTAAGCTGGGTAATGTGTTCAGAAAGAATAAAAAAGAGCTGCTTGATTTGGGAAGCTCAATCGCTCAGATCAAGGCAGATGCTGAGGCGAGAGCTATTGAGCTTTTGCAGGCTATCGGCCTTGAGGAAAAAGCCACCGCATATCCTTCTCAGATATCGGGTGGCCAGAAGCAGCGTGTAGCTATCGTTCGCGCGCTTGCTAGGGACCCCAAGGTAATACTTTTTGACGAGCCTACAAGTGCCCTTGACCCCGAAATGGTTGGAGAGGTTCTTGATCTTATGAAGCAGCTTGCCAATGAAGGAATGACTATGGTTGTGGTAACACACGAAATGGGCTTTGCAAGAGAGGTAGCGGATCGCGTTATCTTTATGTGCGATGGAGTCATAGAGGAGGAGGGCGCTCCTGCCGAATTTTTCGAAAATCCCAAGAGCCCAAGACTCCAGCAGTTCCTCAAGTGCGTTCTTTAATATAGGAAATGTCTTGAAAAGGCGAAGTTCATAAAATATTAACAAAAATAGTATAATAAAGTCTTGACAAAAGACCCGAAAAGTGGTAAATTATTATCGTGGTTAGCACTTAACAACAAAGAGTGCTAAAATGGTTGGTTTACAACTTCGGGTCTTTTATTCTTGCGAAACGGAGGTGTTGGAAAATATGGCTGATATTGAATTAAGTGAAAGAAAGAAACAGATACTAAAAGCAATAGTTGAGGCTCATATTGCCGAGGGAGAGCCTGTTGGTTCAAAGTATATCGTTGAAAATCGGCAGTTGACCTGCTCGTCTGCTACTATCAGAAACGAAATGTCCGAGCTTGAGGAGATGGGCTACCTTGAAAAGCCTCACACTTCAGCTGGTCGAGTGCCAAGTGAGCTTGGATACCGTTTTTATGTTGACTCACTTGTTCAGCACTATGCTATGACTGCTAACGAGATAGCTGAGATAAATAATATATTGAAGTCAAAGATGACAGAGCTTGATCAGATTCTTGAGAATGCCTCTCGTCTTGCTTCCAACATAACTAACTATACAGGCTTTGCGGTTAAGCCAAGGCTTGTTTCTTACAGTATATCAAAGTTTGAAACTATCTGCATAGATGAGCACAGCATCCTTTTGGTTATGATAACCTCGGGCGGTATGGTAAAGACAAAGAAGCTCCGCACCGCAGAGAGTTTTAACGAGGAGCTTATCTCAAGAATAAATCTAACACTTAACCGTCATCTTGCGGGACTGGGAAGCGGAGATATAACACTTCCAATTCTTATGAGTATAGAGAACGAGCTTGGCACTGACGCGAGAGCCATAGGTCCGATTATAAAAGCTATCTACGACACGATGAACGAGGTAGAGGACGGAGATCTTCGAATAAGCGGACTTAACAGACTTTTGCAGTATCCCGAATTTTCGGATTCCCAAAAGTTCGGTCAGCTTCTTACCGCAATAGAGGGCAAGGAAGAAATTCTTAAGCTTGTGTCGCAGGGTAACTCGGACGATGATGTAAATGTTATCATTGGATCTGAAAGCGCTGTCAATGTTATGAACAATTCGTCGGTTATATATAAGCCGATCAAAAAGGACGGCAGAACAGTGGGAGCGATCGGTGTTATCGGACCGCTTCGTATGGATTATGCCAAGGTACTTGCTACTGTAGAGGAATTGAGCGATAACATTTCCAATATAATAGATAGTGATGTCAAAAGGCTGACAGAAGGAGATAAATAATGGAAGAAAATAAGATAAACGAGGAGCTCTCCCAAGAGCCTGAAGGGGCAGAGGAGAAGGCGGCAAAGCCCGAAAAGGGCGATAAAAAGAAAATAAAGGCTCTTGAGGAAGAGCTTGCGGCGGCAAATAAAAAGGCCGAGGAAATGAACGAAAAATATATGCGTATGCTTGCTGAGTACGATAATTTCAGAAAGCGCTCGGCAAAGGAGCGTGAGGGAATTTACGGCGACGCTTATACAGACGCGCTTACCGCGATCCTTCCCGTGCTTGATAACCTTGAGCGCGCAGAGGGCTGCACCGATGCCGAGGGGCTTTCCAAGGGACTTGAGCTTACGCTTAAGAGCTTTAAGGATACCCTTGAGAAAATGGGCGTTAAGGAAATAGAGGCTATGGGTAAGACCTTTGACCCGAATCTTCATAATGCGGTATTTCATATTGAGGACGAAAGCTTTGGTGAAAACGAGATCGTAGAGGTTCTTATGAAGGGCTACACCAAGGGCGATAAGGTCATCAGATATTCAATGGTCAAGGTAGCCAACTAAGGCTAAAAAATAAATATTAAACAATAAATACATTTTAGGAGGATTTTTATTATGGGAAAGATTATTGGTATAGATTTGGGTACGACCAACTCTTGTGTTGCGGTTTTTGAGGGTGGTGAGCCTATTGTTATTCCCAATCCCGAGGGCGCGAGAACAACACCCTCTGTGGTTGCTTTCACAAAGACGGGTGAGAGAATGATAGGTCAGATCGCAAAGCGTCAGTCTATCACAAACCCCGACAGAACGATCAGCAGTATCAAGCGTGAAATGGGTCTTAACCACAAAACAAGCATTGACGGAAAGGATTACACTCCTCAGGAGATTTCCGCGATGATTCTTCAGAAGCTTAAGGCTGATGCAGAGGCATATCTCGGCACAACAGTTACAGAGGCAGTCATTACTGTTCCCGCATACTTCTCTGATGCTCAAAGACAGGCGACAAAGGACGCGGGTAGAATTGCAGGCCTTGATGTAAAGAGAATTATCAACGAGCCTACCGCGGCAGCTCTTGCTTACGGTATGGATAAGGAAGCAGACCAGAAGATATTGGTATTCGATCTTGGCGGCGGTACATTTGATGTTTCGCTTCTTGAGATTTCTGACGGAGTATTTGAGGTTCTTGCTACCGCAGGTAACAACCGTCTTGGCGGCGATGACTTTGACCAGAGAGTTATTGACTGGATGGCTGACCAGTTCAAGAGAGAGAACGGCATCGACCTTCGTAACGATAAGATGGTTCTTCAAAGACTTAAGGAAGCAGCTGAAAAGGCAAAGATCGAGCTTTCGGGTATGTCCAGCACAAACATCAATCTTCCTTTCATTACCGCTACTGCAAACGGACCTCTTCACTTTGACGCAACTCTTACAAGAGCAGAGTTTGACAGAATTACAGCAGACCTTGTTGATGCAACAATGAAACCCACAAAGCAGGTTATTTCTGATGCGGGCGTAAGCGTTTCTCAGATAGATAAGGTTCTTCTTGTGGGCGGTTCTACAAGAATTCCCGCAGTTCAGGAAGCGGTTAAGAAGTTTATAGGCAAGGAACCCTTCAAGGGCATTAACCCCGACGAATGCGTTGCTCTCGGAGCGGCAATTCAGGGCGGTGTTCTTGGCGGAGATGTAAAGGACCTTCTCCTTCTTGATGTAACTCCTCTTTCTCTCGGTATTGAAACTCTCGGCGGCGTATTTACAAGAATTATTGATAGAAATACAACAATTCCCGTAAAGAAGAGTCAGGTGTTCTCAACCGCGGCTGACAGCCAGACCTCTGTTGAGACCCATGTTCTTCAGGGTGAGCGTGAGATGGCGGCTAACAACACCACTCTCGGCCGCTTCAACCTTGACGGAATTCCTGCCGCTCCCCGTGGAGTACCCCAGATCGAGGTAACATTCGATATCGACGCAAACGGTATCGTTAATGTAACCGCGCAGGATAAGGGAACAGGCAAGGAAACTCACATCACAATCACATCTTCTACAAATATGTCTCAGGAAGATATCGATAAGGCTATCAAGGACGCTGAAAAGTATGCCGAGGAAGACAAGAAGCAGAAGGAAGCGGTAGATACAAAGAACCACGCTGAAACACTTATCTTCCAGAGCGAAAAGACTCTTGGTGAGATCGGCGATAAGATTCCCGAGGACGACAAGGCTGATGTTAAGGCGGCAATCGAAAAGCTTCGCGCAACTCTTAACGGCGGTGATACCGCGGCTATCAAGGCTGATACAGAAGCACTTGAGAAGGCATTCTATGCGCTTTCCGAAAAGCTCTACAAGCAGAGCGGAGCGCAGGGCGCAGGCCCCGATATGGGCGATATGGGCGGTAACGGTCAGAATGGCGACTCCACCTATTACAATGCTGATTACGAGGATAAAACAAACCAGTAATTGACTTTAATATCGCGGGAAAGGTGAATTTTTGCCTTTCCCGCAGAGTCGTTGACAGAAAGGACAAGTCTGATGGCAGATAAAAGAGATTATTATGATGTCCTCGGCGTTGATAAAAGCGCTGATGACGCTACAATAAAAAAAGCCTATCGCTCACTTGCCAAAAAATATCACCCCGATATGAATCAGGGGGACACCGAGGCGGAACAAAAATTCAAGGAAGTCAATGAGGCTTACGCTATCCTTTCCGACCCACAGAAAAAGCAGCAGTATGACCAGTTTGGACACGCCGCTTTTGAGCAGGGCGGTCCCGGTGCAGGCGGCGGATTTGGTGGCTTCGATTTCAGCGGATTTGGCGGCTTTGGTGATATATTCGGCGATATATTCGGCGGATTTGGCGGCGCCGGAAGCGCAAGACGAAACGGTCCGCAAAGGGGTGATGATATCGGTGCTACCGTAAATATCACCTTTGAGGAAGCGGCGTTTGGCATAAAGAAGGATATAACATATAATAGAATACAGAGATGCTCCGACTGTAGCGGAAGCGGTGCTGAAAAGGGAAGTCATCCCGAAACCTGTAGCGCCTGCGGCGGCTCGGGTCAGCGCAGAGTGGTTCAGCGTATGGCGGGAATGCAGTTCCAGTCTACAGTTACCTGTGATGCCTGCAGAGGCACGGGAAAGATTATAAAGAATCCCTGCTCAAACTGCCGTGGAACAGGATATGTAAAGGTTTCCAAGAAGCTTGGCGTGTCTATCCCCGCGGGTATTAACGACGGTGAGCGCATCGCTCTTCGCGGTGAGGGCTGCGACGGAAGAAACGGCGGACCTACAGGCGACCTTATTATAACCGTAAGAGTAAAAAGACATAGCGTTTTCGAGCGCGACGGATATAACATTTACTGTGAAGTACCGATAACTGTTGCCGAGGCAACTCTCGGCGCGGAAATAACAGTTCCTTCGCTTGAGGGGAATATTCAGTATACTATTCCCGAGGGAACACAGCCCGGAGCACAGTTTACAATAAAGCAAAAGGGAATTCCCTTTGTTAATACTCCAAACCGCAGAGGCGACCTTATTTTCTCTGTGAATGTAGAAATTCCCAAGGGGCTTAACGAAAAGCAAAAGGAGCATATGCGCGCCTTTGCCGATAGCTGCGGAGAAAGCAATTACGGAAAAAAGACAGGTTTCTTCAAGAAGATTTTTGACAAGAAATAACGGAGAACAGCTATGATAGATAAAGATTATGTATGCGGTGCGGCTTCTGATGTGAAGGATTGGCATCAGGTAAAGGGAACGGTAAAGCTCTGCCACCTCGATGACCTTACCGCAATTATGAGTATGATAAGCAATAATCTTATGATAGAGGACTTCAGCGACATTGACCTTAAGACCTGCTATGGCGATCTTATTGACGAATCAATACTTAATGCTGACAAGACAATAGCCTCTGTTTCGGTTTTTCTTCCTGTTGAGCAGAATTACAATGAAGCAATAAGCTTTATAAAAGAAAGAAGCGAGCTGGCAGGCTTTGAGGTGGCTGTTGAGGTCGTAGGCGTTAATGAAGAAGATTGGGCAAACTCCTGGAAGGCATATTATAAGCCTCTTGAAATTGGAAAGCGAATCGTTATCGTGCCCGCGTGGGAAAAGTACGATGCCAAGCCTGATAGCGTAATAGTTACTATGGACCCCGGAATGGCATTCGGAACAGGAACTCACGAAACCACACGCCTTGTTATCGGTCTGCTTGAAAAATACACTAAGCAGGGACAGAGAGTTCTTGATGTGGGTTGCGGAAGCGGAATTCTTGCTATTTGTGCTTCAAAGCTTGGTGCAAGGGAGTGCCGCGCTTATGATATTGACGAGGTGGCGGTAAGAGTTGCCCGCGATAATATCGTAATGAATGATTGCGAGAACATAACCTGTGATGTGTCAGACCTTCTTAAGCAGGTTGAGCTTGAGGGCGGTCAGTATGACCTTGTTTGCGCAAATATCGTTGCGGATATTATTATCCGTATGCTTCCCGATGTGGGAAGGTATATGAAGGACGATGCTATTCTCCTTGCCTCGGGAATTATAAACGAGCGAGCAGAAGATGTTATGACGGCGTTTGATAAATTCGGATTTGAAATTGTTGAGCACGCCATAGATAACGGCTGGTGCGCCTTCGCAATCAAAAAGAAATAAAATATATCCGACAGTTAGAAAATAATTGTCGGATTTTTTATTTAACTCTTGAATATGATGTTTTAGTGTGGTATAATTTATTTGATTAAATTTTCAGAGGAATTCAAATGGAAAATATAAAAAAACGCGGCTTCTTTTCAAAAAAAGATGTGGATATGACCGAAGGGAATATCTTTAAGCACATTTTTGCCTTTGCATTGCCGTTGCTTATCGGAAATCTGTTTCAGCAGCTTTACAATACGGTGGATACATGGGTAATAGGCAATTATGTGGAAAATGACGCCGCATATGCCGCAGTTGGCTCGGTGGGCCCGATAATAAATATGATAATCGGTCTTTTTGTAGGATTTTCAAGCGGCGCGGGAGTTGTTATATCCCAGAATTACGGCGCAAAGCGCTTTGACAAGGTGGATAAAGCGGTACACACCGCCCTGTGTGTTACCTTGATTTTAGCCGTGGTGTTTACCGCTCTTGGTATATTCCTTGTTCCATATATGCTTAATATGATGAATACTCCCGAAAGTGTTTTTTCCGAAGCACAAATATATCTTACAATATATTTTAGCGGAATAATCGGATTGATGATTTATAACATAGGTTCGGGAATACTCCGCGCGGTGGGGGATTCAACAAGACCATTTATATTCCTTGTTGTTTCAGCGCTTCTTAATATTCTGCTTGACCTTTTGTTTGTAATAAGGTTCAAGATGGGTGTTGCGGGAGTGGCATACGCAACCATTATTGCGCAAGGCGTTTCGGCGTTGCTTGTGGTGATTACGCTTATAAGGGCGACTAACTGCACTAAGCTTATTTTGAGCCATCTTCGTATTGACAGAGAATCTCTTGGCAAAATAGTCCGCGTTGGATTTCCTGCGGCAATCCAGCTTTCGATAACCGCTTTTTCAAATGTTTTCGTTCAGTCTTACATAAACTTCTTCGGTGAGGATTGTATGTCGGGCTGGACCTCATACTCCAAAATAGACCAGTTTATATTCCTTCCTATGCAATCGCTTGCAATAGCCGCAACCACCTTTGTGGGACAAAATCTTGGCTCTGAAAAGGTAGACAGGGCGAAAAAGGGAATAAGAACTACTGTTTTGATGTCGCTTACCGCAACAGTTTTGATTATGGTTCCCGTTATAGTCTTTGCACCTTACTTTGTGCGTTTCTTTAACCAAAATCCCGAGGTGATAAGATACGGGGTAATGCTATTGCGCTGGGTAACACCCTTTTATCTGTTGTGTAGCTTTAATCAGGTTATTGCAGGAGCGCTTCGCGGGGCGGGAAACAGCCGCGCGCCTATGATAATGATGCTTGTTTCTTTTGTTGGCTTCAGACAGCTTTATATGTTTGTAATGTCTAATTTCATTTGCAATGAAATAATTCCTATAGCAATGGGATATCCCGCGGGCTGGCTTATGAATTCGCTGCTTTTGCTTATCTACTATAAAAAGGCAGACCTTAAGAAAAAAATAGTTATTTGAGTAAATTGAATACATTATATAATCTTGAATTTATGTATTAATTGGGAGTTGAAATAAACGAAATGGTTGATGGAATAATCACTTCCCGTGTGTTTGACAACCTGACATCGGGTAAGTTCGGATTTAATTTTAACACGGATAAAATAGATGGCATGACAGTTTCTCTTTATCAGGATACCGCACAGGCGGTTTCTGTTAAATTTGATGCTGACGGAACTATTCTCTGCAGGCGCGATGACGGTTGGTATGAAATATCCGATGCGGGTAGGATCAAGACAGGAGAGGACATTAATTTCTCTCTTGACCTTGCGCCCGATAGAAATACAAATTACTTTAATGTAAGGGTAGGGAATAAGATTGTCGCCACTGCCCTTTATAACGATA
>JAZRHS010000033.1:0-2358 GCA_045644865.1 Eubacteriales bacterium | reverse complement strand
TGGAATCTGCCCTTGAAGCATCCTGTTAATCTTGCATATGAGGCGGCAACTGCTGACCTTAATGATGTAAATATGATCGACCCCTTCCATCTTGATGCATACGGCAAGACCGCTACAAATTATAACCGCGATGTGGAAATTTTCCCCGTCCTTGATGCGATGTTCAAGAAAATATATGGCACATCACCATATAAATCTCCTACCGATATGGGTGTAAATATGGCGGGTAATTGTATAGTCGACGCAAAGATTACCGAGGATGCATCAAAGCAGGAAATAATAAGACGATATTATGCGGCTCTTTGCGAGCAAAGAGAAAATATGACTACCTCTGATTCTGTAGGTAAGCTTGATCTGCTTATGAAGCAGGCGGGAATTTCCACAGAGGACAGGCCTGTGGTTGCTGCGGCAAACAAAAAGGCTGAAGAAATGGGCTCGCCTGCGGCGGCGCTTCAGCTTCCTGATGGCAGCATTGTTCTTGGTAAGACCACCTCGTTGCTTGGTGCCTCTGCGGCGCTTATACTGAATGCGCTTAAGGCTCTTGGTGGAATAGATAAGAGCGTAAAGCTTATTTCTCCTTCCATTATAGAGCCTGTTCAGAGTCTTAAGGTCGACCATCTTGGAAACCACAATCCAAGACTTCATATTGACGAGGTGCTTATTGCCCTTGCTATAAGCGCGGTAACCTCTGAAACGGCGGCTATTGCTCTTCAGCAGCTTGAAAAGCTTGCGGGCTGTGAGGCACATTCGTCTGTTATATTGGCGCAGATTGACAGCAAGACCTTTAAGAAGCTGGGAGTGAACATTACCTGTGAACCCAAATATCAGGTGAAGAAGCTTTATCACTCAAAATAAGTTGAGAATGAATATTAAAAGATTTTTCGGTGATAAGAAGTTTTATATAATGATTCTGACAGTTGCGCTGCCCATAATGGTGCAGAACGGAATAACCAACTTTGTCAATATGCTTGACAATGTAATGGTAGGAAGGCTTCAGACAGAGGCAATTTCGGGCGTAACTATAGTAAATCAGTTTGTCTTTGTATTCAATCTTCTTATATTCGGCGCAATATCAAGCGCAGGAATTTTTACAGCGCAGTTTCACGGGCTTGGTGATGTTGAAGGAAAGCGAAATACCTTCCGCTTTAAGCTGATTGTTGTTACTGTTGCCGCGGCACTTTGTGTTGCATTGTTTTTACTTTTTGACGATCAGCTTGTTTCCTTGTTCCTTCACGAAAGTGAGCAACAGGGCGACCTTGAATTAACTCTTGAATATGGAAAGCATTATCTCTCGGTTATTGTAATTGGTTTCTTCCCGTTTGCTATATCGCAGGCTTATGGCTCAACGCTTCGTGAAACAGGGAATACTATGGTTCCTATGATATCCAGCATAGTTGCCGTGCTTGTCAACCTTTCTTTGAACTATGTGCTTATTTTTGGCCATCTTGGTATGCCTGCTCTTGGAGTTGTGGGGGCGGCAATCGCTACTGTTGTATCCCGCTTTGCAGAGGCGGTGGTGATAGTTGTTTGGACGCATATGCACAGTAAAGAGTCGGATTTTATTATAGGCGCTTATCGCTCTCTTCGAATTCCTCGAAGTCTTGCCGGAAGCATTATCGTCAGAGGCTTGCCTCTTATGGTAAATGAGTTTATGTGGGCGGCGGGAGTTACTTTTACAAATCAATGTTATTCATTGAGAGGTTTGGGGGTAGTTGCGGCACTGAATATATCGACTACAATTTCCAATGTGTTTAATGTGGTTTATATGGCGTTCGGTGTAGCTATTTCCATTGTTGTCGGAAATCTCTTGGGTGCAGGAAAGCTTGAGGAAGCCAAGGATACAGACCGAAAAATGATGACATTTTCGGTGCTGTGTGCGCTATGTGTGGGACTTTTGCTTGTTTCTGTTTCCCGTGTATTCCCGAAAATGTATAATACTACAGACGAGGCTCGGTATATAGCGTCGTATATGATAATGGTATCATCGCTGCTGATGCCTGCCCACGCTTTTGCTAACGGATCATATTTTACATTGCGGTCGGGCGGACAGGTTTTTATAACAATGCTGTTTGATAGCGTATTTATGTGGGTGGTTGTTGTACCTACCGCGTTGGTGCTTGGGCATTTTACAAGTATAAGCATTTTCCTTTTGTTCTTTATATGTCAGTCGCTTGAAATATTGAAGGCGGTGTTTGGTGCGATTTTGCTTGCGCGCGGCACTTGGATTAATCAGCTTGTAGGAAAATAAATTTTGGACAGTTCAATTTTGAACTGTCCTTTTTGTATAACGAAAACCACGCGATAGTCGCGTGGTTCAAAAAAGGTTAACCGATGAGAGGAAATCCTCCAAATATGTTA
>JAZRHS010000032.1:0-3524 GCA_045644865.1 Eubacteriales bacterium | reverse complement strand
CCCTCTGTCTATGATAACAGGCTTATATCCGTTCTGAGCCAGAAGCAGAGCCGCAAACATTCCGCAAGGGCCCATTCCCACCACAAGAGGCGGCGCGCCTATAGGCTCATCTCCGATAGTTATATCAGGCTCTTCGTCGCGGCAAAGTCTTACTCCTTCTTTGGAGAGCTTATCCTCGCTAACGAAAACCTCGCCGTCAGAGGTTGCCTTTACAGAGCAAACCACCCGTATATCATCCTTTTTTCTCGCGTCTATCGATTTTTTATAAAGGCGAAAATGAAGCTGTGAGGGCTCAAGACCCACACGCTTCATTTTCTGTTTTGCCTTATTTATTATTTCATCCTCACCGCACAGAAACGGCAAGGAAATTCCCGACACGATAAACGCTGTCGCCTTTATTCTACCCATACATGCTCCGAAAGTGCCGCTATCGCATTCTCAGCGCCCGCGCTGAGAGGCAGGGGGGCGGGGGTCGACGCCTTTAAGTTTATGTTGGCAATTATGAGCCATATTATAAATGCTATAACAACGCAGACAATTATTGAAATGATCTTCTCCTTGCGGGTAGTAGGCTCAAAGAAGTTATCATAACCGCTATCCGAGCCGCTTTTAAGGTCGCCCGTATTCTGAAGCTTTATTTCGGTTGTGCTTTGAAGCTTTATTTCAGCCGTGTTCTGAAAATTTTCGTTTGCCATCGTCTGCCTCCCTTATTTGTTCTTGTTGGGCGAGTCGCCGTCTGTGTTAAGATTCTTGTAATTAGGTCCGACCAAGCTGTTAAGCAGGGTCTGCTTAAGGGTCAGACGCTTATAGTTTCTCTTAAGCGTTCCGTTCATCGCAACAGATACGATGCCCGTTTCCTCGGAAACAACTACAACCACCGCATCGCTTACCTCACTTATTCCTATTGCCGCGCGGTGTCTTGTACCAAGCGACGACACAACCTCCTCGCTGTTGGTAAGAGGAAGCATACAGGACGCCGCGTAAATTCTGTAATCGCGGATTATAACCGCACCGTCGTGAAGCGGCGCTTTGTTAAAGAAAAGATTGCCGATAAGTCTTCGGGAAATGTGAGCGTTAAGTATTACTCCGCTCTTGGTAAAATCACCCAGCTTTGTGGAGCGCTCGAACACGATAAGCGCGCCCGTTTTTGAACGCGACATATCGAACACCGAATCGCACACCGCGTCAATAGCTTCCATAATGTTTGCCTGATCCATTCCCTCTCCGCCAAGACGCTTGATACCCGAAAGAGGAGTGTTACCAACCTTTTCAAGGGCGGCACGAAGCTCGGGCTGGAACAGAATGATCAGCGCGATAAGTCCGACCTGAAAGAAGTTCTGGAAAATAAATTTTATTGAGTTAAGCTTGAATATATAGCTGAACACCAGAATAGCCACTACCACACCCAAGCCGATAAGAAGCTTACCTGCGCGCTTATCCCTTATAAACCTGTAAGCGAAGTACAGTATAACAGAAAGCAGAAGAATATCGATAATATCGTTAATATGCATATTTTTTATGTGTATCCACACATTGTTTTTCCATATATCCGAAAGCGATAAAAACATATTGCTGAACATCCGATACAGCCCTCCGAAGTAATTTATAGAATTCACCGAGCGCAACTTGCGCCGCCTAATAAACTAAACATATTTATTATATCATACATTATTTGAAATTTCAAATGGTTTTTCAAATTTTTTTCAAAAAAATGTTAATTTTTTTAGAACAATTACCGCTTAGCTCTGCTGTCAGCAAACCTCGCTGTAAATTTTACCTTCTTTTTTCATTTACCTCTTGATTTTTTGGAAATTATGGTGTATAATAGATTGCACAATAATAGTTTTTTGCAAATTTATTAACTTGGAGGAAAACAAAATGAAGATTTTTGCAAAGCTTCTAACGCTTGTTTTGGCGTTACTTATGGCTGCTTCTTGCTTTGTTGCCTGCGGCGGAGATCCTAAGGACACCACAAGCAATCAGTCATCCACCCCCAAAGTGGACGAGTATGGCAGAGATTATATTGCCGACTCAATTCCCACAGATCTTAAGTTTACAGGCGAGACCGTAACCTTCTTCACAAGAGACGATATGCCTTACTGGAAGATCGAGATGGACACCGATGCAACAACCAATGATACGGTTAACGATGCTATTTTCTACCGCAACGCAACCGTTGAGGACAGACTTGGTATAACCATTGAGCAGGTTCAGCAACACGGTATTTGGGGTTCCCACACACAGTGGCTTCAGACCCTCAAGAATGCGGTGCTTATAAATTCAACGGAATATGATTGCGCAGCCGTATATGCTTCTCAGGGCGCTGCTCTCGCAACTGAGGGTGTGTACTACAATGTTAACAATCTTGATTACCTTGACCTTGATAAGCCCTGGTGGAACCAGTCGCTTCTTACAGAGCTTGAGCTCTTTGATGCGCTTTACTTCCTTGGCGGTGATATTGCTATTTCGCAGATCACCAATGCAGGATTTATGGCGTACAACAAGACCATATTCAGCGAATACTACCCCGATGTCAACATCTATGAAATAGTTGACAACTATGAATGGACAATCGATAAGCTCTATGAGCTTTCATCTGCAGTTCATGTTGACACCAACAGTAACGGTAATGTGGATGACGGCGACCTTGTTGGTCTTCTTGACTACAATGACGGCGGATGGGTTGACCTCTGGCTTGCAGCTCTCGGTGTAAACATCACACTTAAGGACGAGGAGGGCTATCCCTACATCGCCATTTACAACGAGCGCACAGTTGATGCTTTTGAAAAGCTTCAGAAGCTTAACTTCAACAATCAGGGTGCTATTCAATTTGGCGCAGCTCGAGCTGAAACTTCCTTTATTAACGGCAATGTACTTTTCAATTCCACTTACCTTGAGGAGTGTGAAAATTACCGTTCTATGACAGCTCCCTACGGCGCGCTTCCCCTTCCTATGTATGAAAAGGAGCAGGGACACTATGCTACATATCCCCAGAACAGCTGCTCTCTTATAACAGTTCTTTCCACCTGCCAGAGACCCGATCTTGTTGGTGCTACTCTTGAGCTTATGGCTGCAGAGTCCTACAGACAGGTTACTCCCGAATACTACGGCAAGTGCCTTAAGGGCAAGTACTCCAAGAATGCTGATGACGCAAGAATGTACGACATTATTGTAAGCGGTATCAAGCTTGACTTTGGTTTCATTTATGCAACAGCAGGAATTTCCGGTATCAACTCACTTTTCAGAGATCTTGGCGGCGACTTCGCTCAGACATACGAAAAGAACAAGCTTGTTTACGAGAACTCTCTCAACGATCTTATAGATGCACTTGACGAGGTTGCTTGGCTTTCAATGAGCTAAATCAGATAAAAGGCTGACCAATTTTGAAGTGAACCCCAAATAGTTCACAGAAAATAAAAAGGCGCAAACACCTCTTATGGTATAATGGTACCATAGGAGGTGTTTTTGTTATGGCAAAGAAAGGACAAAAATTAAAAAGTTATCCGGAAGAACTCAAAGCAGAA
>JAZRHS010000031.1:0-7117 GCA_045644865.1 Eubacteriales bacterium | reverse complement strand
TGCTTCTATGGCAGATATTTTCGTGAATGACGCGTTCGGCGCGGCTCACCGCGCGCACGCTTCCACTGCAGGCGTTGCTGATTATCTTCCCGCAGTTTGCGGATACCTTATTCAGAAGGAGATCGGTGTAATGGGTAAGGCTCTTGCAGATCCCGAGCGCCCCTTCGTTGCTATCCTTGGCGGTGCAAAGGTTTCCGATAAGCTTAATGTTATCAACAATCTTCTTACAAAGGTTGATACTCTTATTATTGGTGGCGGTATGGCTTATACCTTCCTTGCCGCTAAGGGCTATTGCATCGGTACATCTCTCTTTGATGAAACAAAGGTTGAATACTGCCGTGAAATGATGGCTAAGGCAGAGGAGAAAGGTGTAAAGCTTCTTCTTCCCATTGATACAGTTATCACAAAGAGCTTCCCTGATCCTATCGACGCTCCTGTTGATGTTCAGATGGTTCCTTCTTGCGATATTCCCGTAGATATGATGGGCCTTGATATCGGTGATAACACCAAGAAGCTTTTTGCTGACGCTGCAAAGAGCGCAAAGACAGTTGTATGGAACGGTCCTATGGGCGTATTCGAGAACCCCACTCTTGCAATGGGTACAATCGCTGTGGCAGAGGCTCTTGCTGAGTCTGAGGCTATTACAATCGTAGGTGGCGGAGATTCCGCGGCAGCTTGCGAGCAGCTTGGCTATGCTTCCAAGATTACACATATTTCTACAGGCGGCGGAGCTTCTCTTGAGTTCCTTGAGGGTCTTGAGCTTCCCGGCATTGCTTGCCTTCTTGACAAGTAATAAAAGCTATTATGGGGCGACATAAGTCGCCCCTCAAATAAGTAAATTAAGGAGAATAAAAATGAATCCTTCCAAGAGAAGAACAGTTATCGCAGGTAACTGGAAAATGAATATGACTCCCAAGAGTGCGGTTGCGCTTATTGAGGAGATGAAGCCTCTGGTTGCAGGAAAGGACGCTTGCGATGTAGTGCTTTGCGTTCCCGCAATCGACATTCCAGCAGCAGTTGAAGCTGCAAAGGGCACAAACATAAAGATCGGCGCTGAGAATGTTCACTTCAAGGCTTCGGGCGCATACACAGGTGAAATTTCCGCAGATATGCTTGTTGAGGCAGGCGTAGAGTATGTTGTTATCGGTCATTCCGAGAGAAGACAGTACTTTGCTGAAACCGATCAGACAGTTAACCTTCGTACACTTGCGGCTCTTAACGCAGGTCTTAAGGCGATTGTTTGCGTAGGCGAAACACTTGAGCAGAGAGAGCTTGGATACACCGAAACACTTCTTAAGTTCCAGACAAAGATGGCACTTACAAATGTAAGCGCAGATCAGCTTAAAAATGTTATCGTTGCTTATGAGCCTGTTTGGGCTATCGGTACAGGTGTAACTGCTACCGCAGATCAGGCTGACGAGGGTAATGGCTTTGTTCGAGCTGCTATTGCAGAGGTTTACGGAGCTGATGTTGCTGAAACCGTTACTGTTCAGTACGGCGGCTCTATGAACGAGAAGAATGCTGCAGAGCTTCTTGCAAAGACAAATGTTGACGGCGGTCTTATCGGCGGTGCGTCGCTTGTAGCAGAGAAGTTCAAGGCTATCGTTGACGCAGCACAGTAAAAACCAAATATAAGGGGCAGATTTGCCCCTTTATTTTTTTATTTTTTACGATAGCCCTTGAAAAAAGTAATAGTTTGTGGTATACTATATGTGAATTTATATCATAAAGTATTGAAAGGATCAATATGGCAAAATACAGACGCGGAAGAATAAACGATGAGGTTCAAAAGGAGCTTGCCCAGGTGGTAAGAGAAATAAAAGACCCGAGAGTAAGCGGAGCAATGGTTTGCATCACAGGTGTGGAGGTTACTCCCGACCTTAAGTATGCCAAGGTTTATTACTCGGCTATCGGCGGTGATAAAAAAGAGGTAGGACAAGGACTTCGTTCGGCTCACGGATTTATCCGTAAAAGAATTGCGCAGTCCCTTAACCTTCGCGTAACCCCCGAATTCAGCTTTTATATTGATGAATCTATTGAGCGCGGCGCGCATATCGCAAGTATTCTCAATTCAATAGAATTTTCAGATGATTTTGATGATGAGGATGAAAATGCCGAGAGCGCGGATGAATCCGACGCGGATTAGTATATGCCTTTCCTTGAAAATATCAGAAATGGAGGAAGGCAATGAAATATTTTAACAAATTAAGCTTTACACAGGTCTGCGACAGACTTGCGGAAAGGAAAAATACGCTTGTTTTGTTTCACGTTCGCCCTGACGGTGATGCAGTTGGCTCGGCGCTTGCGCTTAAGCTTTTGCTTGAGGCGATTGGCAGCCGTGTTTGGTGTGTTTGCGCCAATGAGATACCCCAAAGGCTGGCGTTTCTCGGCGAAGGTGTTCAGACAAGTACCCTGATAAGCTCTGTGCCAAGCGATTTTAAGGCGGAAAGGGTGATCACCATTGATACCGCTTCGGCTACTCAGCTTGGCGAGCTTAATAAACATTTTGAGGGCAAAATTGATTTTATGATCGACCACCACGCAAAGGGTGAGCCCTATGCCGATTATTATGTTGCTTCTGATGCTTCGGCGGCAGGTGAGATAGTTTTCGATATTTCCAGAGAAATGCTTAAGCGCGGGGTTATTGACAAAATTCCCCCCAAGATGGATTTTTGCCTTTATGCGGCGATTAGCTCTGATACAGGGTGCTTTAAGTATTCCAATGTTACCCCCAAAACTCACATCTGCTCTGCAGAGCTTCTTAATTCGGGAATTGATACCGCTGAAATAAACCGGTTGCTCTTTGATTCGAAATCAATGGAGGTGCTTGCGGTTGAAAAGGCGGGACTTGATACTCTCAAGATGTTCCATAACGGAAAGATTGCTGTGGTATTCTTTACATACCAGATGAAGCAAAAGCTTGGTGTTCTTGATGAGCATCTTGAAACCCTTATTGATGTGGCACGCTCGGTTGAAGGCGTTGATGTTGCAGTGGCTATAAGACAGCCCGGTCCCGACAAGACCTTCAGGGTTTCTACCCGTTCGTCAAATGCGGTAGATGTGTCTGTGGTTTGCGCCTACTTCGGCGGCGGCGGACATATACGCGCGGCAGGATGTACTATTGTTGCCGATTGTATTGATCATGTTGCCGATCTTGTTGTAACCGAGATTGAAAAACAGCTGTTCTAAAGAAAAAGATGCCTAAACAGGCATCTTTTTTTGTGTTGCCTTGGTAAAAACAAGGCATATAACAAGGCTTAAAGCAAACCATATGCAGGAGAACAGGAGTGATACTTGTCCGAGAATATTGAATTTCAGCGACGAGTAATCCCAAATGCCTAATTTTAGCCATAGGTTCAGAATACAGCCCGCTAAAAATTCAACGGCGGTGATAAGTCCCGCACACATAACCGCCCTTATAGGGGAAGAAAAATGAGAGAATTTTTTGTTGATGAAATAAATTCCCACAAGGCAAATTCCGCCACAAAGCCCCATAGTCCAGTGTGAATAACCTCTGAAAGCCACTTCTATCAGGTAATAGCCTATTGCGCCTGTTACGAAAAGAATCGGGACGCGTATCAGATTTTTGTTTTTCATAGTATTTCCTTTCAGAATCGTTTTTTCAAGTGTTGACCTTTGGTGCGGGATTTATTCTTTTTGTTTTATGTAAAACAACATTTGTTTAGTTGACATATAAAAAAACTTGATGTATAATATTAAGCAGAGGTGATAATTTTGAAGTTTAAGGATTTGAAAAGGAAATATATATTGCTTGGCGGCGTAGCGGTTATTTTGCTTGGTGTACTTGCCGTGCTTGTGCCCAATGCCGTGGTGTGCGGGACTACTGCGAAATACATATACGACAGAGAAGAGCTTGACAGGCTGGCAAACGACTTTGACTGTATTCTCGTGCTTGGCGCAGGGGTGTACGCAGATGGCACGCCAACGCCTATGCTTAACGACCGTCTTGTAGTTGCCTGTGAGTCGTATGAGGCAGGCTGCTCGGACAGACTTCTTATGAGCGGAGATCATCGCAGTAACGATTACGACGAGCCTACGGCTATGAAAAAATTCGCTGCAGAGCAGGGGATAGACAGTAAGGTCATTTTCCTTGACCACGCAGGTTTGTCTACCTATGACAGCGTTTACAGAGCAATCAAAATTTACGGCGCTGAAAAGATACTTATTGTAACTCAAAAGTATCATTTGTACCGCGCGATATATCTTGCAAGGGCTCTTGGCGCAGAGGCGTGCGGAGTGTCGGCTAATTTGAGAAGCTATTATAAGCAGCCTCTGTATTCTGTGCGGGAATGGGCGGCTAGAATGAAGGATTTTGTGATGTCCGCGGCAAAGCCCGAGGCAACAATTATGGGGGACGCCATAGACCTTTCGGGGGACGGAAATATAACTAACTGATTAAAAACGGACTGCGTTACAGTTCGATTTTTAATGCCTTTTAGTTAAATATTGACAATTTGTTTTATTGTGGCTTACAAAATTAAAAAAATATCAAAAAAACTGAAAAAAATAGGGCTTTTTGAGTATAAACAACAAAATAACCCTTGAAAAAAAAGAAAAAGTGTTGTATAATATAATTGAATATAATGTTCGTTGAAAGGAGTTGAGGTTTTGATCAAATCAAAGGATAACCTCGCGCCTTTTCTTTTTCATCAGGGTACAAATTACCGTGCCTATGAGTATATGGGCGCACATGTTGAAGGAAAAAGCGTAACTTTCAGAGTTTGGGCACCTAACGCCGTTGCCGTTTATGTTACGGGAGATTACTGTAACTGGGGCATCGGAGAACGAATGGAAAGAATAACCGAGGGCGGAATATGGGAAGCAGAACTTGAATATAGCTTGTTTGAGGAAAAGCCCTTTTACAAGTACAGGATACTTTCACAAAGCGGAGAGTGTCTTAAGGCCGACCCGTACGGAGTATCTATGGAAAAACCGCCTAATACTGCGTCGCTGGTGGTTAAGCCGTCCGAATACAAGTGGCGTGATAAGGGCTGGCTTAAGGACAGGCGTGAGAGAATGGCTGATGGCTTCTATTCGCAGCCGATAAATATTTATGAGCTGCATCTTGGCTCGTGGAAGCGAAACGAGGATGGCGAATATCTTACCTATTCGGAGATAGCTGCCGACCTTGTGAATTATGTTAAGCAAATGGGCTACACTCATATTGAGTTGATGCCTGTTATGGAGCATCCCTTTGACGGCTCATGGGGCTATCAGGTTTGCGGATATTATGCGCCTACCGCGCGTTATGGAACGCCCGATGATTTCAGATCCTTCGTTGACACTATGCACGAGGCGGGAATTGGCGTGATCCTTGACTGGGTGCCTGCCCATTTTCCTAAGGATGCTCACGGTCTTTATGAGTTTGATGGTTCTTTGCTTTATGAATATCAGGGCGTGGACCGAATGGAGCATAAGAACTGGGGAACGCGCTGCTTTGATGTGGCGAGAAATGAGGTTGAATGCTTCCTTGTTTCAAACGCGGTATATTGGGCAGAGGAGTTCCACGCCGACGGACTCCGAGTAGACGCGGTGGCGTCAATGCTATATCTTGATTATGACCGCGATCCGGGAGAATGGGTTCCCAATATGTACGGCGACAATAAAAATCTTGAGGCAATAGCCTTCTTCAAAAAGCTTAATTCCTATATGGCAACAGAATATCCAGATGTTATGATGATTGCCGAGGAGTCAACTGCTTGGGGAAATCTCACAGGCTTTGATAACGACGGAATGGGCTTTTCAATGAAGTGGAATATGGGTTGGATGAACGATGTTTTGTCTTATGCCCAGCTTGACCCCGTGTATAAAAAATATCATCACGAAAAGACCACCTTTTCGTTGACATATTCGTTTAACGAAAGATATGCGTTGCCTATTTCACACGATGAGGTGGTACACGGCAAAAAATCCTTGCTTGACAGAATGCCGGGTAACTACGATGAAAAGTTCGCTAACACAAGAGCATTTTATACCTATATGATGACCCATCCGGGTAAAAAGCTTATGTTTATGGGCGGTGAGATAGGACAGTTCCGTGAGTGGGACTATGAGGGACAGATAGAGTGGTTCTTGCTCGATTACGATAATCACGCAAGGCTTCAGCTTTTCTTTGCCGATATAAATCACTTCTACCTTTCACACCCCGAGCTTTATGAAGTGGACGGCTCATGGGACGGATTTAGGTGGATAAATCCCGATGATAAGGACAGAAGCATTCTGTCCTACAGGAGAATCGACAAGGAAGGAAATGAGCTTATTGTTGTGGTTAACTTCACACCTGTCAGATATGACGGATATATCATTGAGGTTCCTCAAAGCGGTGTTTACACCGAGCTTATCAATTCCGATAATGAAAAATACGGCGGATCGGGCGCGATTAACAAGGGAAGCCTTGTCAGCGTTGGCGATGGCGACCGCAACCTGCTTAATATAACCGTACCGCCGTCAGGCGCGCTTATCCTCACTCTTAAGAAATAATTGTTCCATAAAAATTTATATTTTCGGAGGTTAGTATGTTTAAGAAAAAAGAATGCGTTGCAATGCTGCTTGCAGGAGGACAGGGAAGTAGACTTTACGCCCTTACCCACAAGACAGCAAAACCTGCAGTTCCCTTTGGTGGAAAGTACCGCATTATAGACTTTCCCCTCTCTAATTGCATAAATTCAGGAATAGATACGGTTGGCGTACTTACACAGTATCAGCCTCTCGTGCTTAACGAGTACATCGGCAACGGTTTGCCCTGGGACCTTGACCGTGCTTTCGGCGGAGTTTCCATTCTTCCCCCTTATCAGGGAATGGACTCTGCCGATTGGTATAAGGGTATTGCTAACGCAATTTATCAGAATATCGAGGTCATCGAAAGATACGATGCCGAGTACGTGCTTATTCTTTCGGGTGACCACATCTACAAAATGGACTATTCCAAGATGATAGCCTACCATAAGCAGATGAATGCCGATTGTACTATTGCGGTTATCGACGTGCCGATTGAGGAGGCAAGCCGCTTTGGTATTATGAGTACAAATCCCGACGGATCAATTTACAAGTACAGCGAAAAGCCCAAGAACCCCGATAGCACCAATGCTTCGATGGG
>JAZRHS010000030.1:0-18274 GCA_045644865.1 Eubacteriales bacterium | reverse complement strand
ATGGGCATACCGTGGTTGTCCCAACCCGGTGTAAAGGGAACCTTGTATCCACCCATAGACTTGGATTTGTTGATAAAGTCCTTAAGAATTTTATTCATTGCAGTCCCCATATGGATATTGCCGTTTGAAAAGGGAGGTCCGTCGTGAAGAATGTAAAGAGGCTTGCCCTCTCCGTTTTCAAGCATTTTGTTGTACAAGTCTATAGCATCCCAGTACTTGATCATCTCAGGCTCACGCTGAGGAAGGTTTGCTCTCATCGCAAACTCTGTACGGGGAAGGTTTAGTGTACTTGTATAATCCTTTGACATAATTTTGTTGCTCCTTTATACGCAAAGCGTAATTTTTATGTATATTTACTCGCCTTTAAGCGAAGTCTGCCTTTTTTAGTTTGCTCGGACAGCTCGGTAACAATAAATTTACCGTATCCGCGAACACTTATTATACTACCCTCGGACACGCTTCTGTCGGGTCTTTCCTCGGTAAAATAATCAAGCTCCGCAAGACCTGCTCGAATAGCCGTTTGCGCCTTTTCACGGGAAATCCCCGCAAGCGCCGACACAACGCAATCAAAGCGTGCCGATGCCACAGTATCGCTTACAGGCTGAAGCCTTGGGGCGTTTGAAAAGTCGGCGGGAACATCGAATATCTCGGTCTTTACGCTATCGTTGCCTATTTTCTTTAATTCAAGCAAAACAAGCCTTGATATTGCCCCGTCGCAAAACACCACCGCTGAAAAATCGTCAAGCAGGGCTATATCGCCAACCGCGTCGCGCTCAACGCCAAGCCCAAGCAACGAGCCGAGATAGTCGCGATGACACAGTTTGCGGTATCCGCTCCCCTGTATCCTTACGGCAACAACCGCGTCCTCAACAAGCTCAGGGAAACAGGCTCTCACAAGGCTCGCGCCATACTCGCCCTCCTCTGCCATATAATCGGGAAGCGCAAAGAGTCTGTTTCTCTCACTGCCGTCATATCCGCCGAAGAAAAAGCTTACACAGTCCGCCTTTTTCCTTGCAAGTATCTCTCTTGCCATTCTCTGCTCCTTGGGCGACAAGAAGCCGCTATATCCCGCCACATATTGCTCTGCGCGCAGAGCAAGCTCGTTTATCCTTGCCTCAAAAAGCGCGTCTGACATATCATTTCTCATCTTAGCACCATTCTGCCAAATCCCGAAAGCAGCTCCTCTACTATATTGAGAAGCATAAACGAGATAAGAAACGAAAAGTCAATAGGCGAATTCCTGAACACGGGAAAAAGCTCAAAGAACGCCCTGACAGGCGCTACAACAGGCTCGGTTATCATATAGACCATATCAAGCCAAGCCCCGCCAAGTCCGGGAATCCACGAGGTAACCGCGCGAATAAGCATTGCAATATTGACTGCCCCAAGAATAAGCATAGTTATCCTTATAAGCAACAACAGTATATTATCCACGCTACTCCTCCTCGCAAAACGCAAAACATCTGACAGTCGCCGCAAAGCGACTGCCATAGATGCTTTTATGAAATATTAAAATTACTCCTCGGAAGCGATATCTTCCTCAACGCTGTCGCCCTCAATGCCAACATTGTTGGGAGTAGCAACGAAGGTGGTCTTGGAAACCTGCTTCATCTGACCCTTGATAATGTAAAGAACTCCCTGAAGATAGTCCATAAATCTGATTATTTCAGCCTCGTCCATCTCCTCGATGTTAAGAACTACCGAGCTGCCTGCGTTAAGGTAGTCAGCAACCTTCACAACCTCGCCAAGGCTCTTGGGAGTGATAAGCTTAAGTGTTACAGCCGCCTCATTGATACCCGAGAACGCGCCTGTTTCAAGCTCCTCGTCATTTTCGGGCTCTTCGTCTATAACAGACGCGCCGCCCCACGGAATTGTTTCATCTCCGCCGATTGTGATTACATCATCAGCGAAATCGTCCTGATCTTTTCTCTTAAGAAAATTGATTGCCATTGTTGATCCTCCATAACTTTTATATTTATCGTTAATTTTTTACTTTACAAAAAGTCTGCTTCCTATTCTCACCAGAGTTGAGCCACAGGCAATAGCCTCGGCATAGCTTCCGCTCATTCCCATTGAAAGCACGGGAGCCTCGCTTCTGCCAAGCCTGTTATGCCATATGTCAAGAGCAAGACTGCGCATCTCTGTGAAATACTCAATATATTCGCGCTTGTCCTCGCATTTGGGTGCCATTGTCATAAATCCGCAAAGCTCGATATTTTCAAACTCCGCCAAGCCCTCGCAAAGTGCCGCCGCGTCCTCGGGCATTACACCGTCCTTGTTTTCCTCGCGACCGCTGTTTATCTCCACAAGCACTTTTATTTTAAGTCCGCGCTTTTTAGCCTGCGCGTCTATTTCCTTTGCAAGCCTCAACGAGTCAAGCGAATGTATCATACAGACCTTGTCGATGATGTATTTGACCTTGTTGGTCTGCAAATGTCCGATAAAATGAATATTAAGACCTTCCTTATCAAGGACTTCATAACGGGAAAGCAGCTGCTGAACCCGATTTTCACCGACATCGTTTACGCCAAGCTGACGGTGAATGTAGTTGACCTCATCAGCATCGGCGCTCTTTATTGCCGCAAGCATAAGCACGCCATCATCACGCCCTGCTTTTTCGCAAGCCGCGTCGATAGAAGCTC
Source organism: Eubacteriales bacterium (assembly GCA_045644865.1). Taxonomy (GTDB): domain Bacteria; phylum Bacillota; class Clostridia; order Oscillospirales; family CAG-272; genus RGIG8775. The sequence goes on along the minus strand of JAZRHS010000030.1, from coordinate 15,632 downwards.
TTACCTCGCCTATATTTTTGTCAAGATATGAATAATCCATAGCCAAACTTATACCTCAAGCAATAATTATCAGCTTATTATATCATACTTTTTTCAAAATTGAAAGACCTTTTTTGCATTTTTTACACTTTTTTCAAATGTTTTTTCGTCAAAAGGGGCTTCAATCTCGATTTTTTTCACATAATCCTTGGCAAAAAACCAAGTGCATTGGCGTTTTGCATATCTGCGGGTCGCCATTTTAAGATCCTCTACCGCTTGTTCAAGGCTCATTTCCCCTCGGAGATAACCAAGAAATTCCTTGTATCCGATAGCTCCCGACGCGGTTTTTGAGCGTTTGAACACGCCCTCGTCCTCAAGGGCGCGCACCTCATCAAGAAGCCCGTCCTCTATCATCATATCAACTCGGCGGTTTATTCTGTCGTAAAGCACCTGACGGTCGTGATAGAAAAGACCTACCGCCAAGGGTTCATACTTGCCGTCAAGTCTGCTGCTTTCCCTGTCAAGCTCGCTCTTTTTCCGACCGCTTGTGTGATATATCTCAAGGGCGCGGATAACTCGCTTGGTGTTGTTCATATGAATTGCCTCGGCGCTTTCGGGGTCGATTTCCGCAAGCATAGCGTGAAGCCTTTCAGCCCCCTCTCGTTCAAGGAAAGCGCAAAGCTCTGCGCGGTAGTCCTCGTCGCTGTCGGCGACCTCGGGCAGACCGCCACGAAGAAGGGCGTCAAGATAAAGCCCCGTTCCGCCACAGATTACAGGCGTTTTTCCTCGGGAAATTATGTCCTCTATCGCCTTTTCCGCAAGCCTCGCGTAATCGGCGCAGGAGAAATCCTCCCAAGGCTCAACAATATCTATCATATGATGTCTGACAAGGCTCATTTCTTCCTCGGTGGGCTTTGCCGTGCCGATATTCATTCGCTTATATATCTGCATTGAGTCGCAGGAAACTATCTCTCCGCCGCACTCGCGGGCTATAGCCAGCGCAAGAGCCGACTTTCCGCTTGCCGTTGGCCCAACAACTATAGGCAGCTTTATTCTGTTTGGCAAATCCACACCCCCTGTCAGCAACAAGATCTCGATTTATTGAATAAACATTGCGTCGCCGAAGCTGAAAAATCGATATTTTTCCTCAACGGCGGTTTTGTAAACATCAAGCACCTTTTCACGGTCATAAAATGCCGAAATAAGCATAAGCAGGGTGCTTTCGGGCAGGTGAAAATTCGTGATTATAGCATCCACCGCCTTGAATTTATAGCCCGGATAGATGAAAATTCCCGTTTCGCCGCTCATTTCGCTGACAAATCCATTTTCATCGGCTACACTTTCAACAGTTCGGCAAGAGGTTGTTCCGACACAGATAAGTCTGCCCCCCGCCGCCTTGCGCTCGTTTATCATTTTAGCGCTTTCGGCTGAAACAGAAAAATACTCTGTGTGCATAATATGCTCGCTGATGCTGTCTGCCTTTACAGGTCTGAATGTACCAAGCCCCACGTGAAGCATTACAGGAACAATTTTCACGCCCTTTGCCTCAATCTTCGCCATAAGCTCCTTGGTAAAATGAAGCCCTGCGGTAGGCGCGGCGGCAGAGCCGTTTTTATCGGCATAAACCGTCTGGTATCTGTCCTTGTCCTCAAGTCTTTCGGTTATGTAGGGCGGAAGGGGCATAAGACCTATCTCGTGGAGAATGTTGTATATATTCTCATATTTCTCGCGGTCATACTCAAATTTAATCAGGCGGTTACCCTCGTCGATTATGTCTGTTATCTCGCCCCTAAGTATTCCGCCGCCAAAAACAAGGCGGCTTCCTATCTTGGCGCGCTTTCCCGGCTTGACAAGGGTTTCCCACACATCAAGGGAATGGGTGCGCAGAAGAAGCAGCTCGATTTTCGCGTCCTCTCTCCCCTCCACATATCCGTAAAGTCTTGCGGGAATAACCTTTGAATTATTGACCACAAGGGTGTCGCCCTCTTTAAGCATATCAAGTATATCGTAAAAATGCTTATGCTCCAGATCGCCCGTAGCGCGGTCAACGCACAAAAGACGCGAGTGGTCGCGCGGCTCTATGGGTGTCTGGGCAATAAGCTCCTCGGGCAGGTCATAAAAGAAGTCCGATGTCATTAAGCTTGTATCGGGCTTTTGATTGACAATAGGCATAAAATCTCCTCAAATCTTTTTCTTGTTGCCGTTTTGCGGCATATAATACATTAGGTTTGTTAAAATCAATATATATTATATAACAACTTGAAGAATTTTTCAAGTGCTTTGGCAAATTTATTGACTTTTGAGGTGATTTTTATGAGCAAAAACAAAAAAGAGCTGTTCAGGGGCGCGGCAACCGCCCTGATAACCCCATTTTCCGACGACGGTATTGACTACAAAGCCCTTGACGGACTTATAGATTTCCAGCTTGACGGCGGAATTTCCGCATTGGTTGTGGCGGGGACTACAGGCGAAGCCCCCACCCTTTCCTACCGCGAGCTTGAGGAGCTTTTTTCCTTTGCCGCAGACATGGCAGAAGGAAAAGCAAAAATCATAGCGGGTTGCGGCGGGAACAGCACCGAAAGAGCAAAGGATATCGCAATAATTGCAAAAAAGTGCGGTTGCGATGGCATACTTGCGGTTACTCCCTACTACAACAAGCCCTCGTCCTTGGGGCTTACAAGACACTTTTTGGAGCTTACCGAGGCGGGGCTGCCCACCATTCTTTACAATGTCCCCTCGCGAACAGGCGTGAGCATAGATATGGACTGCTACCGCGCCCTTTCCAAGCACCCCCTTGTAATAGGCGTCAAGGAAGCATCGGGCAATATATCGGCGGTCTGCGACCTGCTTTCGGAGCTTGGCGACGACCTTGATGTTTACACAGGCAACGACGATATGACAGTCCCAACAATAGCACTTGGGGGAAAGGGCTGTATCTCGGTGGTGTCTAACCTTCTTCCTCTTGAAACAAACGAGCTTTGCAGACTCTGCCTTGAGGGCAACTATGCCGCCGCCTCGGAGCTTCAGCTTGCCCTTATTCCTATTATAAGGGCGATGTTCAAGGAAACCAACCCGATTCCCATAAAATACGCCCTCTCAAAAATCGGCTTTTGTCAGCCTGTCTACAGGCTTCCTCTCTGCCCACCTACAGAAAAAACCGCCCAAATAATCGACTTAATGATAAAATCATTAAAATAAATTCATTTGGAAAAATTCGGAAAGTTTGTTGACTTTTCAACAAGTTTGTGGTATACTATTTGGCGGTATACTAATAAAGCCATTCAAAATGAAAGGATCTTTATAATGAAAAAACAGGTACTACACGAAAAAAATGAATTTGAAAATGTGCGTACGCTTATTGAATTTGCAGGCACGCGCTATAGCGACAGAAACGCTTATTCCTATAGAGTAAAGGCTTCCGACAAGGAGATTGTAAAGGTTGGCTTTACCAAGCTCCGCGACGATGTTCGCGCGCTCTCCACAGAGCTTATCTCTATGGGCGTTGCAGGCAAGCATTGCGTTGTCATAGGCAAGCTTTCCTATGACTGGGCGCTTACCTACTTCTCGGTTCTCTCTGCGGGCGGCGTTATTGTTCCCCTTGACAGAGATTGGACCGCAGACGACCTTGCGGACACCGCTACAAAGGCTGATGTTGCTTTCCTTTTCTGCGAAGAAGCTCTTAGCGAAAAGGCTGAGGCTGTTGTTGCGGCGGCAAATCTTGAAACACCCGTTATTTACCTCAACGCTCAGGCAGAGGAAAACACCATCGCAAAGCTTGTAGCCTCGGGGGCGGAAAAGTTTGCTTCGGACCCCGGCGTTTATTTCAATCAGCCCATTGACAATATGGCTCTTTCAATTCTCGTGTTCACATCGGGAACAACAGGCAAGGGCAAGGGCGTTATGCTCAGCCAGAATGCGGTTCTTCGCGATATGTCGGAGATCACCCCCTATATGGACTTCGCGCCCAAGACGGTCGGCGTGCTTCCCCCTCACCACACCTACGGCTCTACGGTTATGCTTATAGGCCACGCGCAGATAGGAAGCGAGATCTACCTTTCTTCGGGCATCCGCTATGTTCAGCGCGAGCTTAAGGAGCAGTGCCCCGGTCATATGGTTCTTGTTCCCCTTTATCTTGAAACATTCTACCGCAAGATATGGGCTAACATCAAGGAAAAGGGCAAAGAAAAGCTCGTTTCCAATATGATAAAGCTTTGCAACACTCTTAAGGTGAGCGTAAGCATTCGTAAAAAGCTTTTCAAGGACATTCACGCGGCGTTTGGCGGCGAGGTAAAAATGATTATTACAGGCGGTGCGCCCGTAAATCCCGACATTCTTCACTTCTTCCAGTCTATCGGTATCTCGGTGCTTAACGGCTACGGAATTACCGAGTGCGCTCCTCTTATTGCGGTAAACCGCAGCAACAATGTTGTTGAGGGCAGCGTTGGTAATGTTATTGATATGGACGAGGTTCTTATCGACGACCCCAATGAGGACGGCGAGGGCGAGATCCTTGTAAAGGGTCCCAATGTAATGCTTGGATATTACAAGGACGAGGAAGCAACCGCGGCGGCGATGAAGGACGGCTACTTCAGAACAGGCGACTACGGAAAGCTTGAGAACGGCGTTCTCTTTATCACGGGAAGAAAGAAAAATCTTATTATTCTTTCCAACGGTAAGAATGTTTACCCCGAAGAAATTGAGAACGAGCTTGTGGCAACCCCCGGTATTATTGACATTATCGTTTACGAGGGACAGAGCAAGCGCGGTATGACATACAACGCTATCGTTGCAGAGGTTTACCCCGACAAGGAGTATTGCGAAAAGAACGGCATTACCGATATTTACGCACATCTGAAGAAATACATTGACGAATACAACAAAACCGCTATCGCATACAAAAAGATTGGAATTCTCAAGGTTCGCGACGAGGAGTTCCCCAAGAACACCCTTCGCAAGATAATGAGATTCAAGCTTGATATGACAATAGAATAAAACAAAGGGGCTGTCAGCTGACAGCCCCTTTAAATCAATCGCCCCCATACTGCCAAAAAATTCATATAAATTTCTCTCTTTTGGGGAAAATAATAAAATAAAAAGGAGAAATTTATGTGTACCGCTATAAGCTATAAAACCAAGGATAATTATTTCGGACGAACTCTTGACCTTGAATACTCATACAACGAGCAGGTGGTGGTTACGCCAAGGCACTTTGTATTTAACTTCCGCCGCCAGAAGCCGATCGACAACCATTATGCCATAATAGGAATGGCAACGGTAGTGGACGGTTATCCCCTCTACTACGAAGCGGCAAACGAGCAAGGGCTTGCTATGGCGGGCTTGAATTTCCCCGATAACGCCCGCTATTTCCCCCAAAAAGAGGATAAGGACAATATTACCCCCTTTGAGCTTATCCCTTGGATACTTTCTCGGTGTAAGGACACTTCGGAAGCACGCGCCGCACTCTTAAAAACAAACCTTCTTTACGAAAATTTCAGCGATGAATACCCCCTCTCTCCTCTGCATTGGCTGATTTCCGACAAAAGCGGCTCTTTAGTTGTGGAAAGTGTTGCCGAGGGGCTGAAAATATACGACGCGCCTGTAGGGGTTCTCACCAACAACCCCGATTATAACTACCATATAACTCGGCTTTCCGACTTTATGAATTTAACAGGTCAGCCCCCTGTGAATCGCTTTGGCGACATCACTCTTAACCCCTACAGCAAAGGAATGGGGGCTATAGGCTTGCCCGGCGATTTGTCATCATCCTCAAGATTTATCCGCGCCACCTTTGTCCTGTTAAATTCGATTTCAAACGAAAGCGAAGAAGAAAGCATCAGCCAATTTTTCCATATTCTCGGTTCAGTAGAGCAACCACGGGGCTGCACAAGACTTGAGGGCGGAATGTGCGAAATAACCGTCTACACCTCTTGCATAAATACCGACAAGGGCATCTATTATTACACCACCTACCAAAACAGCTGTATCTCGGCGGTGGATATGCACAAATGCGACCTTGAAGGAGAAAAGCTTTGCGCCTTCGACCTTTCAAAATCGCAAATAATAAACAGGCAGAACTAAATAAAAAGCCCTCTCCTTGGCAAATAATATAAACGATATGTTTTACAGGGAGGATCGCTTATGAACGAAATAACTCTGACAGGAGCAAGAGAAAGCAAGAAAACGGTATTAAATCTGGTGTGCAGCATCGCCGAGCATCTTATATCGGGCATCATCGCGCTGACGCTCACGCCGCTGCTCATTGACAGACTTGGGCTTGAGCTTTACGGGCTTTACCCCGTAGTGCTTGAGCTTTCGGCGGTTTTCGGTATGATATTTGGGGTGGTGAATTCCACTTCGGGCAGGTATATCGCCATAGAATACGAACGGGGCAACAAGGAAAACGCCCAAAAATATTTTTCGTCAGCCTTTTTTGCAAATGCCGTTATAGGAATTTTATTATTGCTTCCTATGGCACTTGTTATAACCCTTTCGCACAGACTTCTGAATGTTGCCGCCCCCTTTACCCAAGACCTTAAAATTTTTATGATACTTGCCTTTGCGGCGGTAGTAGTGGACGCCCTTTCATCGGTATTCGGAAGCGTGTATTATGTTACAAACCGACTTGAGCTTCGCTCGGGCCAACAGTTTACAAGCACCGCGGTGAAGGCTGTTCTCCTTGGCACGCTTTTACTTGCTTTTCGCCCCTCGCTTACAGGCGTAGGGGTTGCCATTCTTGTTTCAAGTACGGCGGGGGCGGCTGTTCAGATAGCGGTTTCACGCAGGCTAATGCCTGATTTTTCAATATCCCTCTCCTCTTTTTCTCTGTCGGCGGTCAAACGGCTTACCGCATCGGGACTTTGGTACTCCTTTAACAGAATAGCCTCATTTCTTATGTGTGGCTCGATGCTGATTTTAGCAAGCCGCTTTTTTAGGGCAAGCGCAACGGGTCAGTATTCGGTGGCTTTCGTGCTTGTAAGCGCGCTTGTGGGAATAATTCTTACGCTTGGAGCAGTATTTGTTCCGATAAGCACAAAATGCTTTGCAAGAGGCGAAAGAAAGCGTCTGCGCGACTCGCTTGTGAGAGATGAACGGCTTATCGGCTGCTTTGCCTCTGTAGCCGTGTCTGTTGCCATAGCCTTTTGCGGCGATTTTCTTGGACTGTGGATTGGCGATGATGCAGGCAAATTAACCATAAGCACCACAATTTTATTGCTTATTCCCGTGCTTTCGCTTGCCTGCGCCACACCGATTATAAATGTGGCTATGGTTATGGACAAAACCCGACGCTTTTCCCTGTTCTTCCTCAGCGGGGGATTTCTCACACTCGCCACTGCTCTGGGAGTGGCTTATTTCGGCAATCTGGGGGTAATCGGATTGGCGGTAGTGTCATCTGCGGCGCAACTGATTTGGTACTCTGCGGCTGTCCCCATATTTGCGGGCAGAATGCTTGAATGCTCCCCAAAATGCTTTCTTTTCCCTGTTTTAAGGGTATATCTGGCGGCGGCTCTGTCGCTCACTCTCTGCCTTGCCGTCAACTGGGTATGCGATATAAAGGGCTGGCTTGCCCTTGCCATCGCCGCAGGCTGCTCCTGTGTGGTGTCGGCGGTAATATCCTTCCTTGTTCTCTTCTTTGGAAATCGCAGTTGACAAAATCCCCCCTTTTAGGCTATAATTGATATAGCTTATAAAAAGGGGGTGGCGTGTTGCTTGACGGTATTCTTACTGCCTTGGCAAATCTTTTTGTGCAAATAATCTTTACGGCAGGCATAGTGGGACTTTGCGGAATTTTTATCTCCTTCTGCAACCGCCTTTTCTACGATTGTCTGGGTAAAACCGCCTTTTCTATAGTCAGGATCAGCGGAATTATCGGCACTCCTATTCACGAGCTTTCCCACGCCCTTATGTGTCTGCTTTTCGGGCACAGAATAACCAAAATTCAAATTTACAACTTCAAAAAAAGAAGCAAAACCCTTGGATTTGTGGAGCATACCTACAATAAGAGAAATCTCTATCATCAAATCGGCAACTTTTTTATAGGCATCTCGCCTATCGTGGTAGGAGGGCTTGCGGTTACCCTTTGCGTCAGACTGCTTACCCCCCAAATGTATACGGCGATGAATAGTGAAATAAGTAACATTCTCTCATACTCCGACGAGGATTTTTTGACGGGATTTTTAAGCGGAATTGCGGGGATCTTCGCTTCGTTCCTATCACTGAAGAACCTTGCAAGCTGGCGCTGGTGGCTTTGTGTTCTGCTTGCCTTTGCGGTTTCTATCCATATGGAAATAAGCCGCTCGGATATAAAAGGCGGTCTTAAGGGGCTTGCGGTTATTTCGGTACTGCTTTTTGTTGCCGACACGGTACTTGCTCTGCTCTTTCCCGAAGCGCTGTCGGCAGTTACCTCGGCGTTTTTCTCGGCAGGACTTTATATTGCTATGTTTTTGGTAATACCCTCATTCTTTGCGTCAATAGCCATTCTGATAGCAGGCTCAATATATCTTTTCAAGGCTCTCGGAAAAAGCATTGAAAACAGCAGAGGGACATAATCAGCCCACAAAAAAAGCTGACCTTGCGGTCAGCTTTTTCTTTATTTAAGGCTCAAAGCCTTCAAAAATCGAGAAGTCCTTGTTTTCTCTGTTTATGTCAAAATGCTCCTTCTTCTTCACCGTCCACACAAAAAGCGGAACGCCGAATACAGAGCAACACACGCGAATTGAAAAGTCCTTAAGATACTTCTCGTCAGCGGCTATAAAATCGGGTCTTGAAAGGAAGTTTGAAAGAAGCCACGAAAGCACAATATTCCGTCCAAAGTTGCCCTTGCGCCTTGATTTTACAAGGTTTGTAACAAGCTGTCCGCGAGGTGTGTCGGGGCGGTTTTTCTTGAACCACCGAAGCAGCATAGGGTTAAATGACTCAACAGAATAAGCTCCCGCATAGCCGTCAAGAATTTCAGCCACCGCGGGGCAAAGCGCGGTATCGCCGCTTTCTCCCTTAAGCTCTATAAGAAGCGGGACTCTGCCGTCAACCAGCTCTAAAACATCCTCAAAGGCGGGGATAGTGCAATCACTTTCCAAAAGTCGGTATTCCTTAAGTTGTTGGTAGGTAAGCAACGAAAGCCTTACATTCTCACCGCACATTCTCTCAAGGGTGTAATCGTGAAAAACAACGACCCTGCCGTCAGCGGTAAGCTGCAGGTCAAGCTCTATTCCGTACCCACGCTCAACGGCGTACTTAAAGGCAAGCATAGAGTTTTCGGGAACGCCCTGTGAGTTGTCAAAAAGACCTCTGTGGGCATAGTCGGTAAGCAAACGGCGCATATCGGGGCGCATTGTAACACGCGGCATCACAAGAAGCGCGTACACCATAACAACTATTACAAGTATCAGAAAAATCGCCATCACATCAATCCTCCGCTCCGCCAAGCGCCTCTATCTGCTCCTTGGGCACAGGCTTGCTGTCGCCGTGCTTAACAAAAAACATAGTTACAAACGAGCCAAGTACGAATATTGCGCCGTATGGGAAAAGAGTTGTAAAGTTAATGTCAAGGAATACTCCGCTTAATACAGGAGTAACCATCTGAGCCGCCATTGAGGCGGTATAGTAAAATCCCGTGTATTTTCCTATATTTGAGCCCTTGGAAAGCTCAACAACCATAGGATAACTGTTTACGCCGATAGTCGCCCAACCGATACCCGCAAGGGCGAAAAGAATATCCATAAGTATAACCGAGCTGCCCGCGCGCAAGAATCCCGCAAAGGCGAACACCCCGCCAAGTATTACAATACCGCCAAGAATAGACTTTCTTCTGCCTATCTTTGACGCGATAATTCCAATCGGAATGTAGGAGATTATTGCTGTAGCCTGTGCTATGGTAAGCGTCATATTATAGTCAAGGGCAAGGACTCGTCCCGCATAGACCGAATATTTGCTTGTAACGGCGTTGTAGCCCATAAACCAAAGCACCACCGAAGCAAGAATAAGCGCAAGCGAAATCTTTTCCTCGCGGGTAAGCTGTCTGCCACCCTCATCTGCGGTTTCCTTTTCGTCCTCAATAAGTCTGCTTTCCTCAAGCATTTGCGCAGACCATTCGGGCTCTTTTACGAATATCATAAACACCGCAAGGGCGGCTATCATAATTCCCGCCACAACAGCAAAGAATGTGGTGTAATCCATAAGCAGATTTTCGCTCTTTCCCGTACCGAAAAGAATACCGAGGACAAGAACGATTATTCCGCCAAGCGCGCCCATAAGGTTGATTATGGCGTTAGCCTTTGAACGCAGAGGCTTTACCGTAACATCGGGCATAAGAGCCACCGCAGGAGAACGGAAGGTCCCCATAGCTACAAGCAGTATAAGCAATATTCCCGCAAAGCAGACAAAGGGCGCGGGGTTGTCAGCCGTAACTCTTGCCGCATATGCCTGACGGGCAGGAACGATATAGTTTGTGTAATCTGCCTTGTCGCCGCTGTCAAGAAGCGAGATAAATTCCTCTCGGCTCATTATTTCAGTAAGATTTTGCTTTCCAACCGTGTCGGGAACAGAGATTTCAAGAGCAGGCTCGGCGTCGTAAAGCACCTCAAGAGATGCCACGCTGTCCTCGCTTACAGCCGACAGGTTCTGAAGCTGCATATTGTCGGCAAAGGAAAGGCAGACAAGTGCCGCACAGGCAATTATCGTACCTACAAGCACAAAGGGCTTGCGCTTTCCGAAGCGTGTTTTAGTACGGTCGGAAATAGAGCCAAACCAAGGGAGCAGGAAAAGCGCCAGCAGGTTATCAAGAGCCATTACAACGCCCGAAACGCTTTGCGAAAGTCCGAATTTGTCGGTAAGAATCTTGGGAATTATTGTGTCATACGCCTGCCAGAAGGTGCATATAAGGAAAAACGCAAATCCTACAAGCAGAGTCCTCTTGTAATTAAGCTTCATTAAAGCTTACCCTCCTTCTTAAGAATGTAATATGTCTTAAGCACCGCGGTTTGAGTTTTGGAGTCGCGGATATCTCCGTTCATTACCATTTCAAGCGCCTTTTCTATAGGTAATCTTACTATTTCAAGGAACTCGTCGTCATCGGGGTCTGTGTCGCCAAACTCAAGCTCTCTTGCAAGATACATATAAATAACCTCTGTAAGAAGGGCGGGTGAGGTTGCTATTTCTCCCAAGTACACGAGGCTTTTTGCCACCGCGCCCGTTTCCTCCTTAAGCTCACGCCTTGTTGCCTCCTCGTGATCCTCGTTGGCACTGTCAAGCTTTCCCGCGGGAATTTCAAGCATTACCCTGCCTTGTGCGTAGCGGTACTGCCTTACAAAAATTATCTCATTATCATCGGTAAGCGGAACTACACAGACCGCACCGATATGTCGGCAATACTCTCTTGTAGCCGTCCTTCCGTCGGGAAGGCTCACCCTGTCCTTGCGGACATCAAGCACCTTTCCGTCAAATATTTGCTCCGAGCTGATACAGCCCTCGTAAAAATCCTTATCAGTCATAAAAAGCTCCTTCTTGTTGCTTATAACACCATTATAATTGAAGTTTCAGCCTTTGTCAAGTTTTTTTGGAAATCGGTTGATTTTTCAGAAAATTTATGTTATACTTCAAATAAATCACAACAAAGGAAACGCAAAAATGAAGCACACACAAACCAAAAAGCTGGTTCTCTCGGCACTTTTTTTGGCATTAGCATATACTCTGCCCTTTCTTACGGGACAAATAAAGGCGTTTGGAGCAATGCTCTGCCCTATGCACCTGCCCGTTCTGCTCTGCGGATTTATCTGCGGCTGGCGATGGGGGGCGGCGGTAGGACTTACCGCGCCGCTTTTCCGCTCGCTGACCCTCGGTATGCCAAAGCTTTTCCCCTCGGCAATCTGTATGACCTTTGAGCTTGCCACCTACGGTATAATAGCGGGAATAATGTACAGTATTCTGCCGAAAAAGAAATGGTATGTCTATCCGTCGCTCCTTGCCGCTATGATAGCGGGCAGACTTGTGTGGGGCGCGGCAATGTTTTTGTGCGTGGGTGCAAGCGGCGGAAGCTTTGGGCTTTCAGCCTTCCTCGCAGGGGCATTCACCAACGCCGTTCCGGGTATTATAGCCCAAATAATCCTCATTCCCCCTATCGTTATCTTTGCTAATAAAAATTAAACCAATCCACAAAGGGCTTGGACACTTTTTTACTTGACAACTGTTATATATTGTGATACAATTTAATTATCTTATCAAAGGAGTACGAATTATGGCTAAAAGTATTAAAGATATTCTCTCCATCATAAAAGAGAACAAAATTAAAATGATTGACTTCAAAATGGTTGACATCAACGGTCAGTACCGCCATGTTACCATTCCCGCAGAGAACTTCTCTGAGGACACAATGAAAAGCGGTATAGGCTTTGACGCCTCCAACTACGGCTACGCAGTTGTTGAAAAGAGCGATATGGTCTTTATTCCCGACCCCGACACCGCCCTTATTGACCCATTCTGCGAAATTCCCACCCTTTCTATGACGGGTAACGCTATGATTATCGACAGCCCCGAAAACCGTCCCCTGCCCCAGTACCCCCGCAACATTATCAAGGCGGCAGTTCAGGCGATGAAGGACTCGGGGGTTGCTGACACTATGCTTATCCTCCCCGAATTCGAATTCTACCTCTTTGATGATGTGCGCTGGAGCGTTGACCCCAACTGCATCGCCGCTTCGGTTGACGCCGAACAGTCCTATTGGAACAGCGATAGCAACGGTCTTGGCGTTGTTGTTCCCAAGCAGAAAAACTACCACATCGCAAAGCCCTTTGACACCTCTTACGAATGCCGCAGCGAAATGTGCCTTCATATGAAGGACGCGGGCATCGAGATCAACTATCACCACCCCGAGGTTGCCGCTTCGGGTCAGTTTGAGATAGAGCCTCAGCTTGGCGAGGTGGTTCATATGGCTGACGCAACTATGATGATAAAATACATCATTCACAACACCGCCCTCAAGTACGGCAAGACCGCTACCTTTATGCCCAAGCCCATTTACGGCGAGGCGGGAAGCGGTATGCATGTTCATATGCTTCTTATGAAGGACGGCAAGCCTGTATTCTCCGACGACAACGGCTACGCTCACCTCAGCGAAACCGCGCACTACTTTATGGGCGGACTTCTTAAGCACATTGCGTCGCTTTGCGCTATTACCAATCCCAGCACAAACTCCTTCAAGCGTCTTGTGCCGGGATTTGAAGCTCCCGTTACGGTTGGCTACGCTACCTCTAACAGAAGCGCGGTTATCAGAATCCCCGCTTACGCAAAGAGCCCCGAAAAGCGCCGCTTTGAGCTTCGTAATCCCGACGCGACCTGTAACCCCTATTTCTGCTACGCAGCAATTCTTATGGCGGGTCTTGACGGTATCAAGAACAAGATAGACCCCCACGCAAACGGCTGGGGTCCCTACGACTTCAACCTTTTCCACCTTCCCGAGGAAGAAAAGGCAAAGCTTCAGGGTCTTCCCACATCTCTTCCCGAGGCACTTGACGCCCTTGAGAAGGACAACGACTACCTCACCGCAGGCGGCGTATTCCCCAAGGAGCTTATCGCTAACTTTATCAAGGCAAAGCGCGCAGAGTGTGCCGAAATGTCAAAGATTCCTCACCCTGCCGAGTTTGACAGATATTATAATCTGTAAGAAAATCTCTTAAAAATCGCAAAAGCCCTTGACTTAAAGCTTTATTTGTGGTATACTGTGTTAAATGCTATGACGGAAAGTAGTAGGTTTGATTCTTCCACACAGAGAGCAGACGGTTGGTGCGAGTCTGCGGAGTGGCTTGCCGAAGTCGTTCCCGAGCGGCGCGGATGAACAGAGTAGTCCGCGACGGCAGCCCCCGTTAACAGGTCTTTGAGCGCGCATTTTATGCGAAATCAGGTGGTACCGCGTTTTCCACGCCCTGATATTTTTCAGGGCGTGTTTTTTATTTTCCAAACACGAAAGCACAAGAAAGGACATATAAAAATGGATCAGAACCACGAGCTTCCAAAAACATATTCTCCCTCTGACTTTGAGGACAGAATATATCAGAACTGGTGCGAAAAGGGTTACTTCACACCCGACAAGAATAGCACCGCACCTTCATTTTCAGTAGTAATTCCCCCTCCCAATGTAACAGGTCAGCTTCATATGGGCCACGCCCTCGACGATACCCTTCAGGACATTCTCGTAAGATACAAGAGAATGCAGGGCTACAACACCCTTTGGGTTCCGGGCACAGACCACGCAGGTATCGCTACCCAGATAAAGGTTGAGGAAAATCTCCGCGTAAACGAGGGCCTTACACGCTATGACCTTGGCCGCGAGAAGTTCCTTGAACGCGTTTGGGACTGGAAAAACCAGTATGGCGACCGCATTATCAGCCAGCTTAAAAAGCTTGGAACATCCTGCGACTGGACACGCGAGCGCTTTACTATGGACGAGGGCTGCTCCCGCGCGGTTCGTGAGGTTTTCGTTAACCTTTACAACAAGGGACTTATATACAGAGGCCATAGAATTATCAACTGGTGTCCCCATTGCTTGACCGCGCTTTCTGACGCCGAGGTCGAGTACAAAGATATGGACGGCAACTTCTGGCACATCCGCTACCCCATCAAGGGCGAGGACGGTCAGTTTGTTGAAATCGCCACAACCCGTCCCGAAACAATGTTCGGTGATACCGCCGTTGCGGTCAACCCCGAGGACGAGGCTACAAAGCACCTTATCGGCAAGACACTTATTCTTCCCCTTGTGGGCAGAGAGATTCCCGTTATCGCTGACGATTATGTTGAGATCGGCTTTGGTACGGGCTGCGTAAAGATCACTCCCGCACACGACCCCAATGACTTCCTTGTTGGTCAGCGCCACGAGCTTGAGCAGATCAAGGTTATGAACGATGATGCTACAATGAACGCGCACGCGGGCAAGTACGAGGGTATGGACAGATACGCTTGCCGCAAGGCTCTCGTTGCCGACCTTGAGGCAGAGGGCTACCTTATAAAGACAGTTCCCCACCCCCACAATGTTGGCGTTTGCTACCGTTGCGGTACTGTGGTTGAGCCTCTTACCTCTGACCAGTGGTTTGTAAAGATGAAGCCCCTCGCAGCTCCCGCTATCGAGGCTGTTGAGAATGGCACTATCAACTTCGTTCCCGAGCGCTTCTCCAAGAACTACTTCAACTGGATGAACAATATTCTTGACTGGTGTATCTCCCGTCAGCTCTGGTGGGGACACAGAATTCCCGCATTCTACTGCGACGACTGCGGCGAAATGTTCGTTTCCAAGGAAGATATGACAGTTTGTCCCAAGTGCGGCAAGGCTCTCCGTCAGGATTCCGACGTGCTTGACACATGGTTCTCCTCGGCTCTCTGGCCCTTCTCCACTCTCGGATGGCCCGACAAGACCGCTGACCTTGAAAAGTACTATCCCACAAGCGTACTCGTTACAGGCTACGATATTATCACCTTCTGGGTATCGAGAATGATATTCTCGGGACTTGAGCACATGGGCAAGGAGCCTTTCTCCACAGTATTCATTCACGGTCTTGTACGTGATGCACAGGGCAGAAAGATGTCTAAGTCACTCGGCAACGGAATTGACCCACTATTAATTATTGAAAAGTACGGCGCAGACGCACTTCGCTTTGCTCTTGCAACAGGTA
>JAZRHS010000029.1:0-6533 GCA_045644865.1 Eubacteriales bacterium | reverse complement strand
CATCTCAATGGCAATAGGTCTGCCGTGAGGACAAAATGTTATATCCTGAAGCTGCATAAGCTTGTCCACAAGCCACTCGATATGCTCCTTGGGATATTCTCTGCCTGCCTTAATAGCAGCCTTACAAGACGCCTGATACAACGCGCGCTCAAAGATAATATTCTTGGAAACCTCAATGCTTCCCGTTTCGTTTATTATCCTGTCGGCGAAGGTTATTATCATTTCGTCAACCGCGTTTACACTTATATTGCTTGGAAGCGCGCTGACAAGCACCGAATGCTTCTTGAATTCAAGAGAAAAACCGATTTTCTCTATCTCCGCCTTATAGCTCTCAAGTGCGTGTATCTCATCAGAGGTCAGCATAACCTCAATAGGAATCATAATAAGCTGCGAGGAAACCTCGGCGTTCACCAATTTGGCGCGGAGATCCTCAAATATTATCCTCTCGTGAGCCGCGTGCTTATCAATAATCAAAATTCTGTCGCCGTGCTCAACGAAAAGATATGAGTTAAACGACTCACCTATAAGCTTATAATCCACCCTGCTTACTTTTACAGGCTCTGCCGCTTGTACCGCGGGAACTGCAACCTCGTGATTGACCTTGGGGGTGTTTGGTGTAAAGGATTTTACCTCAGGCTCTTTGTTTGCAATGATTGGTTGCTCTTTTGATTGTAGTGGCTCAACTGTCCTTGGTGCGCTTCGCTCCGCTTTTAACTCTGTAGACAAAGGTGCTTGTGTTTTAACTAAGGTGCTTTGAGGCAGAGTTACTCCTGGTTGCTCGGGTGGCTTTGTATAAATGCTTTGGGCGGGCTTTGCATCGGAAAATGTGATTTTCAGATTTTCAAAGCTCCGTCTTTCGTCCTCAACTGCAACAAAAGCATTGGAGCGGTTTTGAAATTGAGGCTTTTTCTTGCGTTCAAATTCAATATCGGGCTTGGTTATATCGTCCTCAAGCGCCGTTTTAACAGTATAATATATAGCATCAAATACAGGCTTTTCGTTGGAGAATTTAACCTCAAGCTTCGCGGGATGGACATTTACATCTACCGATCGGGGATTAACCCCTATATCAAGAACACAGCAAGGAAATTTCTCGCTTGGAATATACGAGCTGTATGCCTGCTCAAGAGCCGCCATAGCGGTCTTGCTTTTTATAAAACGCTTGTTTATAAAGAAATTCTGAAAATTCCTGTTGGACTTGAAATTATCAGAGCGTCCTATGTAGCCCTTGACCTCAACGCCATCTATTTCAGAACAAACCGAAATAAGTCTGTTGGCAAAATCACGGCCGTATATGGAATATATGGCACTCTTCAATTCTCCGTCGCCCGCTGTTTCAAACTTCACCGAGCCATCTACTATAAGCTTTATGGAAATGGACGGCTGCGAAAGGGCTATTTTTTCTACCCAAACACTAACCGCTGAAGCCTCGGTAACATCGCGCTTAAGGAATTTTCTTCTTGCAGGAACATTGGAGAAAAGATTTTCAACTATTATCGTAGTTCCCGTTGCACAAGCCCTTTCTGTAAGTGCAATAATATTTCCCGCCTTGACCTCAAGCATAGCGCCGTATTCAGCCTCGGCTGTTTTTGAAATAATACGCATATCGGAAACCGAAGCGATAGCCGCAAGAGCCTCGCCTCTGAATCCGAGCGTTTCTACACTTTCAAGGTCTTCAGCCACCTTTATCTTGCTTGTGGCGTGTCGGCGCACCGCGATGGGCAGGTCATCGGGCTCCATTCCGCAACCGTTATCACAGATGCGGATAAAGGAAACTCCACCGTTTTGAATTTCAACCGTAATTCTGGTAGCGCCTGCATCTATTGAGTTTTCAAGCATCTCTTTTACAGCCGATGCAGGGCGGTCAACGACCTCGCCCGCAGCAATCAGATTGGCTACGGCAAAAGACAAAACATTTATTTTTCCCATTTTTTCACCTTATTCAATAAGTCTTTTCTTCAAATCATAGAGCAACATCATAGCCTCATAGGGAGAGAGAGTATTTACATCTATTGCTCTTAACTCCTGAATTATTTGTTCTTCAATACAATCGTCGATGGTTATAATCGACTCATCTTTTTCGACTTCATTATCGGTAAGGGTAAGTGTCTTCGCACTCTTTTCAACTACCGAAAGTATCTCCTTGGCTCTTTTAATAACCTCGTTAGGCACACCCGCAAGCTTTGCAACCTCTATACCGTAGCTATCATCGGTAGAGCCGCGCACTATCTTGCGAAGGAAGGTAATGTTATCACCGCGCTTCCTTGCGGCAATATTATAATTGACAATTCCGTCAAACTCATCTTCGAGGCTTGTAAGCTCGTGGTAGTGAGTTGCAAACAGTGTTTTAGCGCCTATCTTCTTGCCCGAGGTGTATTCTACTATAGCGCGAGCGATGCTCATACCGTCAAAGGTCGATGTTCCTCTGCCTACCTCGTCATAAATTATAAGACTTCTCTTGGTAGCATTCTTAAGTATGTATGCGACCTCGTTCATCTCAAGCATAAATGTAGACTGCCCCGACGCAAGATCATCAGATGCGCCCACACGGGTAAATACCTTATCGACGATACCTATTCGAGCGTCTTCCGCGGGAACGAACGAGCCTATCTGTGCCATTATGGTTATAAGAGCTACCTGTCGCATATATGTGGATTTACCAGCCATATTAGGCCCTGTAATAAGCATCAGTCTGTTACGGTTGGTATTAAGATACACATCATTGGGAACGAAATAAGAATCTCTCACAAATTGTTCAACGACAGGGTGTCTGCCCTCTTTTATGGTGATTATATCGGTAAGATCCACCTCGGGGCAAACATATTTGTTTTTAGAAGCAACTGTAGCCAAGCTGAGGTATACATCCACAAGCGACAAAAATCCCGCGGTTTCCTGTATCCTCTCGCTATTTTGGGCAACAACAGAACGGATCTGCTGGAAAAGCTCGTATTCGAGCGAACAAATTTTATCTGTTGCGCCAAGTATGGTTGCTTCCATATCCTTAAGCTCTTGGGTTATATAACGCTCGCAATTTGAAAGAGTTTGCTTGCGAATATATCTATCGGGAACAAGGTCAATATATGAGCGCGTAACCTCGATGTAATATCCGAAAACCTTGTTGTAGGAAATTTTGAGGTTCTTTATTCCCGTCTTTTCCCTTTCTTCCTCTGCAGCCTTCTCTATCCAACCCTTTCCGTCGTTCATTATGGTTCGGAGATAGTCAACATCGGCGTTAAAGCCGTCCTTGATAATTCCACCCTCACGGATAACAAAAGGTGGGTCTTCAACGATAGCATCGTTTATAAGCTTGCATATATCCTCAAGAAGATCTATGCTGTTATATATTCTGACAAGCTCCTCGCTTGTGCATCCCGACAAAAGTGTTTTAAGCTCGGGAAGAATAGCAACGGTTCCCGCAATAGCGCGAAGATCCTTGGCGTTTGCGGTTCCATAAACGACCTTGGTAATAAGTCTTTCAAGGTCAAGAACACTGTCAAGAAGCACGCCGATCTCCTCACGGAGCATATAATTGCCATAAAGCTCGGACACCGCACCCTGTCTTTTAAGAATTTCCTTTACATTAAGAAGCGGATGCTCCACCCATTTGCGAAGCAGACGCGCACCGGGGGCGGTGTGAGTCTTATCAAGCACCCACAAAAGCGAGCCTTTTTTCTCCTTGGAGCGCATAGCCTCTGTAAGCTCAAGGTTTCTTCTTGTGTTTATATCAAGCTCCATATACTGTCCGTCATTGTATACATTGAGCTTTTTAATGTAAGAAATATCGCACTTTTGCATCTCGGCAATGTAATTCAAAAGCGCGCCTACCGACGATGCTATAGCGGTATTGGGAAGAACTTGAGCGCAAGTATCCTCGTCAAACTGTTTTTTAACGGTTTTGCGTACAAGCTCCTGCTCAAAGCGATGGGGCTGATTGTCAAGCACCATAGCCTTAAGTCTGTCATTTATATAAGCGTCAAACCAAGGAAGCTTGGAACTGCTTACATTCAAAACGATCTCACAGGGAGAATAAGTGCCAAGCTCATTTTTAAGTCTTGCCTCGGCATTTGTATTGTCGAAGCAGGTTGCATATATCTCGGCGGTAGAAACATCGGCAAAGCAAACACCGCACCCGTTCTCGGCTACATATACAGAGCAAAGATAATTATTTTTTGTTTCACTTAACAGATTGCTCTCAATAAGCGTTCCAGGAGTTATAACCCTTATAACATCTCGCTTTACAAGTCCCTTTGCTGTTGCGGGATCTTCCACTTGCTCACAGATAGCCACGCGGTATCCCTTTTCAATAAGCTTGCCTATGTATCCTTCTGCACTATGGAACGGAACACCGCACATAGGCGCGCGTTCCTCTTCTCCGCAATCGCGACCTGTAAGGGTAAGCTCAAGCTCACGGGAAGCAATTATCGCATCGTCAAAAAACATTTCATAGAAGTCGCCAAGACGGTAAAAAACCAAATAATCCTTGTATTGATTTTTTATTTCAAAATATTGCTCCATCATTGGAGTCATAGCTCTTATTTCTCCTTACAATAAAATTTTAAGAATACTGAAATCAGTGGCAGCCGCCGCAGGTAGAGCAATTATGTGTGCAATCAGAGGGCATCTCGCCTGTGATGTTAAACATAATGGTTTGATTTACCGAATTCATAAGCTCATTAACAACCGTCTGCGCCTCGTTAAGCTCAATAAACGCGGGGTTGTTTACTATGCTCTCGTACAATTCGTTTATGCGGTTCTGAATAATGTCTATAAAATGAGTATCCTTTTCGGGCTTTACAACCTCATTCTCAAGAGCCTTCTGCTGAACCTCATATTCAATCATAAGCTTGCCAAGGTCGGGACTTTCCTCGTACTGCTTCTTTGCGGCTTCAAGTCTTTTAAGTCTATCGTCCTCTTTAAGTGTTTTTCCCAAAAGCTGGGCAATTTCGAAAATTTCCATTTATATTTCCCTTTCTGATAGTTTTAGATTTTAGCGCCGTATAAAGCAAACGGCTCTGCTTTAGTTATTTTAACATTAACAAACTGGCCCTCGTCGCCCTCGCAGCCCTCAAAGAAAACTATCTTCGCCTGCTCTGTGCGTCCGCTGTAAAGCTCGGGATTGTTCTTACTTTCGCCATCACAAAGAACTCTTACTGTATCCCCCACAAGCGGATCGTTCTTTTTCTGCGCGATTTTATTCTGAAGCGCAAGAAGCTTTTCAAACCGCTTATTTTGGATCTCCTTGGGAATCTGATTATTCATTTCCGCGGCGGGCGTACCCTTTCGCGGTGAGTAGATAAATGAATAAAGCATATCAAATTCTACTTTTTCGAGCATTTTAAGAGTCATTTCAAATTCTTCCTCGGTTTCGCCCGGGAAGCCCACAATTATATCCGAGGATATAGCAATGTCGGGAATTTTAGAACGCATATACTCAACTATCGACAAATATCTCTGCGAGTCATAATGTCGGTTCATAGCCTTAAGCACCCTATCGCTTCCCGATTGCATAGGAAGGTGAAAGTGCTTTGCCATATGCTCTTCCTCGGCGATAACATCAATCAGCTTATGTGTGGCGTCCTTGGGGTGGCTGGTCATAAAGTGAATCTTATAATCGCCCTCAACCCTGCACAAAAGCCTCAACAAATCAGCAAAATCGCATCCATCGTCGTTATCCTTGCCGTATGAATTGACATTCTGACCAAGAAGGGTTATATCCTTGTACCCTTCGGCAACAAGCTGCTTAAACTCTTCTAAAATATCTTCCTTGCGGCGGCTGCGCTCTCTGCCGCGAACATAGGGTACTATGCAGTATGAGCAGAAATTATTGCAGCCATACATAACCGATAACCACGCCTTGTAATTACTTTCCCGCACTACAGGAATGCCCTCGGCAACAAGATATTCGGTTTCCTCCGGACAGTAAATTCTCTTACCTTTTTGAAGCTTGTCCCAAAGAAGCTGGGGCATACGGTGTATTGACGAAGTGCCGAAGGTAAAGTCGACATAAGGATACTTGAATTTTATATCGTTAACCCGATGCTCCTGTGTAACCATACAACCGCAAACGGCAAGTATAAGTTGGGGATTTCTGTTCTTGATGTGCTTATACTGCCCTATGGTTGACAGCGCCTTAAGCTCGGCGTGCTCGCGGATAGCACAGGTGTTGACGATGATAAAATCAGCATCATCGGCTGAATCTGTAATCACATATCCCATAGAACGAGCCATTCCTGCAAGCCTTTCGCTGTCCGCCTCGTTCTGCTGGCAACCAAATGTCAAAACAAACGCCTTTCGCGTATAGCCGTTCTTGGTTTTGAAATCCAAATTCCACTCATATATCTTTTTTATAAAAGCCCGTTGCTCCGCAATGGTTTCGGGGGGCAAAATATTAGTTTTACTCATTACCGCTTCCTTAAAAATTAAACATTATAATCTAATTATATATTATACTATATAATTATATCGTTGTCAAGATATAAACCCCTCAAACCATATAAAAAGACAGCAAAAAAGCCGCCGTTGCGATGCAACGG
>JAZRHS010000028.1:0-22468 GCA_045644865.1 Eubacteriales bacterium | reverse complement strand
CACAGATAAAGAAAAAACAATTATAGCCAAGAGCCAAGCGATTTCGCTTGGCTCTTTTTTTGCGCGTTTCACGTGAAACATTATTCGCCCCGTTGCGACAAATAGCCCCGCACATTCACCCACAATCGACAATTCAGCCTCAAAACAAAGAAAATATATTGCCATAGCCGCCATACAGCGACACATTTTTTCCTTCCTCGGTGTTATTATGAGTTATAAGACAAATTAACACAAAGGGGATTAAAATGAAAAGACAAAAGGAAATAAAGAATGTATATCAGAACGAGGGGGTCAGCGCAATAATTTACTCCATAGATACTACCAGCATCTGCCCCAACTCCGCCCAGCCCAGAAAAGAATTTAATGTCAATTCAATCGCAAAATTAGCCGACTCCATACGAAGATACGGGCTTTTACAGCCCTTAAGCGTACGGAGAATTGCAGGACAAAACGCAAAATTCGAGTTGGTGGCAGGCGAACGGCGGCTCCGAGCCTGTAAAATGCTTGGAATGAGCCGAGTTCCCTGTATCATAATAGACACAACAAGCGAAACCTCGGCAGAGCTTGCCCTGATTGAGAATATTATAAGGGAAGATCTCAATATGTTCGAGCAAGCCGAAGCTTTTTCAGCTTTATCAAACCAATATTGCCTTACGCAAGAGGAAATTGCCGCAAAAATGTCATTAAGCCAATCGGCAGTAGCCAACAAACTGAGACTCTTGAGATTGAGCGGCGCAGAGCGCAAGATGATACTCGACGCCGAACTAACCGAGCGACACGCCAGAGCCCTGTTGAGAATTCCCCAAGAAGAATACAGAAAGCCCGCCCTTGAGTACATAATCTGCCGCAAGCTCAATGTTTCAGAAAGCGAAAAATACATCTCCGAGCTTATAATCAATCCGCAAACCGCAAAAGAAAAGCAAAGCCCCCAAGCCTACACCTGTGAAAAAGTCTGCTCAAACATATTCAAATTTATATCCAAGATTCAAAAAGCGTCGGATAATCGGCTAATAATAAACAGACGGAGCGACGACAAGTGTGTCGTAATAACGCTTACCGTCAAAAAGGGCAGCTGATGTTTCACGTGAAACATATTTCGCCACAAGACGGCACATATCTTTCGTTATCGACAGATGTTTCATGTGAAACAAAGCAAGCCCTCAATTAAAAGTTTCACGTGAAACAATTATGGGCGCATTTTACAAGTTTTTTAGCAAAACACGCAACTTTTTGTCGAAAAACTGTTGCAAATTAAAACATTGTATGATATAATATATTCGTATAAAACTATAAAGGAGACCCAAAATGGCAAATAAAAACAAAAAAGCAAAGGTAATATCCTTCGCAAACCAGAAGGGCGGAGTTGGAAAGACTACTTCCGCGATAAATGTTGCCGCTTCACTTGGCGTACTCGGACACAAGGTTCTTCTTATCGACCTTGACCCCCAGGGCAACTCGACTAGCGGCATCGGCGTAGCTAAAAAGCAGCTTACCGTATCCAGCAAGGACATTCTCACCGGCGATGCAACCGCAAAAGACGCCATTCTCGACACCGAGTTTGACAATCTTAAGCTTATCCCCACAAACATTGCTCTTGCAGGTGTAGAGTTCGAGCTTTATGACCTTTTCGAGAACGATCAGCTCCCCTACAGGCTCAAGGAAGGGCTTGAGCCCATTCTCGGCGACTTCGATTACATAATTATCGACTGCCCGCCCTCGCTTGGTATGCTTACAATCAACTCCTTTACAGCCAGCGACGGAATTATCGTACCTATGCAGTGCGAATTCTACGCTCTTGAAGGACTTTCCCAGCTTATGGGCACTATAAAGGGCATCAAGCAGAAGTTCAACCCCGAGCTTACCGTAAGCGGCATCCTTATCACGATGTATAACGGTCGTTTGCTTCTCTCTATGCAGGTAATTTCCGAGCTCAAGAAGCACTACGCGGACAAGCTCTTTGACACTTGTATTTCAAGAAATGTCAAGCTCACAGAGGCTCCCGGCTTTGGCAGACCCGTATATTATTATGACAAGAACGCCAAGGGCGCAAAGGAATACCTTGATGTAGCCAAGGAATTGGCTGAAAGAATATAAGGAGGCGGTAAAATGGCTGAAAGAAAAACAAGAGGCGGTCTTGGCAAGGGACTGTTCGAAATATTTGAAGACAACGCAAGCACAGGCGCAGAGGCGGCACAGAAGGGCCCCGCTGAAATGATAAAGATCACAAAGATTGAGCCCAGAAAGGATCAGCCCAGAAAGACCTTTGACAAGGAAAGTCTGGAGCTTCTCGCCGACTCTATATCCAAGTTTGGCGTTCTTCAGCCCATCGTAGTGCGCGAGGCTGACATTATCACAGGAAATTACGAGATAATTGCAGGCGAAAGACGCTGGAGAGCGTCCAAAATGGCAGGTCTTGAGGAAATTCCCGCAGTTATAATCGACGGCGACGAGCTTAAGGCTACACAGGTTGCTATAATCGAAAATGTTCAGCGCGAAGACCTTAACCCCGTTGAAGAAGCTATGGCTTACGCATCTCTTATTGAAAACTTCGGGCTTAAGCAAGAGGAGGTTGCCGCGCAGGTAGGCAAAAACCGCTCGACCATAGCAAATATGCTCCGCTTGCTCGACCTTCCCGAGGCGGTTCTTGAAATGCTCCGCGACGGAATGATCTCCACGGGCCACGCAAGAGCAATTCTTGCCCTCGAAAACGAGGAAAATATGCACCCCCTTGCGCTCAAGGCGCTTGAGAACAATATGTCGGTTCGCGAAGTAGAGAACGCGGTTAAGAAGCTTAACGCAATCTCCGCAGAGGAAGCAGAGGCAGAGATCGCTGCGCCCTCGCCCTACAAGATGATGGCTCGTTCTTATATGAGAGATCTTGAGCGCCGTTCCATGGAAGCTCTCGGAAGAAAGGTTAGAATTCTTCAGACCTCACGCAAGAGAGTTGTAGAGCTTGCTTTTGACGACAACGACGACCTTGAGGTGCTCCTTTCCGCAATTTGCGGCGAAAGCATATTCAAAGAAGGCTAATGCGCGTTTCACGTGAAACAATTTGTCGAAACCACACGAAGAAATTAAAAAGGACACACTAAAATGCTTGATATTAAATACATAAAAGAATGCCCCGATGAAGTAATCGACCGCTTGGCAACAAAAGGCAAGGACGCCAAAGAGGAAATAGAGGCGATTTTACGCCTTGACGGCGAAAGACGCGAGCTTATTGCGGCTATCGACAGCGCAAAAGCAGAGCAGAACAAAACCTCAAAGCTTATTCCCGCAATGAAGAAGGAAGGCAAGGACACCACCGAGCTTTTCGCAAAGATGAAGGAGCTTTCAAACGAAACAAAGGCAAACGAAGAAAAGCTTAAGGAAACAGAAACCCAGCTTACATCCTTTATGCTTGGTCTGCCCAATCTTCCCGACAAGGACCTTAAGGCAGGCGGAAAAGAAAACAACGAGCCTCTCCGCTACCACGGCGAGCCCAGAACCTTCGATTTTGAGCCCAAAAACCATGTGGATCTCTGCACAGATCTCGGTCTTATCGACTACAAGAGGGGCGCAAAGCTCTCGGGCAGCGGCTTCTGGATCTACGGCGGAATGGGCGCACGCCTTGAATGGGCGCTTCTCAACTACTTTATAGATACTCACCTCGGCAACGGCTATGACCTTATGCTCGTTCCCCATATGCTCGGCTACGAGTGCGGACTTACCGCAGGACAGTTCCCCAAGTTCAAGGACGATGTATACTGGCTTGAAACCGCAGAGGACGAAAGACGCAGATTTATGCTCCCCACAGCAGAAACAGCTCTCGTTTCGCTTCACAGAGATGAAATTCTCACCGAGGCAGACCTTCCCAAGAAGTATATCAGCTACACTCCCTGCTTCAGACGCGAGGCGGGAAGCTATCGCTCCGACGAAAGAGGAATGGTAAGAGGACATCAGTTCAACAAGGTTGAAATGGTACAGTACACTCTCCCCGAAAAGAGCGACGAGGCATTTGAGGAGCTTGTTTCCAACGCCGAGAACATCGTAAAGGGCCTGGGCTTCCACTTTAGAACAGTTAAGCTTGCGGCAGAGGACTGCTCCGCATCTATGGCGAGAACATACGACATCGAGATACACATTCCTTCAATGGACGGATATAAGGAAGTAAGCTCGGTTTCCAACGCCCGCGATTATCAGGCAAGACGCGGTATGATGAGAGTAAAGAGAAACGACGGCAGAATCGAATATCTCCACACCCTTAACGGCAGCGGACTTGCAACAAGCCGCGTATTCCCCGCAATCGTTGAGCAGAACCAGAACGCCGACGGAAGCGTAACAGTTCCCGAGGTTCTTCGCAAGTATGTTGGTTGCGATATAATCAATAAATAAATAAATTTCATTTTGGCAGTGAAGGACAGACTTTTACTGCCAAAATTTTATAAAGGAGGAAAAAGCATTGAATTTACTTGCCAATAACAGCTGGGGCGAGTTTGCCGAGCAGCTCATTACAAGCATAAAGGACTTTTTCTCGCCCGAGCTGTCGAATTATATAAACTTCAATCTGGGAAGCGACAGTATGATAAATATCCACATCATAGTAATAGGCGTGTTCATCGGCGTAATGCTTGCCGCAGGATATACTATATTCGTAAAGCAAGTTCTCGGCAAATTCACACGAAAGCTTCTTGACGAGGATATTACCGCTCCGGACAAAGCAAAGACTCTTTCAGAGCTCGGAATGGACAAAAACATATTCGTAAGGCTGGGCTTAAGGGGCTACACCCTCGGCAGAGTGGTGAGCAGTATTGAAAAAGACGAATTTTTCACCGCCGCCAACGAGACGCAGAGAAGCTACGAGGAAAACAGGGCGCAGGCAAAGAAAGAAGGGAAGCGCATTCCGCCCTTCAAATACCCCGAGTTCAGAAAAAAGACCACCGAATGCAGATACTACATTGCCGAAAAGAACAGATACATCGCTGAAATGAGATTTAACCCCAACGGAAGCGGCTACGGAACATTTTTCTTTGTTCTTCTCATCGCGCTCATCTGCGTTATAATGGTTTACGCCTTCCTGCCGCAGATATTGCGGCTCGCCGACACCGTGCTTTCGGATTTCACAGTGAAGGGCAACACCCACCTTCCCACAGGCGCGGATTGATTACAAAAAAGGGCTGTCGCAACAAAACGGCAGTCCTTTTCTTATTAGGTTGAACCCCCCGATATAGAACATATGTTCTAATTTGGAACAGGGGGCGCGTATGCACGCGCAGACCTGTAGGCTTCGCCATTCACCCAAGTTAATTGGCACGAACATATCGCGTCCAATACGAAAACTGATGTCTGATCAACATCTGTTTTCTTGTTTGCAGATTTATAGATATGCGGACGGGCAATGCCCGCCACCTGCCGGTGGGGGCGATAGGTCAGCGGCAGGGAAGCCCCCGCGGGCAAAAGGTCGGCGCGCGATTGTTTGTGCTAACATAGTGCCACGCGTCCCACTCCTCGGCTAAACACCGAGTCGTTGGCTATAGGCACTCTAAAAGGCTCTCCGCGGCGTTTTGGTGTTTTTGGGAGTAATTATGGCGACAAGAGCATTTGAAACGATTTCAGGGGATTTGTGGCTCTCCTGAGCGGATTGCAGGGATACACCGAGTGCGCCATCGGCCTTCACGACCCACAGAACGCCATATAGCGCGCTTTAGCTCTTTTTGCAGGCAAACCCCCACAAACTTCTCCCAAACGCCTCTGTAAATGTTTTAGCACCCTCACATCAGGGAAGCCCGCGGGGGAAGCCCCCGCCCTACAATGTTATATTTTATTTTATATCTGCAAAACAAGAAAACCTGTGGTGTTTAGCCACAGGTTTTTGTATTGGGTGCTATTATGTTCGAACTAATTAAATTGGGAGAATGCCGAAGCCTACAGGCCTGCGGGGGCTTCCCCGCTGCGTTACTGTTTTGATGTAATCTTCTGCATTCTTATATCGCTGCCCGTAAAGGGAAGGATACGGAACTCGCCCATTATTCGGCTTGTGATACGGTCGCTGTACTTCTTAAACAGGTCCTGCTGGGTAAGATTTGTGCTGATAATAGTTGCCGCGCCGCGATTTATCCGCACATTGAGCAGGTTGTAAAGGCAGGACACGGTAAACTGATTTGAAAGCTCTGTTCCGAGGTCGTCGATTATAAGAAGATCGCAATCAAAATACCTGTCGGTAAGCTCGCCCTTCTGCACCGACGGCGCGCCGAACTGCTCCGCCTCAAAGTCGGAAACCATATTGACCGCCGTAACATAATAAACATCGTTACCTTTTTCGATGACCCTCTTTGCGATAGCGCTTGACAGATGGGTCTTTCCAAGCCCCGTGCCGCCAAACATCGCCACATTCTCGGCGCTGCCCGCCTCAAAGGTATCAGCGTAATTCTTGGCATATTGGAATATCCTCTCCATTTTGCCATAGTTCTCAAGGCTCTGCTTATAATAGTCCAGCGAGAAATTCTCAAAGGTCTGTGTCCGAAGAAGCTGGGCAATTCCCGAGCTTTCAAAGCCCGCCATAACCAACGCGCTTCTCATACACTCGCACATTTTTATACCCACATAGCCCGAATCGGCGCACTTGTCGCACTCGTATTTTACATCGGTGTAATCGGCAGGGAAGCCCGCCGCAACAAGAAGCTCGCCTCGCTTTTTATTAAGCGCTTCTGTTTCCTCGCGTTTAGCCATAAGTCTTTTTTCCATATCCGCGCCGCCGCCGAGGGCAATACCCATAAGCTCAACGCCAACACGGGAAAGCCTGCGGTCGATGTCGGCAATTTCGGGCAGCTTTGCGTGTATCTGCTTACGGCAAAGCTCCGCCTCGCGCTCTGCAATAAGGTGCTTTGTCTGATATTCCTCTTTTATTCTTCTAAGGTTATTTCTGTTATATCCCACGCCTATTCTCCCTTCTTGCCCGTGTCAAATCCACGGTTGATAGCGGCATTGAAGAAGTCGTCCACATTGAAGCTTGTCGCCTGTGCTCCCGCGGGTGCGCCCTTGCGCTTCTCCTTTGCTTTTCCAAGATCCGCGGGGGTTTTGATGCCCTCGGCATACCAGCTCTCAAGCACCTTATTTGCATAACTCATCGAGGGCTTTGAGGTGTTGTTCACCGTTTCCTCGTAGGCAAGCTTTATCATTTCAAAATCAAAGCCGTATTTGTTTATCCAAGCGTCAACAAAAGCATTTTCCTTCGTTGTGAACGCACGCTCGCCCATACCGAATATCTTGCGTATCTTGCCCTCGGCGGAAGCCACCCTGTCAAGCTGACGGAAGTATTCCTCAAGCTGAACGGCACTCTGTATGCCCTTATCGTAAAGCGAGATAGCAGTCTTTTCTACATATCGCATATTTGACTTGTCAATGCGCTTGCAATAGGCAAGCAGAGTAAGAATATACTCCTCGTCAAGCCCAAGCCCCTCGGCAATGCTGACAAGGCATTGGGTTTCGGTAATATTGAAAACCTTACCGAGAATATTCTGCGCTTCCTCAATAAGCACCGAAAGCTCGCTTCGGCGCTCAAGCACGCGGGAGAACTCCTCACCCGTGTATTGGGGAAGCTCGGTAACGCGGGTGCGCTTTTTCACTTCTTCCTTGGGAATATTTACCGTTGTTTCCATTATATGCTCAAGAGTTCCGCGCTCCTCTGCGGGGTCTGCCGCCTTTTCGGTTGACAAAACACCTGCGCCTATCCAGAAGCCAAGGGCGCTGTCAAGAGCAAGCCTTGTTACCTTAAACTCTGCGGCAAGGGAGTCGGCGTAATCCTCATAATTTTCGGCAATTTCCTTGTTCTGCGCCAGAACGAAAAGCAAACGAAGCTCTGTCTTTCCCGCCCTGAGAAGCAGTTTCTTTGGAACAGAAGGCATAGCAAGCGCCTTTCTGCCATATTCAAAATATATTTTCATATCGATCCTCCGTCGCGGTCTGCGCTGTTAATGCGGTAGCAAAGAGTCATAAGCGAGTCGCCAAGGTGAACATTCTCGATTATGGCGTCGTCGGGCAGGTCAAACTCCTGTCCCGTAAAATTCCAAAAGCCATTTACGCCAAGGCTCACAAGCCTTGCGGCAACCTCCTGCGCGCACTGTTTGGGAAGGGTAAGCACCGCAAAATCCACCTTGTTTTCCGAGCAAAAATCCTCAAGAGCCCCAAGGTCATAAACATCTATGTATTCTATCTTCTGATTTGTGAGGGTGGGGTCAACATCAAATATGCCGATTATCTCCACCCCGCGTTTTTCAAACATATTACTGCGGACTATGGCGCGGCCAAGGTTGCCCGCTCCTATAATTATAGAATTAAGCCCCGCGCCAACACCGAGAAGGTCGCATATCTTGGCGTAGAGGTACTCCACATTGTAGCCGTAGCCCTGCTGACCAAAGCCGCCAAAGCAGTTCAGGTCCTGACGGATCTGGGACGCGGTAACATTCATCATTCTTGAAAGCTCGGCAGAGCTTATGCGGGAGATGCCGCTTCTCATAAGTATACGAAGGTATCTGAAATATCTGGGAAGTCTTTTGATAACCGAATCGGAAACCGCAGGCTTGCGAGAGCCTGTATTGTTACTTACTTCGTTATTTTGCATTTTTAATACTCCTGAAGATAAAATTTTTATGCTTTCGAGGTAAAATTTGTCTTTGTGCATTCCTACAAAGTTTTTATCCATTTTTTACCTTGTAAGAAAATGGAATGTTTTGGGCGGTAGTCATAATTTGGTGGGGAAAGCCCCTAAAGCATTGAAAATCAAGGCATTGGTAAAACAGCGCAAGACAAAATTCGACATTAGAATTTCTCCGAAATCGCCCCGAAAAAGTTTTCAACAGCCTGTTGATAACCTATGTTGATAACTTTTTTAGTCCCAAACATAGTGCCTATCTTGTTTTTGGTTATTATGCCCAATCTGTGGGGCAAGAGCACGCTCAATATTTTGAAAAATTCGTAAAAATCTTCGATAATCGGCTTTGGCTTAATCAAGTGCCGAGGCGTTAAGCGATGTGTCGGCAGTCTTGCCGTCAAGGAATTTGTAATAGCCCGCGGCGGCTATCATCGCCGCGTTGTCGCCGCAAAGCGACAGGGGGGGAACGAAAAATTCTGTCTTGCGCCTTTCGCACATCGCCTCAAGGGCGGCGCGAAGGTGAGAGTTTGCCGCAACTCCGCCTGCCACCACAAGCTTCCTTGAGCCTGTCTGATCAAGAACCGCCTCTGCCTTCTTAACCACCGCAGAAACGATTTTCTCGGTATAAGAAGCCGCAAGATCGGCGCGGTCTATCTCCACACCCGCCTGTTTTTTACTGTTGATATAATTGAGGGCGGCCGTCTTTATGCCGCTGAAAGAAAAGTCAAGTGTGTCGCCTGCAAGAGCAGGTGAGGGCAGGGCAACCGCCTGCTTGTCCCCCTCCCGCGCCAGGTTGTCCATAGCCGCGCCCGCAGGGTAGGGCAGTCCTATCACGCGCCCAATCTTGTCAAAGGCCTCGCCCGCTGCATCATCGCGGGTAGAGCCTATCTCCGCAAGGCCCGTGTAGCTGTCAGCCGAATAAATAGAGGTGTGTCCGCCCGAAACCACAAGGGCGGTAAAGGGGGGCTCAAGACCCTCAAAGGCTAGGTAGTTAGCGGCGATATGACCCTTTATATGGTTAACTCCCA
Organism: Eubacteriales bacterium; assembly: GCA_045644865.1. Lineage (GTDB taxonomy): Bacteria > Bacillota > Clostridia > Oscillospirales > CAG-272 > RGIG8775. The sequence goes on along the minus strand of JAZRHS010000028.1, from coordinate 12,811 downwards.
CAAGGGGAATGTTGTTTGCAAAGGCAAGTGATTTGGCGAAATTAACGCCAACAAGAAGCGCGCCGATAAGTCCAGGGTGTGATGTTACGGCAACCAGCCCCACATCAGCCAGCGTAATTCCCGCCTTGTCAAGCGCCTCATAGGTGATACGCGAAATCGCCTCGATATGAGCGCGCGAGGCTATTTCAGGCACAACTCCGCCATAGAGCCTGTGGGTATCTATCTGCGAAGCCACGATATTTGAACAAATTTTTCTTACGCCCTCGCTCATTTCGACGACAGCCGCAGAGGTTTCGTCGCAAGAGGACTCAATTCCGAGTATGTACATTGTTTTCTCCTTGTGTAATTTGTTCGCACCCCTACAGAAAGGTTTTGCGGAGTGTAAGAATTTGGGGTTTGCGAAGCAAATTTGCGGTGTTCAACCGCAAAACTAAATTCTTACACTCCGCAAAAAACTTTCTTAAGGCAAGCGCGTGCTTGTGTACCTCATCAGCACCGCGTCCTCACGAGGGTTCGAATAAAAGCCCTTGCGCTCACCTATTACCCGAAAGCCCTGCTTTTCGTAGAGCGCGCGAGCAGCCTCGTTGGAGCGCCTGACCTCTAAATAAAGAGTGTATATTCCGCGTTTTTCGACTTCTTTGCAAAGCCCCGATATTACCGCGTCAGCAAGTCCCCTGCGCCTGTAGTCGGGGTGGGTCGCCACATTGGTTATCTCTCCCTCGGGGGGAATTGATATTACACCCGCATAGGCTACCGCGCGCCCGTCCAAGAACGCGGCAACACCAAAATTGCCATCCCTCAAAAGCAGCTCCAGCGACGCCTCCGACCAAGGCTCTGAAAACGAGAGCCTCTCTATCTCGGCAATATCCTCAAGGTCGTCCTTTGTTATAAGTCTTATTTCTGTCATAGCATTGAATATATCTTTTCCACACCTCGGCGAATCTCGTCAAGGCACTTGCGGTACACATCAAGCGAGCCGCCATAGGGGTCGCCGATGTCCTCAGGCATACAGGTTATTTTTGAAGCAAACTGCGGAAAAAGAGCCATAAGGCGCATTGCGTGGGAAGAAGAAATTCCCACCACCAGCGCCGCCTTTTCCATAAGCTCGCCGTCTATAGGGCGTGAAATATGCCCCTCGTAATTGTTTTGCGCCGCACAGGGAATCCCCGCCTTTTTAAGAGCAAGGACAGCGTTCTCTGAAATAGGCTCGCCAAAGGCGGCAAGCCCCGCCGAGGCAGCTCTTAAAGGCTTTTCCCCGCCACAGGCAAGATGATTAAACACCGCCTCTGCCATAGGCGAGCGGCAGGTGTTTCCCGTGCAGACAAAGCAGACAAGCCGTTCCGCTTCCCCTGTGTCAATCTTTTCCTCAAGCTCTCTTACAAGCGTATCGCTCATATCAATAGCCGAATTTTCCGCTTAACGAGTCGTCGTCGTCAACCCAGCTCTGAACATCAATAACGCGGAAATTCTCCTTGTCGTCGCGGATAATAACGGTAGAAATACCCGCATTTATAACCACGCGCTTGCACATCATACAGCTGCAGACATCGGGAACGATAGAGCCGTCCGCGGGGTCAACGCAAGCCATATAAAGGGTCGCGCCAAGCATCTGCTCGCGGGGCGCGGCAATAATAGCGTTCTGCTCCGAATGAACCGAGCGGCAAAGCTCATAGCGCTCTCCGCGAGGTATCTGAAGCTTATCACGCATACAGAAATTAAGGTCTGTGCAGTTCTTTCTGCCTCTGGGCGAGCCGTTGTAGCCCGTAGACACTATAACATCGTTCTTCACAATTATCGAACCGTATTTTTTTCTCAAGCAGGTAGCGCGCTCGGCAACCGTCTGCGCGATATCCAAGTAGTAATTGTGCTTTGAAACTCTTTCCATAATTCCTCCTCTTATTTAAGCTGATATTATTAGATAATTATACATCTTATATTATACTGTGAAAATGCCAATAAATCAAGGGGTATTTTTAATTTTTTTTAGAGCCGCCGATTGATTTTTTAACTTCTTTATGGTAAAATGATGTAAAAGCAGATTGTGAGGGCATTTTATGAATTTATGCGATGTTAAAAATATAAAGCAGATAATGAGCGTGTTCGGCATCAAATTCCACAAGGAATTCGGGCAGAATTTCCTGACCAACAAAATGGTGGTAGAGGATATTGCCGAATACTGCTGTGAAGGACGCTCAAGGACAATTCTTGAGATAGGCCCCGGTATCGGAACGCTTACAAACGAGCTTGCGCAACGCTACGAAAAGGTCATCGCCCTTGAAATAGACCGCGGGCTTATTCCCGTGCTTTCCTACACCCTTGACGGGTACGATAATGTAACTGTTATCAACGAGGATGTTATGAAGGCAGACATCGAAGCCCTTCTCGCCCCCTACTTTGAAGGCGGCGTGTCGGTTTGCGCCAACCTGCCCTACTACATAACAACACCCATTCTTATGAAGCTTCTTGAATCGCGGCTTCCCTTTGATTACATCACGGTAATGGTGCAGTCCGAGGTGGCCGACAGGCTCTGCGCCAAGGCAGGAAGCAAGAACTGCGGCGCAATAACCGCGGTGCTTTCCTACTATGGCGAGGCAGAGAAGCTCTTTAAGGTTTCCGCGGGTAACTTTATGCCGCCCCCTAAAGTGGATTCAAGCGTGGTTCGTATAAAGCTCTACAAGGACAAGCCCTGCAAGCCCAAAGACGAGGAGCTTTTCTTCAAGGTCATCAAGGCCGCCTTTGAGCAGAGAAGAAAGACGCTGCAGAACGCGCTCTCCTGCGGATTCCCAGAGATTCCCAAGGAAAAGCTTGCAGAGGTCATCGAAAAGGCGGGCCACCGCCCTGATATTCGCGGCGAAAAGCTTAATGTAGAGGAATTCTGCGCCCTCGCCGACCTCTTGTGGGAAGTAAAAAATTCTTGACTTTTATGTCGTTTTATGATAAAATGAATATACTAAAATACGGAGGTATTTAATATGACTTGGTTTAACAAACAAAGCAGACTCATTCAGCTTCTTCTTCTCCTCATTCCCGGTGTTAACTGGGTAACCGAAATCGTAGTAAGATGGTCTACATTCGCAAAGCAGGGTGGACTTATTCGCCTTATCATCTGTGTTGTAGTAACCTTCGGCGGTACATTTGTAGGTTGGCTCGACTGTATCTGGGTTCTCCTCTACAAAAAGCTCTTCCTTCAATAACCGGCGGGGAAGCCCCCGCAGGCTTGTAGCCTTCGGCGTTCACCCAATTTAATTGGTGTAAACATATCACACCCAATACAAAAACCTGTGGCTAAACACCACAGGTTTTCTTGTTTTGCAGATTAAAAATGTAACATTGTAGGGCGGGGGCAATACAAACAACTTTTTTCGTGAGGGCAGATGGGGAAGGGGCCCCGCTGCCAACGGGAGCCGGTTATGACAACGCGACCAAAGTTTCCAATCAGTTATGCCAAAACAAACGGCGGCGCAACCAACCTCTAAAATTAAAATTCCAGAAAAGTTTTTGGGCGACTTTTTGGGGGAAGTCGCACGCCTCCCCGCGCCTCTCCACGCCTCTCGACGCCTCCCCGCGCCTACGCGCTAGAAGGCGTGCTCGTTAAGCCATTCGGAAAGGGAATTAAAAACAAGTTCATTATAAATTGTTTCTTCGGGAAGTATCATTCTTACATCTGTAAAATGGTTTGATATATAATTTTCATATGTGCTGTTAACTGTGTTTTTGCAAGAGTTTTTCGGGTTTACTCCCTTGGATATAACAAGCAGGGGAATATCCTTTTTTCCATATCCCGTACCGCCTATCTTATTCAAATCACATACAATCGAAAGAATGTCGTAAAATCCCCGATAGGTGAGAGAAGCGCGCCCCAAATCAGACGAGATATTATAAGATTTACCGCTTTCCGTCCTTTTGCCGCGCCTATTGAGCATCTTTGTTATATGCTCGCCGCGCTTCTTCTCTCCCGAAAAAAGAGAACGGCGCTTTGCCGCCCGCCTTAATTTTTTTATAAATCGGGAAGCCTCAAGAGAATCAATAAGAACATAACCGTCGGCAACACTGCCGCCCTCGGCTATCAGCGTTTCGGCAATTACAGCGCCAAAACCGTCGCCCGCCATAACAACAGAAAGTCCCTCAATATTCTGTCTTATTAGGGCGGTCATTCTCTTGGTGTCTTCTATAAGTATCTTTTTTCCATATAATTTACCAAAATATCCCTCGGTGTCGCCCTCATTTCGGCTCTCGCCCGTGCTTAGGTGGTCGTGTCCGCAGACAACATATCCGTTGCCTGTAAGATGCTCTGTAAGAGCCTCATAATCGGCAAAGCTTTTGCCCGCCCCCGAAACTATCTGAACTACCGAACGCGGTGTCCTGCGGTTGGGCATACACATATAGCCCGATATTTTGGAGCTTCCGTCAAAAGAAGGGAAGCTGCTTCTGTATAATGTATAATTGTTTGGCATAAATTCGTTTGGTTTATTAAAGGGGCTGAAATCAGCCCCTTATTTTATTCTTCGCTTTCTGTAGCTTCTGCCTCGACGGCTTCGCCGTCGGGTATCATTTTTCCATCTTCGTCGGTTTCGGGCAGCTCCTCGTCCTTTTCCTCTGCTTTCTTTACCGCGGTAAAGTTTACAACCCTTCCGCCGCGCATAATAATTACGCCGCTTGCGGTTCTTGAATAGGTAGGAATGTCCTCAACTCTGATTCTGATAATAGTTCCGTCAACAGTAATAAGCATAAGGTCGTCATCAGGCTCAACGCCCTCGATGCCCGCAAGCTTACCTGTCTTTTCGCTTATCTTGTGGCAGGCAACGCCCATACCGCCACGGCTCTTCATTTCTCTGAAGTCGTCGAACTCGGTAAGCTTACCAAAGCCGTTTTCGGTAATAGTAACAAGCTTTTTGCCTTCCTCAACCTTAACAGCACCCTTAACCACATCGTCGCCCTTAAGGCTTATACCTCTTACGCCGCGGGCGGTTCTGCCCATTGCGCGGACTGTGGACTCGGAATACTTGACCGCCATACCGTTTTCGGTAGCAATTATGATATTGCTCTCGCCGTCGGTCTTGATAACGAACAGAAGCTCGTCGCCCTCGTCAAGGCTGATAGCGATCTTACCGCCCTTGCGCTGATACTCAAAGTCGGAAAGAACAGTCTTTTTAGCAACGCCCTTCTTGGTTATCATAGTAAGGAACTCGCTGTCGGAATATCCGTCTACCGAGATAAGTGCGGTAATTTTTTCTTCCTTGGTAAGACCTTCAATAACATTTACAAGGTTAGTACCCTTGCTTGTTCTTGACGCCTCGGGGATTCTGAATGCGCGCTTGGTGTAAACCTTACCCATATTGGTGAACATAAGCAGGTCGGAGTGGCTGTTAACGGCAATAACCTGCTCGATATAGTCTTCTTCCTTGGTAGTCGCGCCGATAATACCCTTACCGCCGCGGTTCTGCGACGAATAGGTGTCAGCAGGCTGACGCTTGATATAACCCACGTGGGAAAGAGTGATAACGCACTCGTGCTTCTCAATAAGGTCCTCAATATCTATCTCGCCGTACGCCTCGGTTATCTCGGTGCGTCTTTCATCGGCAAACTTGCGGCGGATCTCAAGCATTTCTTCCTTGATTATCTGCTTAACTCTTTCGGGGTCTGCAAGGATTGCGCGAAGGTCGGCTACAAGCGCGGTAAGTCTTGCAAGCTCTTCCTCGATCTTGTCGCGCTCCATACCTGTAAGTCTGCCAAGTGTCATTTCGACGATAGCCTGCGCCTGCGCGTCGGAAAGTCCGAAGCGCTCCATAAGCTTCTGCTTACACTCGGGAATAGAGCCTGACGACTTGATAAGAGTAACTATCTCGTCGATGTTGTCGATAGCGATCTTGTAGCCCTCATAGATGTGCATTCTCGCAAGAGCCTTGTCAAGGTCGAACTTGGTTCTTCTTACGATGACCTCTTTCTGATGAGCTATGTAGAGGTCAAGTATCTTGTCAAGCGACAGAACCTTGGGCTCGTTGTTTACTATAGAAAGCATATTTACCGAGCAGGTGTCCTGAAGCTGTGAGAATTTGTAAAGCTGATTGAGAATTATCTCGCCGTTTGCATCTCTGCGGTACTCGATTACGATACGCATACCATCACGGCCCGACTCGTCGCGCAGGTCAGTGATGCCCTCAATGCGCTTTTCCTTGTGAAGGTTAGCGATAGATTCAACAAGAGAGCTCTTGTTGACCATATAGGGAAGCTCGGTAATGATGATGCGATGCTTGTCTTCCTCAATATGAGCGCGTGCGCGGACGATGATTCGTCCCTGACCTGTGCGGTAAGCGTCCTTGATGCCCTGTGTGCCGTAAATCATAGCGGCGGTGGGGAAGTCGGGACCCTTAACATAGTCCATAAGCTCATCAACCGAGCATTCGGGGTTTTCCATACGGAAAACGGTAGCGTCGATAACCTCGCCAAGGTTGTGGGGCGGGATATTGGTAGCCATACCTACCGCAATACCTACCGCGCCGTTAACAAGAAGGTTAGGGAAGCGCGAGGGAAGAACAGTAGGCTCGTCAAGACGGTTGTCGAAGTTTTTCTTCATATCAACAACATTCTTTTCGATGTCTACCATAAGCTCGGAAGCTATCTTCGACATTCTTGCCTCGGTGTAACGGTAAGCAGCCGCGCCGTCGCCGTCCACAGAGCCAAAGTTACCCTGTCCTTCAACAAGGGGGTATCTGTACGAGAAGTCCTGCGCCATTCTTACCATAGTTCCGTAAACGGCGGCATCACCGTGAGGGTGATACCTACCAAGAACATTACCTACGGTGGTAGCCGACTTGCGGAAGGGCTTGTCGTGGGTGAGGTGATCCTCGTACATAGCGTACATAATTCTTCTCTGACCCGGCTTCATACCGTCCCTTACATCGGGAAGCGCGCGGGAGATGATTACTGACATTGAATACTCGATAAAGGACTTTTTAACTTCCTTTTCCATATCAATATCCACAATGGACTGATTGGGGAATTCAATGCTTGAAAGATCTTCGTTTCTCTTTGCCAATTTTATTTTCTCCTTTTTAAGGATTTTGATTTAACAATATTTGTCTGATTATAACTTTTATTTGAGGACTGTCGAAATCTGTCAAATAGAGAGATATCAACATAGGAAATTTTAAGATTTCAACAGGCTTGTTGATAAAATTTGCCTTATATTTTGTCGTTTTGGCGACTTATTAACAGGTTATCCACAAAAGTTTTCAACAGGCTGTTGATAACTGCTTATCTGTGGACAACTATGTTGATTAGTTCCATAACCGCAACATTTGTCCAGCGGCGGCGGGGAAGCCCCCGACGGCGAGGGCGCCGCTGCCCTATAGGCTTCGCCATTCACCCAATTTAATCGGTGCGAACAGATCACTCCCAATACGAAAACCGATGGCGCGTAAGCACGCGCAGGCGATAGGTCAGCGCAGGATTGTTTGTGCGAACATAGTACGCCGCGTCCCACTCGCCTTCTAAACGAAGGCTCGTTGGCTATATCCAACATAAATTAAATCTTTTCGTGAGGGCAGATGGGGAAGGGGCCCCGCTGCCAACGGGAGCGTGCTTTGTCTATGCGACCAAAGCTCCCAAGCAGTAAAACCCAACTAACGGCGGCGCAACCAACCACTAAAATTAAAATTCCAGAAAAGTTTTTGGGCGACTTTTTTCAAAAAGTCGCACGCCTCTCCACGCCTCTCCACGCCTCTTCAACGCCTCTTCAACGCTTCTCCCCGTTATATATCGAGGTTTTCCGCGAATTTTGCGTTCTGCTCGATGAATTCCTTACGGGCATTAACGCTATCACCCATAAGAAGAGTAAACATTTCGTCGCAGGCCTGTGCGTCCTCAACTGTAACACGGAGAATTGTTCTTGTTTCGGGGTCCATAGTAGTTTCCCAGAGCTGTTCAGCGTTCATCTCACCAAGACCCTTGTATCTGGGGGTTTCAACATTATGACCGCCAAGCATTTCGATGTATTTATCTCTTTCCTCGTCGGAGAACGCGTAATATTCCTGCTTAACTCCGCGCTTGAACACCTTATAAAGAGGGGGCTGAGCCAAATAAATGTGTCCCTGCTCAACAAGGGGCTTCATATGTCTGTAAAGGAATGTAAGAAGAAGAATTCTTATATGCGAGCCGTCAACATCGGCATCTGCCATAAGGATTATCTTGCCGTAGCGAAGCTTGTTTATGTCAAAATACTCATCAATTCCGCATCCGAGAGCCTGAATAATGGGCTGCAAGGACTGATTTGCGGCAATATTGTTCTTGGACTTTTCAACATTAAGCACCTTACCGCGAAGGGGAAGGATAGCCTGGAAGCGGGAGTCGCGTCCCGACTTTGCAGAGCCGCCCGCTGAATCTCCCTCTACAAGATAAAGCTCTGTAAGCTCTACATTTCTTGAGTTACAATCGGCAAGCTTACCGGGAAGGGTATTGCCGCTGTCAAGAGAGCTTTTTCTTCTTGTATCCTCTCTTGCCTTTCTCGCCGCCTCACGGGCGCGGGAAGCCTCAAGAGCCTTTTCTATAATAGCCCTGCCCACAGAGGGATTTTCCTCAAAGAACTCGGCTAATTTGGTGTTTACGGTATTTTCAACAAGGGTTCTGATGTCCGAGTTACCAAGCTTTGCTTTGGTCTGGCTTTCGAACTGGGCGTTTTCAAGCTTTACGCTTATAATGGCAGTAATACCTTCGCGCACATCCTCGCCCGAAAGGTTCTTGTCCTTGTCCTTAAGAATACCCGATTTTCTTGCATAATCGTTAAGCACACGGGTGATACCGCTCTTAAAGCCTGTTTCGTGAGTACCGCCCTCAATAGTATTCATATTGTTAGCGAAGGTAAGAATGTCCTCGGCGTAACCGTTGCTGTAGCGAATAGCAATTTCGGCAATGCTTGAGCCCTTCTCGCCCTTCATATAGATTACTTCATCGTGAATAGGAGTAGAACGGCTGATTTCGTTTCTCCACTCAACAAAGGACTTAATACCGCCCTCAAAGCAAAGGTCGTCCTCTCTTATGTTCTCGTCGTCGCGCTCGTCGCGAAGAACAATTCTGACACCCGCGTTAAGGAATGCCTGCTCACGAAGTCTTGTCAAAAGAATTTCGTAATCGAAAACAGTTTCCTCAAAGATCGTGGGATCGGGCTTAAAGGTAACTCTTACGCCGTGCTGTCTGTCAGCGGGCGCTTCCTCTGTTTTACCCTTTCTTGCCACCATACCGCGCTCAAAGCGTTCTGTAAAGCGCTCGCCGCCGTAGCAGTCGTCAAGCTCAAGCCATTCTGAAAGCGCGTTAACAACAGAAGCTCCAACTCCGTGAAGACCGCCCGCAATTTTGTAGCCGTCGCCGCCAAATTTACCGCCAGCGTGGAGAATTGTGTATACAACCTCAGGGGTGGGAATACCCTGCTTGGGGTGCATACCTGTGGGGATACCTCGTCCGTTATCCTCTACCGTGATAGTTTCGCCTTCATTTATGGTAACGGTTATCTTATCGCAGTAGCCGGCGAGAGCCTCGTCTATAGAGTTGTCCACTATCTCGTAAACAAGATGGTGAAGTCCTCTTATAGAGGTAGTACCGATGTACATACCGGGGCGTTTTCTTACCGCCTCAAGACCTTCAAGGACTTGAATTTGACTTTCTGTGTAGTTATTTTCCATATTTTCTCCTCAAGTTTTCTGTTTTCTTGATTTGTTATTTTTTATAATACGCTTTTTCACGCCTCAAGGCTCTGTCTATGCTCAAGAGCAGAGGTTGAAAGCTGTGAAAAGCAGATCTTATACTCTTGATTTTTGTCAAAATAAACTATAAATGATTTTGGAAGCACATCAATGTCGGCGTATTCAACCTCGCCCCGCTTCTCGGCGTCCGAAAGATACTTCTTTGTTACTTCCGAAACTGTTGAATTTTCAATATCAAAAATACCGATTATACTGCTTTCCCTTATGTTTTTTCGGTTTCCCGCGTGAAGATACATTTTTATTCCTCTACTGTATATATTCCGTCGTTTACCCTTATTACATGAGCGTTTTTGTAAAGCTCGGCATCGGGCTCGCAGGATGTCATAATAACCTGCTTATTTTTTATTTCGTCAATAAGATATTTTCTTCTTCCCTCATCAAGCTCGGAAAGTACATCGTCAAGCAAGAATACAGGATACTCGCCCGAATCCTTTTTTACAATTTCACCCTCGGCAAGCTTTAAGCAGAGCGCCAAGGACCTTTGCTGACCCTGTGATGCAAAATCACGCGCCAAGCGGTCGCCAAGATAAATTTCAACATCATCTCTGTGAACACCGTAAAGGCTTGTACCCGCAAAAATCTCTCTTTCGGGTCGCTCGTGAAGCAGACGCATATAATTGTCGCGGGTAACATTCATATCCTCATAGCTTTCCTGCTGTGAGCTTCCCTTATAAACAAGCTTTGGAATCTCATTTTCTCTACCTGTCCTTTTTGACATTTCAAGAAAGCACTCAACCATATAAGCTTCTGCCTGCTTGATATAAGACTCTCTCATTCTTGAAATTATCGCCGCCTCGTGAACAAGCTGCTCATTCCAAAATTCTATAGTCTTATCATAGGTAGTCCTGTCATCAAGGGCATTTTTAAGCAGGCTGTTGCGCTCCTTAAGAATTTTTTCGTATTTACCCAGAGCCACCGAATACATAGGACGAAGCTGACAAATGGCAAAATCGAGAAAATCCCTTTTTACAGAAGGCGCTCCCTTAATCAAGGACAAATGCTCGGGACAGAAAAGCACGCACTTAAAGCGTCCTATTATATCCGAGATTTTTGTTATTTTATTTTTATTTATTTCAATCTGACGGCGCTTACCAAGCTGATAATTAAAGCTTATATTTTGCCGTCTTGTATCGGTAAAATCCACGCTGACCGAAGCCGACTCGCAGCCAAATCTGATAAGCTGTGAGTCATTTGCAGCCCTGAAGCTTTTTGAAGTACAGGCAAGGTAGACGGCTTCAAGAAGATTAGTCTTACCCTGCGCGTTTGAGCCGAGAAGTATATTAACACCCTCTGTAAACTCAACCGCCGCGTATTCTGAATTTCTAAAATTTTTTATTTCTACCTTGTTGCAAATCATAAGAGAAGAACGGTAGCTTTTTATAAAGCTCCGCAAGACCTTTCTTTTAGGGTGCAGTGCTAATTACATTCTGACAGGCAACAGCATATATTCTTCTGTTACTCCCTCTTCCTTTTCGGCAGGAACAATATTTATGCTTGTTAAAGCAGAAGAAAGATAAATAACTATATCATCGCCGCCGCAGGCTCTTACACAATCAATAAGATATCTGTTATTGAATGCAATAAGAAGGTCATCGCCCTCGTGCTCAACCTCAATTTCGTCATAAGTGCTTCCAGCAGAGGAATTGGCAAGTATCTTAAGAATTTCTCCCTCTATCTGAAGCTTTACATTAGCCTTTACAGCTCCCGCAATTCTTTCTTCGGTAATAAGGCAGGCTCGCTCAAGAGCAGAAAGCATAACAGCTCTCTCAACCTTTACAGTTATCTTATGGTTCTTTACAAGAACTCTTTCGTAATCAATGTAGTAACCGTCAACCACTCTTGAGAAGAACACAGTTTCACCAAAGTTGAAAATAAGGTTCTTGTAGGTTACAAATACCTTAATGGGCTTTTCCTCGTCATCAGAAAGCATTCTCATAAGCTCGTGAACAGTCTTGTTGGGAATAATAAACGCAAATTTCATATCCTTATTTGCATTGTTGCCTGAATTTTCAATCTTTATATTCTTCTCGCACTTGGAAAGTCTAAAGGAGTCGCAGGCAACAGACATTATTCTTTCGTCCTCTACCTCAAAATAGCAGCCGTTAAGAACATTTCTTTGGTCATTAACACCCATTGCAAAGGAAACCTTCTGAAGCATCTCCTTAAATACTCCCTGACCTATTGTAAAGGCGTTAGGAGCTTCGAGAACGGGTATAGTGGGAAAGTCTGTTCCCTTAAGTGCATTCATCTGATGAATAGACTTTCCGTATTCTATAATAGCGTGGCACTTGTCGTCAACCGTAAGAGTAAGGGTATCATTGTCCATTACCTTAAGAGTCTGGCTGAATTTCTGTGCGTTTACAATATAAGAGCCTTCCTCAATAACCTCAACATTTGTAATAATTCTCATACCCTTTTCAAGGTCGAATGTTGTAAGAATACAAGTATCGGGAGCTTTTGCCTCAATAAGAATTCCCTCAACGGCGGTAAGAGTAGATTTGCCTGAAACACAGCACATAAGAGGAGCAACCGCACTTGCCATTTTTTGCTTGTTGAAAACTATTTTCATAATTTCTCCTTCTCCCGATCTTGTCGGGTCGTATCAATCTATCTATTATATTATTTATATTTCATAATAGTAATAGTAATGCTTAAAAATCTGTTGATAACTCTGAAAATTATAATTGTATCAATGGTTTAAGGGTATTTTTAGGTGTTGATTTTTATGTTGATAAATTTCTATGCAAAATATAAAAAAATACTAAAAAAACAAAATCAATTTATCAACAACCGTTTGTGGATAAGTTTGGGGTTATTTTCCCGAAATTTCCTTTTTCATTGCGTTAATTTCCGCGGCAAATTCCTTATCCGACTCAAGCCTTTCCTCAATAAAGTTGCAGGAGCTTATACAGGTAGTATGATTTCTTCTGTTCAAGGTCTTTGCAATCTTGGGATAAGAAAGCCCTGTCATCTCCTTGATAAGAAAAGCAGTAACGTGTCTTGCAAATGCAATCTCGGCTTTTCTTGTTTCGGAAAGAATGTCTTCCTTTGTTACC
>JAZRHS010000027.1:0-26045 GCA_045644865.1 Eubacteriales bacterium | reverse complement strand
CTTCCAAGTATAACATTCCCGTTATCGCAGACGGTGGTGTTAAGTACAGCGGCGACCTTGTAAAGGCTATCGCTGCAGGTGCTGATATTATTATGATCGGTTCGCTTCTTGCAGGATGCGAGGAAAGCCCCGGAGAAGAAGAGCTTTATCAGGGCAGACGCTTCAAGGTATACCGCGGAATGGGCTCTATCGCAGCTATGGAAAAGGGCTCGAAGGACAGATACTTCCAGGAAGGAAACAAGAAGCTTGTTCCTGAGGGTGTTGAGGGTCGTGTTCCTTATAAGGGTCCGGTTTCTGATACAGTATATCAGCTTATGGGTGGTCTTCGTTCGGGTATGGGCTATTGTGGCTCGGCTACTATCGAGGAGCTCAAGCAGAAGGGTACATTCGTTAAGATCACAGGTGCGGGTCTTAAGGAGTCCCATCCTCATGATATTAACATCACAAAGGAAGCTCCCAACTATACAACAAACTGATTTATATGAAAAAAATAAGCCGAGTATTAAATTCGGCTTATTTTTTTGAAATAATTAAAAAATTTTACAAATTTCTGTTTACAAAATGCGTAAAATGTAGTAATATATATATAGTTGAATTAAACAATTTCATTTTGAGGGGAAAAGAATAATGGAAACGGTCAAGCCCAAGTATAAAAGAATTCTGCTTAAGCTTTCCGGAGAGGCTATTTCGGGAAAAGACGGCAATATTATCAATTTCGATTTTGTAAATGAGATAGGAAATGTTCTGAAAAAATGTACCGAGATCGGTGTTCAGATTGCTATAATCGTTGGCGCAGGAAATATTTGGCGTGGAAGACAGGGCGGTAAGATGAACCGCGTCAGAGCCGACCGAATGGGAATGCTTGCTACAACAATAAACGCGCTGGCGCTTCAGGATACCTTTGAGCAGATGGGAATAAAGTCCAAGGTGATGACAGCTAATGTTATGCCCAACTTTGGGGATCTTTTTACCGCCCGTGATGCCGTAAAGAACCTTGAAAATGGTGAGGTGGTTATTCTCGGCGGCGGAACAGGCTCTCCTTATTTCTCTACTGATACCGCGGCGGCACTTCGTGCGGCTGAAATAGAGGCTGACGCAATTCTTATGGCAAAAAATATTGATGCTGTTTATTCGGCAGACCCCAAGGTAGATCCTGATGCAATAAAGTATGATGAGATTACATATAAAGAGGTGCTTGACAAGCAGCTCAAGGCGCTTGATCTTTCTGCAACTACATTTTGTCTTGAAAATGACATCAGAGTTTGCGCATTTGGACTTAAAGACCCCGAAAATATATACAGAGTCGTTATCGGTGAGAGTGTAGGCACCGAAATTCATAAATAAAATTAAATTCTAAAAATAAGAAAGGATTGTCGGATTTCCGACAGGTGACACTTATGAGCTTTGCAACAAAAACACACGAAGAAAAAATGCAGAAGGCGATTGCTTCTTACGAATACAATCTCGGTTCGATAAGAGCGGGACAGGCTAACGCATCTGTTCTTTCAAGAGTTTCTTTTGAATATTACGGCGCACCTACCCTTATCTCCACTATGGCAGATATCAGAGTAGCTGACGCAAGAACACTTACAATTACACCCTATGATGCTTCTACCATTAAGGCGATAGAGAAGGCAATTCTTGCTTCTGATGTTGGAATTACCCCCTCTAATGATGGTAAGATGATCAGACTTATATTCCCCCAACTTACAGAGGAGCGTCGTAAGGACCTTCGCAAGCAGGTACTTAAGGAAGGCGAAGAGGCAAAGGTTGCTATCAGAAATATTCGCCGCGATGCAATGGATCTTGCAAAGAAGATGAAGAAGGACGGTGAGCTTACCGAGGACGATCTCAAGAGCGCGGAAAAGGCAATTCAGGATCTTACCGATAAGTATGTAAAGAACATCGACACAATCACTGCAAAGAAAGAAAAAGAGATAATGGAGATATAAAGTTCACGGGGCGGGAACCAAGTCCCCCCCCGTGTCTTTGTTTTGTTGGTATGAAGCTTGACGATAGATTAAAGCATGTTGCTATAATAATGGACGGTAACGGCCGTTGGGCGACCAAGCGGGGAATGCCTCGAGAGGTCGGTCATTCTCACGGTGCGGCTACATTCAAGAAGATAATCGAATATTGCAAGGATATAGACCTTAAATTCCTTACCGTTTATGCTTTTTCAACCGAGAACTGGAAGCGACCCGAAAAGGAAGTTAATTCGATTATGAAGCTTCTTGACAGGTATATAGACGAGTGCGAGAGGAATATAGATAAGTACGACCTTTCCGTTAATTTTATCGGCGATCTTTCTGTTTTTGACAGAGAGTTGCAGGATAGAATTGAAAAGTTGCACGCTAAAAGCAAGGATAATAGCTTGATTTTGAATATTGCCTTCAATTATGGCGGAAGAAGTGAGATAGCGTGGGCGGTGAACAAGCTTATAAAGCAGGGATGCACTGATATTAGCGAAAAGGATATTTCGTCTGCTGTTTATACCGCCGGTTGCCCCGATCCCGACCTTATAATAAGAACGGGCGGAGATTACAGAATTTCCAATTTCCTTCTTTGGCAAGCTGCGTATTCCGAGCTTTATTTTACCGATGTGCTTTGGCCTGATTTTGATGAAAAAGAACTTGACAAGGCTATCGAAAGCTTTTATTTGAGAAAACGCCGATTTGGCGGGCTTGACAAAACAAATACAGATAATAAATGATGTAGCCTGAAAGGATTACCTGTTATGCTTACTCGTGTAATAACTTCTTTGGTTGCGCTTTGTGTGCTTATTCCCGTATTGATATTTTCAAACACCTGGATATTTCCGATCGCTATTGCCTTTTGCTGTGCGCTTGCGTGCTATGAGGCGCTGAAATGTATCGGAAGCCACTCCAAGCCTGTGTTCAGCGCGGCTTTGCTTATGGTGGCAGCTGCTTCACCTGTTATCGCAAGGGCAACAAATACATTGCAAAGCTATTGCTTGATATCCGCTTGCATTATACTTGCAGAGGTTTTGTATATGCTTGCCGTGCTTGTCTTTTCAAAGGGCAGATTGGCTATTGAGGAGATCGCAGTTTCGGCATTTATGTCCTTTTATATAACAGTAGGCTTTTCGGCTATAGTTGTGCTTCACGATTTCTTTGAGGAAGGCGCATATACATATCTGCTTGTTTTTGTGGGGGCTTGGATAACAGATATTTTTGCCTACTTCTGCGGAAGATTGTTTGGTAAGCATAAGCTTATTCCCGAGGTCAGCCCCAAAAAGACTGTTGAGGGAAGCATAGGCGGAACGCTTTTCACCGGCGGAGCATTTGTTTTGTTCGGCTATGTCTTAAATGTATTGGAAAAGCCAATTTCACACGGATATGTTCAGTTGTTTGTGTTCGGCTTGATTGCCGCGCTTATAGCGCAGGTGGGCGACCTGTGTATGTCTGCCCTCAAGCGGCACTATGGCATTAAAGATTTCGGCAAGATATTCCCCGGACACGGCGGAATGCTTGACAGGTTCGATTCAATACTTGCCGTAGCTACTGTTTTGATGATATTAAATACGATAGTTACAAGCTTATAAGGATTTATTATGATAAATAAAAGCCCTATAAAGATCGATCTGCTTGGTTCAACAGGCTCTATTGGTGAGCAGGCGGTCGATGTGATAAGAAAACAAGGCGCACAGGTATCCTGCATATGCGCCAATAAAAATTATAAACGAGTAGAAGAGCAGGCGAGAGAATTCAAACCTGCCTTTTGCGCTATGTCGGACGAGAACGCCGCACAGGAGCTTAAGATCGCGCTTGCCGATACAGATATAAAGGTTTTTGGCGGCGAAAAGGGAATCTGTGAAATGATCTCCGAAAGCGACGGAAATGTAGCGCTTAATTCCATAATCGGCGAAGCCGGCTTGTTGCCTACTCTTGAAATTATCAAGAGTAAAAAAAGACTTGCGCTTGCAAACAAGGAGTCGCTTGTGGTGGCAGGCGATATTGTTATGTCTGAGGCAAAAAATAATAATGTTGAGATAATCCCTGTAGACAGTGAGCATTGTGCGATTCACCAATGTCTGCGTTCGGGAAATCATAATGATGTTAAAAGGCTTATTATTACAGCATCGGGCGGCCCATTCTTCGGAAGAAAAAGGGAAGAACTTGCCGAGGTTAACGCGGTAAAGGCGTTGGCTCACCCCACCTGGTCTATGGGGGCAAAGATAACCATTGATAGCGCTACCTTGATGAACAAGGGCTTTGAGCTTATAGAGGCATCTCATCTTTTTGGAATTGATATCAGTAAAATTTCGGCTATAGTCCACAGAGAAAGTATAATACATTCTATGGTGGAATATATTGATAACAGTGTTATCGCGCAGATGTCTGTACCCGATATGAGATATTGTATTCAGTACGGCATTTTCGGCGGAGAGCGCAAAGACGCGGTGATTTCTCCGCTTGACCTTGCAAAGATAGGCAATTTAAGCTTCTTTGAGCCTGACACAGAGGCTTTTCCCTTGCTTGATTGCTCTATAAAATGCAAGCAAAAGGGCGGCGCTATGCCCGCGGTGCTTAACGCGGCTAATGAGGTAGCGGTTGAAGCCTTTCTTGCGGATAAGCTTTCGTTTTTGGGAATAAGCGACTCTGTGATAAAAACGGTTGAGGCACTTTCCTTGTATAGCTCGTGCAGTTCGCTTGACGAGATATTAAATGCAGACAGAGAGGCAAGAGCGTATGCTCGGGGCATAATTTACAGATAAGGGGTGGTAAATATCAGTATCGGATATATACTTCTGGCGATTTTAGTTTTTGGTATACTTATATTCATTCACGAGCTTGGGCATTTTTTGTGTGCCAGAGCCTGCGGTGTTGAGGTTAAGGAATTCTCAATAGGAATGGGCCCTAAAATTGGGGGCTGGAATGCCAAGGACGGAACAACTAAATATTCGCTTCGCCTTTTGCCTATAGGCGGATATGTAAGTATGCTTGGCGAAGACGAGGAGTCGGATAGCGATAGAGCCTTTGGCAATCAATCGGTCTTTAAGCGTCTTTCAATTACCGTTGCAGGACCCCTTATGAACCTTCTTCTCGGTTTTCTTGTAATGATAGTTATGGTTAGCTCTGCTACGGCGCTTTACTCAAACACCGTGTATTATTCGCCCGACAGAGAGGCAATCAGCTCTGATTTCGGACTTGAAAGCGGAGATAAGATAGTTAAAATCGGCAAAACAAGAGTTCACACCTGGTATGAGATAAACTACGAGATAACATACCAAGGAGCTGAACCTGTAGATATTACCGTTATAAGAAACGGAAACAGACTTGTAGTTGACGATGTTGTTTTCCCCACAGAGGCGGTTGACAATATGGTTTTCGGCAGGGCGGATTTTGTTCCGTCAACCGAGGATTTTACATTTGTAAATGTATTAAAGCACAGTTATTTCCGTTCATTATCTACTGTGAAAATGATAGTTGACTCATTTGTTGACCTTTTGAGCGGAAGATATGGGCTTGAGGCGGTGTCGGGACCTGTAGGAATAACCCAGACTATAGGCGATTTTGCCTCAATGGGTTGGTATTACTTTTTGTATATTTTTGTTATAATAACAATAAATCTTGGTGTTTTTAACCTCTTTCCCATTCCTGCCCTTGACGGCGGAAGAATTCTTTTCCTTTTGATTGAGGCTATAATCGGAAGACCGCTTAACCCTAAAATCGAGGGATATATTCATTTTGTGGGGCTTGTGCTGATGTTAGGATTAGTGGCTCTCGTAACATTCAATGATGTTTTAAGGTTGTTTTGATAATGGATTATAATAAAAAAAGAAGAGAAGCAAAAGAAATTAAAATAGGCAATATGGCTATCGGCGGAAAAAACAAGATAGCCATTCAGTCAATGACTAATACCGACACCGCAGATGTGTCTGCTACCGTTGCACAGGTAAAGGCGCTTGAGGCAAAGGGCTGTGATGTTGTAAGAATTACAGTTCCCGATATTTCCGCGGCAAGCACTATAAATGCTATAAAGGAAAGCGGAGCGGGTGTGCCTATAGTGGCTGATATACATTTTGATTACAAAATTGCGCTTAAGTGCGCAGAGCTTGGTGTCGACAAGATAAGGATAAACCCCGGAAATATTGGTGCTGACGAGAATGTAAAGGCGGTTTGCCGCGCTTGCTCGCAGAAGAATATCCCTATAAGAATTGGTGTCAACAGTGGATCGCTTGAAAAATCCATACTTGAAAAATACGGAAAGCCAAGCGCTGAGGCACTTGTGGAAAGCGCCTTGTATCATATTTCCTTGCTTGAGAGATACGATTTTGATAACATCGTGATTTCAATAAAGGCATCAGATGTTGAAAATATGATAAGGGCAAACCGTATGCTTGCCGAAAGAATCAAGTATCCCATTCATTTGGGGGTAACAGAGGCGGGCGGATACAAATCGGGATTGATAAAAAGCTCTATAGGAATCGGTGCGCTGATAAATGATGGAATTGGTGATACCATACGCGTATCGTTGACCGACGCCCCGCTTGTTGAGGTAGATTCGGCAAAGGATATATTAAATGCGCTTAACATTGAAGGGCAGAGTGGCTTGAATATAGTAAGCTGTCCTACCTGCGGAAGAACAAAAATAGACCTCATTCAGCTTGTAAAGAGCTTTGAAGCGGCGATTGATAAAGAGGGACTCAGAGATATTCCTCTCAAGGTCGCTCTTATGGGGTGCGTTGTAAACGGTCCGGGTGAAGCGAGAGAGGCGGATATCGGAATAGCGGGTGGAAAGGGAGAAGCCTTGTTGTTTTCCCACGGCGAAATACTTCGAAAGATACCCGAAGATGAAATTATAAACACACTTGTTGAGTATATAAGGGAACAGAGAACAAATTAAAGGATAGGTGTATCGTGGCACAGAAAAATTTTTTGGAGATATTTAATATATTAAAGCCATCGGACGATGTCAGGGATATGCTTCTCGGGGCAACCGACATAAAGGTCAGGGTTGACAGGGACAAGCGTTTCGCTGAAATAAAGGCTAACTTTCCGAAAACAGTCAGAAAGCAGCTTTTGTATAAGGCTGAAGCTGAAATTCAGCGAGATTATAGCCTTAACTGTGTGCGAATTCTTCCTACATATCCCACCGACAGCTTTGATGACAGATATATTTCTCAAATACTTCTTGAAGCAGAACGGACAGGCGTTGTTGCAAGAGGGTTCTTTTCGAATTTCGAATTTGAACACGATGGCGATAATATTTCTATAAAAATTCCTTTTTCCGAGGGCGGAATTTCTCTGCTTTACGATGCGAATACACCTAAGGTTATTGAAAAGATTATATATTCCGAGTTTGGGATAAATAAAAAAGTAAGTGTTGTAAGGGACGAAAGCGTTCAGAGCAGAGCCGACGAGATTAAGGCAAGGGAAATAGAGCAGCTTCACAAGGAAATGCGACAGGCAAGCATAAACTATGCTAACCGCAGCAAAACCAATGAGTTTGACGCGGGCGCGGCTTCTGCTGAGCCGCCTGCGCCTCAGCTTCCCCGTGCGATTTCCATATACAGCAAAAAATATGAAGCACATTTTGAGGACGGCATATATTGCTCAGGAAATATGCGCTTTGATCTTTCGTCGCCCAATTATTGTGTGGGTGATGCCTTTGAGATAAATCCCACCCCGCTTTCTGAGTTTACAAGACCCATGAAGGGTGTTGTCGTGGGCGAGGTTTTTGGCTTTACACAGGAGCCTACCCGTGCAGGGGATAAAATGAACACATCATATTGTGTTACCGATGGGTATGCATCTATTGAAATAAGAAGCTATATGGATATTGACGAGGCAAAGGAGCTTGCTTCCTTTGTTAAGAACGGCGTTTCGGTCGCTCTTAACGGCTATGCAAAGCACGAAACAAGACGGGGCAAGGTTGACGAGGATCTAACCTTCTTTGTATCGGATATTGCCATTGTTGAGCGTATAAAGCGTACAGACAATGCTCCACAGAAGCGCGTAGAGCTTCATTTGCATACCAATATGTCTGCTATGGACGCTCTTATCCCCCCCGATGTTGCTGTTAAAACAGCAAAGGCTTGGGGACATAAGGCGGTGGCTATAACCGACCACGGAAACCTTCAGGGCTATCCTATAGCGATGCAGACTGCCGAAAAGGTTAAGGGAATCAAGGTTATATATGGTCTTGAGGCGTATTATGTCAATGATACCGCAAGTGCTATAGGCGGCGCGGGAAGACCCGGCTTTGATGATGAAATAATTGTATTTGATATTGAAACCACAGGACTTTCCTTTCTCACCTGCAAGATAACCGAAATAGGTGCGGTAAAGATAAAGAACGGTGAAATAGTTGACAAGTTCAACACATTTGTTAACCCCGAAGTGCCTATTCCCGAGGAAATAGTACGACTTACCTCTATAACAGATGAAATGGTGGCTGACGCGCCTCTTATAGGTGAGGCGTTAACTAAGTTTTTTGAGTTTATCGGGGATAGTATGCTTGTAGCTCATAACGCAAGATTTGATGTGGGCTTTGTGCGCCACTTTGCGAGCGCTTGTAACCTTGAATTCAAAAACTCCTATCTTGACACTCTTGAGTTATCAAGATTTTTGAACAGCTCCCTTAAAAATCATAAGCTTGATACTCTTGCAAAGAATTATAATCTTGGCGACTTTAATCATCACAGAGCCTGCGATGATGCGGAAATGCTGGCGCATATCTTGTTAAAGATGTTTGCGCAGATGAGAGAGCGTGATATAAAGAGCTTCAGCGATCTTCACAGAGAAATGATAGCTCAATCCGACCCTCTCAAGCTTCCTACATATCACCAGATTCTTCTTGTAAGAAACACCGAGGGACTTAAAAATCTTTATAAGCTTGTGTCTGACGGCTACCTTAAATACTTTAAGCGTAACGCCAGAATCCCCCGATCCGAGCTTGAAAAGCACCGCGAGGGGCTTATAATCGGCTCTGCCTGTGAGGCGGGTGAGCTTATGCAGGCTATTCTTGACAACAAGCCCGAAAGTGAAATTGACGATATAGTCAAGTTTTACGATTATCTCGAAATTCAGCCAATATCAAACAATATGTTTATGGTTGCGGAGGGCAGAATACCTAACGAGGAAGGCTTACGCGATCTTAACAGAAGAATAGTGGCTCTTGGCGAAAAGCATAATAAGCCTGTTGTGGCTACCTGTGATGCTCATTTCCTTGACGACGAGGACGAGATATACAGAAAGATTCTTTGCAGCGGAATGAAGTTCAAGGACGCTGACAGAGATATTCACCTTTATTACCGTACTACCGAGGAAATGCTTGAGGAATTCAGCTATCTCGGTGAGGAAAAGGCGTATGAGGTGGTTGTTACCAACACAAATGTAATTGCAGACCTTATCGACGATAATGTGCGCCCTATACCAAACGGATCATTCACTCCTAAAATGGAGGGCGCTGAAGAGGATCTTCAGAATATCTGTTGGACAAGAGCCAAAAGCATTTACGGTGAGGAGTTGCCCGAAATTGTTGAAAAGCGGCTTTCAAAGGAGCTTAATTCAATTATCAAAAACGGCTTTGCGGTGCTTTATATGATTGCCCAAAAGCTTGTTTGGTATAGCGAAAGTCAGGGCTATCTTGTCGGCTCGCGAGGATCGGTTGGATCGTCCTTTGTTGCGTCGATGGCAGGTATTTCGGAGGTTAATCCGTTGCCGCCCCACTATGTTTGCCCTAACTGCAAGCACTCACAGTTTATAACCGATGGAAGCGTTGGCTCGGGCTTTGACCTGCCCGACGCAAATTGCCCTGTGTGCGGAACAAAGTATAATGCCGACGGACACGACATTCCCTTCGAAACCTTCCTTGGCTTCTATGGAGATAAATCCCCCGATATTGACCTTAACTTTTCGGGTGATGTACAGGGTCGAGTGCATAAATATACCGAGGACCTTTTCGGTTCGGAGAATGTGTTCAAGGCGGGAACTATCGGTACACTTGCCGATAAGACCGCATATGGATATGTTATGAAGTATCTTGAGGAAAAGGGCGTAAGCCTTAGCCGCGCAGAGGTAAACCGACTTGTTGCCAACTGTGTGGGAATCAAGAAAACAACAGGTCAGCACCCGGGCGGAATTATAGTTGTTCCCAGAGAGTATGAGGTCTTTGATTTCTCGCCCGTCCAGCATCCTGCCGATGACCCCAATTCGAGTATTGTAACAACTCACTTTGCGTTTTCTTATCTTCACGATACAATTCTTAAGCTTGACGAGCTTGGACACGATATTCCTACCAAGTATAAATATCTTGAAAGATTCAGCAACACAAGTGTAATGGATGTAAAGATGAATGACAAAGAGGTGTATGAGCTTTTCCATTCTACAAAGCCTCTTGGCGTTACTCCCGATGACATCGATACAGAGCTTGGTACTTTTGGTTTGCCCGAGTTTGGTACTCGATTTATTCAGGGTGTTCTTAAAGATGCGCAGCCCAAAAATTTTGCTGACCTTCTTCAGATATCGGGACTTACTCACGGAACCGATGTTTGGCTTGGTAACGCGCAGGATCTTATTAAAAACGGCACCTGTACAATTTCAGAGGTTATCGGAACCCGCGACGGTATTATGCTTGACCTTATCCGATACGGAATGGACAATAGCCTTGCCTTTAAGATAATGGAAAGCGTTAGAAAAGGAAAGGGACTTACACCTGAATGGGAAGAAAAAATGCGCGAGGCAAATGTGCCCGATTGGTATATTCCTTCCTGTAAAAAAATAAAATATATGTTCCCCAAGGCTCACGCGGCGGCATATGTTATGTCGGCTATACGGCTTGCGTGGTATAAAATATATATACCTATAGCCTTCTATTGCGCGATGTTTACGGTTGCGCCCAACGGCTTTGATGCCGAGATTGCTATGAAGGGCAAGAAATATGTAGTTGATTATATTAAGGATATTGAAAGGCGAGGAAAAGAGGCATCTCCCAAGGAGATTGGTTCAATTCCCACACTTCAGCTTATCAACGAATGCTACGCGAGAAATATAAAGTTCTTGCCTGTAAGCGTTGAAAAATCACACTCATTTATGTATCTTCCCGAGGACGGCAAGATAAGACTTCCGTTCTCCGCGCTTCCGGGACTTGGAGAAAATGCGGCGGCAAATATAATATCCGCCCGCGAAGAATCGCCATTTTTCTCGGTCGAGGACCTTCAGATAAGGGGAAAGGTTTCAAAGAGCGTTATTGAGATACTTAAGCGAAACGGAGTTCTTGATGATTTAAGCGAAACCGCGCAGCTTTCCTTCTTTTAATTCTGTTGTTTATTGTCAAAATTTGTTTATCCGCATAGTATGATATTGAAGGTGATATATTCACCGTCCTAATATTTATGGAGGATATTTACTATGGCGGAAAATAGATTTTCCTGTGGTACTCCTTCGCTTTCGGGATCTCGTGATATGGTTTGTATTGAAACCAACAAGATACTTGATTCCTGCAGAGATAGGGATTGCTACGAGGATGTAAAAGTTTATCTGACCGATTGCGGAAACGAGATTATAGAACATACCTCGTCGGTCAGGGTTAAGGATTCCTGCATTGCGGGAACCTATGTTTCGATTGATCCCGTTAAATTCAACCACGGATTTTACTCGGTTAACATCAAATTTTATCTCAAGCTTACCTTTGAGGCTTGCGTTGGAAACGGACGCTCTCAGGAATTTGAGGGTGTTGCCGTACTTGAAAAGAATGTTGTTCTTTTCGGCGGCGAGAGCAATGTAAGCATTTATAAGAGTAACCCCGACGCAAATGACTACTGTACTGTTCCCGAGCTTTGCTGCGGAAGTAAGAATGTTCCCATTGCGGTAGTTGAGGTTGTTGATCCTATTATTCTTAATGTTAAGGTTAAAGAGAACAAGGACGATTGCTGCTGCCATTGCTGCTGCAACGAGTTCCCACAGTCTATAACATCAAGAATAAACGGAATGCTTGATGATAACGGAGAAAAGTATCTCAGCATTTCTGTTGGAGTATTTTCTGTAATAAGAATAGTTCGTCCCGCGCAGTATCTTGTAAACGCTACAGAATATGCCGTTCCCGACAAGGAATGTGTTGCCGCAGGTTCAGATGATCCTTGCTGCGTATTTAATGCTATGCCTTTCCCAATCGGTGAGTTTTCATCGGGAAGCAACGGCGCCGGCTGCAGAGAAGATTCTCGCAACCGTGAGCGTGATGGCACAAGACATTGTTGCGGTTAAAAAACAGCCCTACGGGGCTGTTTTTTAATTTATATATAAATGTTCCATATGAAAACTCGAATTGTGTCGACAGGGTAGTCCAACAATATATCGGGAAGATGTTGACATAATTCGGTATGTGTGGTAAAATAAATATAAGAAAAATATCAGACAAAGGACGAAACAATGAGAGAGGTTGATATATATACAGACGGTGCTTGCCGAGGAAATCCCGGCCGCGGAGGCTGGGGTGCTATACTTGTTTACCAAGGACGCGAAAAAGAATTAAGCGGCGGCGAAAAGCTGACCACCAATAACCGAATGGAGCTTATGGCGGCAATATCTGCCCTTGAAGCACTCAAAGAGCCCTGTCAGGTAACCTTGTATTCAGATTCAAAGTATATGATAGATTCTATAACCAAGGGTTGGGTTTACTCTTGGAAGGCAAAGGGCTGGAAAAAGGCGGACAAATCTCCGGCGCTTAATCCCGATCTTTGGGAGAGATTGCTTGGACTTTTGGAGATTCATAAGGTAGAGCTTGTTTGGGTAAGAGGGCATAACGGACACGCGTATAACGAGCGATGCGACACTCTGGCAACTAACTTTGCCGATAGCTTTGAGGAATAAAAATGACGAGTAAAAACTCGTCATTTTTATTTTGGAAGTCTTATTTTTATATATGATGTATTTTCATATATCACAAAATTATTGTTCTCAGTATTTTCATAGTGATTTCGTATGTTTTCATCGGCAAAAATCAATATTTTGGGATCGTTGGTGTTAAGCGAAATGCTGTTTTTTGTTTTTGGTCCGTGCGCGCCTAAAATTATTGTTTTTGAATTATCCAAGGCGTTATCAAGCTCTGCACCAAAAATATTGTTTTCTGTTGATGATTCGCTTAAAAATAATATATCAGAGGATGGTATGCTCAATGTGAAATAAAATATGGGATGTGTTGAGCGCTTCAAGTAACCGCGCTGTGAAAGGTTTATTCTAACATTTTTGCTGATATTTGTTTGTACGCTCGAATCATATAAAACTACATCAACATCAGCGTCAAGAGCAACCGAGGATAATGCCTGCATTATATAATATTCATCGATATTTTGAGGATATGGGAGATAAAGCGTTTTTATAATTGCCTGTCTGAAAAGCTTGTAAAGTGTGCTTTGATGTCGGTTGTGGTAGTGTGTAATCACAAACGAGGATATTTCTGTGGCTGTGTTTTTGATGGCTCTGTTGTAGGCGTCGTATGTATACGCGTTTGCTCCCGATGATATATCAATTATAATATGTTCGTTTCCGTCGCGCAAAAGCAACATCTCGGATTCGGTATCGCTGATATATTCAAGGTCAAGCATTTGTGAATAGTATTGGGATGTTATAAATAACCCTAAGGCAAAGGCAACTGCCGCTATAAGGGGCGGAATTGCTATAAGCCATTTTCTCTTGAATTTAAGTATAAGACAAAGGGCAAGTGAAGCTGACAGAAAAATAACTATAGGCTTGATAAAGCTGTGGTTCATAGAAACCGTTATACTTGAAAACGAGGTGAGATAAGATACTATCCAAAGAAGAAGCTCGCATATTTTCTGTATTATAAGACTAAGTGTGTTTGCCAAAAATGATATAGGACTTGTGAGTATAAATATGGGAGCGAGCGAAAGTATGATGGAGATAAAAGGTGATACTATAAGATTTGATATTACAGAAATAAGCGATATTTCGTCAAAATATAGCCACGCAGGTAAACAAATAAATACATTGGCAGCTATAGTTATGACCACGCTTGAAAATAGGATAACGAAAATGCGGGCAAGCTTTGGCGACAATCTTTTCTCATATTTGCTTTTGGGCTTTGTTTTGGCGTATATAGCGTCAGAAAACAGCTTTATAAAATATCCCGCGGTAAATATTCCCAAAACGGCAAGAAAGGACAGCCAAAGACCTATATCGTAAATGGCATAGGGCGATACAAGCAAAATAATGAACAGAGAAAACAAAAGATTGGTGAGCATATCGCTGTCTTCTCTGAAGATGAAGGCCAAATACGCCATTGAGCTCATAATAAATGCTCTCACGGTGGAAAGCGAAAAGCCTGTCAGCGCCAGATAAAACAGGGCAACGAGAACAACTATTCCGCCTCTTACAGATTTTTTGAGCTTTAACTTTTTTAAGACAAAATCAAACAAAAGCATTAAGATAGACAGATGCATTCCGCTTATGGCGATTGTGTGAGAAATTCCCGCGCGCCGGAAATCTCTTATTGTTTGAGAGGAAAGCAGATTTTTGTTTCCGAGAATAAGCGCCGAAACAAGAGCACCGCTTTCGCCGTCGATGTGATCGTAAATCAGCTCACTTAAATTTTGATTCAGCTTGTGAAGCTTTATGCCCAAGTTTTCTTTGTGTCCTGTAACCGCGGGAGCAGATGAAATATAGTAGAAGATTCCTTCGTTGTAGAATGATTGCGGCTTGCTTGAATGCTTATCGATTGCCTCTATAGTTGTGTAAAGTGAAATAATATCTCCAAGCTTTAGGGAGGCGTTATATTCAAGCTCAAGTGCAGCTTTTTTCGATACTTTTTTATCGTCTATTTCGTTTATCCTGACCGTATAAAGCGAATAAAAATCGTTTTGATAATTTATTTCAATGACAGTTGCGGTAATATTATGTTGCTCATTTGAGTATTCTCCTGCGTTCTTGATAGGTATATCCATTTTCAAAGCCGAAATTAAAAGGGCTAAAGTCATAAAGGCTATGCACAGGATTACTGTTATAATTGCGGCTTTGTGTCTTTTCAGGAAAGCAAAAATAATAGCTAAAGCAAGCAACAGGAGAAGGGAAACAATCAACACAACACATTTAATTTTGTATGACAAAATGCAGCCACATAGGGATGCGGCTGCAAATATTGAACAAAACAAAGCTAAATGGCGATTGAAAAATATACCCATATTAACCTTCTATATATCTTATCTCACACTCAAGCTCAACGCCGTAATTCTCGGAAACGGTGGCTTTGATATGTTCTACAAGAGCCATAACATCATCGGCAGTGGCGTCGCCTCTGTTGATAATAAAGCCCGCGTGTTTTTCCGAAACCTCGGCTCCGCCTATGCGATAACCTTTAAGTCCGCAGTTTTCAATAAGCGCACCTGCGTAGTGTCCTACAGGACGCTTAAAAACGCTTCCCGCACTCGGGAATTCAAGAGGCTGCTTTTCTTTTCTCGCACGGACATTCTGGTTCATCGCAGAAATGATGTCAGCCATTTTTCCTTTTTTAAGCTCCATCATAACGGCAAGTATTATTAAGTGAGGATTTTTTGAATATATGCTTTCTCTGTAATTGAATTCGTGTTCGTCAAGGTCGATTTTTCTTATAACATCTTTTTTTGTGTCATAGCAGATAGATGAAACGACCACATCCGATACATTTCCGCCAAAAGCTCCTGCGTTCATAAACAGTCCGCCGCCTACAGTTCCGGGAATGCCGTATGCAAATTCAAGACCTGTAAGCTCCGCTTTTTGCGCGGCTATGGCAAGCTTTGAGATTGAAGCACCGCAGTCAGCCTTGATAATGTTGTCTTCAACAGAGAAGCTTTTCATATTGTTTGTGATTATAACAAGTCCGTCAAAGCCCTTTTCAGAAAAGACCACATTGCTTCCGTTACCGATAACAACATATTTTATGTATTGGTTTCTCGCTTCCTTTATTGCGTTTATAAGCTCCTCTGCGTTGCGGACAAATGCAACTACTGATGCAATTCCGCCCACCTGCATGGAAGTGTGGTTGGACATAGAAAGAATTTCGCTGCAGGGAATATTTAATGCTTTAAGTCTTGTATAAAGCGTGGTCGTTCTGAGCATAAATTGTACCTCACAAAAATCCGATTTTTCACTCTATTATATTATACATTATTTTTCCGATAATTGCAATAAGTGTTTAAGTTTTTTTAGAAGAATTTCATAATTATCCGCACATTATTTATCAAACAGGGGCTTTAACCTTTGGTTATTTCTATTCATATCATTATAATAAAAAGAATGAGAGGTGCGTTATGAAAACAAATATCAGAATTGCCTTTATAGGCGGCGACAAGCGAAGTATTGAAGCGGTAAAGGATATTGCTAAAAATGGTGCAGATGTTTCGGTGTGGGGTATTGATGAAAGCTATTTTCCGTCGCCATCGTGGTGCAAAAGCACTTGTGAGGAAGCAGTTGCGGGGGCTAGGGCAGTAGTTCTTCCTACTCCGCCAAGCGAGGATGATGTAAGGGTAAATTGCCCTCTTTTTTCAAAAGAAAGCGGAATAAAGCTACATAAAATGCTTGATATGCTGCCTGCTGACACTATTGTTCTTGGGGGGCGGATAAGCCCGAGAATAAGAGAATATGCCGCCAAGAGAGATATAAGGATATTTGATTATTTCAATAGGGAAGAGCTTTTGATCAAAAACGCTGTTCCCACCGCCGAAGGGGCAATCGGAATATCTATCGAAAAAACCGATTGTACGCTGTTTGGCGCTAAAGCGGCAATTCTCGGATACGGGCGTATTGCTGAAGCGCTTGCGTTAAGACTAAAGGCACTCGGCACAGCTGTAACAATTTTTGCCCGCAAGCCCGAAAGTGTGGCAAAAGCCCAGTCGGAGGGCTATAACGGTGTGAAAATAGAATATATTGACGGCAAATGCAGTCTTGAGAAATTAGCCGACAATTATGATCTTATATATAATACTGTACCTCATTGGATAGTTACTGAGGATATTATAAAGCAAATTCCCAAGGAGACCGTTTTTATTGATCTTGCGTCAGCTCCCGGCGGTGTTGACCTTGTGGCGGCAAAGAAATATAATTACGAGATTATCCGAGCCTTGGCGTTGCCCGCCAAAACAGCGCCTCGCTCCGCGGGGCGGATAATTGCTGAATCGATTATAAATATCATTGAGGAGGAGCTTGGAATATGATTATCGGATATGCCTTTTGCGGCTCGTTTTGCACCCATAAAAGATCCCTTGAAATGATGAAAAGTATTCTTGAAAACGGGTATGAGATAATTCCCATAATGAGTGAGAATGTTTATACTACCGATACGCGGTTTGGAACTGCAAAGGCGCTTATCGATGAGGTCAGAGAGCTGTGCGGCCGCGATATAATTCATACCATAGTTCAAGCCGAGCCTCTTGGACCCCAGATAAAGCTTGACGCGCTTATAATTTCACCCTGTACAGGCAATACTCTTGCAAAGATAGCCAACGGAATAACCGACACTGCGGTTTCAATGGCGGCAAAAGCGCATTTGCGAAGCAACCGCCCGCTTATTCTTGCTCTGGCTTCAAACGACGCGCTTTCGTCGAACCTTAAAAATATAGGCGCATTGCTGACAAGAAAATCGGTATATTTTGTTCCAATGGAGCAGGATGAGCCTATTGAAAAGCCTCATTCGCTTATTGCCGATTTCAAATTGCTTCCCCAAACTCTTTACTGCGCTCTTGAAGGAAAGCAGTATCAAAAGGTGTTTAAGTAATAAATTTAAGCCCCATTGCTTTATTTATGGGGCTTTTTGTGTGATTTGATATTTTTGTGTCGAAATATGCAAAAGTTTTGTGCAGATTGCATATTGAATTTTAATGAAAATATGGTATAATATTAACATAAACCGTTGAAGCCTTTAGGATTGCAAAAGACTGAGGGTGGAGGGGCTCTGGAGAATCTCTTAAATGGGTGCCGAAGGTGCAAGGCTTAAAAAGCCGAATCTCTCAGGCAAAAGGACAGAGCAGACAATAAACCGTAAATTGTGTTTGTCTGTAAGTCAAATTTCCGAGCCGCTGAGGTTTATCAGCGGTTTTATTTTTTCAATTCTATTTTTCAGGAGGAAAAACAAATGCAGTTTATGGATAAACTTGCAGCGTTCAACGATGTAATCAATACATTCGTATGGACAAAGACCGGCGTATGGCTTCTTGTCGGCGTTGGTATCATTATGACCCTTATCACTTGTGTATTCCAGGTAACACACATCAGACACTGGATGAAGCACACACTCGGTAGCCTTTTCAAGAAGAGCGTTATCGGGCATAGTGAGGATAAGAAGTCTATTTCACCCTTCCAGGCGCTTTGTACAGCTCTTGCTGCTACCATCGGTACAGGTAATATTGCCGGTGTTGCTGCGGCTATCGTAATTGGCGGTCCCGGTGCGGTGTTCTGGATGTGGCTTGCGGCATTCTTCGGAATGATGACAAACTACTCTGAAAATGTTCTTGGTATTTATTACCGCCGCCGTAACAAGGACGGTGAGTGGTCTGGTGGTGCTATGTACTACCTTGTTGACGGTCTTGGCAAGAAGAAGGGCTGCAAGACGGTGGCAAAGGTTCTTGCAATACTTTTCTCTATCTTCGCAATTCTTGCATCCTTCGGTATCGGAAGCATGGGTCAGGTAAACAAGATAGTTGCAAATGTTGCATCTGCATTTAATGTTGAGGCGCTTTCCTCTATTCAGGTATTTGGCGGAGTAAGCCTTTACAATCTTATTCTCGGTGTTATTATTATGGCGCTTACCGCGCTTATCACAATCGGCGGTCTTAAGAGAATAGCAAATGTTGCTGAAAAGGTAGTACCTTTTATGGTTGTTCTTTTCGTTCTTGGAAGCTTGGTTGTTATCGGTGTAAACTATGCACAGATTCTTCCTGCATTCAAGGCTATCTTCGTAACCGCATTCAAGCCTATGGCTGTTGTGGGCGGTGGTATCGGTACTGTTATCGGTAAGGTTATGACACAGGGCTTCAAGAGAGGCGTGTTCTCCAATGAGGCAGGTCTTGGTTCTTCTGTTATGGTACATTCTAACTCCACAGTAAAAGAGCCTGTTACACAGGGTATGTGGGGTGTATTTGAAGTGTTTGCTGACACAATGATCGTCTGCACAATGACAGCTCTTGTTGTTCTTACATCGGGAGTATATGACCTTTCTACAGGTCTTATGGCAGAGGGTTGCAACGATGCTACACTTGTTGCAAGCGCTTTCAACACAGTATTTCCTTGGGGTAATATCGGTGCGAGATTCATCGCAATCGCAATGTTCCTCTTTGCGTTTACCACAGTTCTTGGTTGGTCGCATTACGGCTCCAAGGCTTGGGAGTACCTTTTCGGAAGCAAGACAACTATCGTTTTCAAGATAATTCACGTTATCACAGTTATCTTCGGCGCAATTCTTACATCTTCCTTGGCTTGGGATATTTCCGATACATTCAACGGACTTATGATGATCCCCAACCTTATCGGTGTTGTTGTTATGGCAGGTCTTGTAAGAAAGATTACAAAGAACTACATCGACAGAAAGATCAACAACAAGGATATCGAGCCTATGCTTTCTTATGACCCTGCAATACAAGCGGTGCAGGTGGATATGCCCGATGACGAATAATTCGAAAAAACAAAACAAAAAACCGACTTTATGTCGGTTTTTTGTTTCTAAAAATGTAAAATTGTTATAATTGACTTGAAAAAGCAAAAATATTATGGTATAATTTATATGTATAAATTTTGGTATTTGGAGGACAAATAAATGAAAAGATTTATGGATGAGGATTTTCTTCTTAACACAGAAACCGCACAGATTTTGTTTCACAACTATTCTGAAAAGCTTCCTATAATTGATTACCATTGCCATCTTTCTCCCAAGGAGATTGCAGAGGATGTTCACTATTCAAACATTACCGAGATATGGCTTTATGCAGATCATTATAAGTGGAGAGCTATGCGCTCTTGCGGAATCGATGAGAAGTATATAACAGGCGACGGCTCTGATTTTGAAAAGTTCAAGGCTTATTGCTCTATAATGCCCAAGCTTATCGGAAATCCTCTTTATCATTGGAGTCATCTTGAACTTCAGAGATATTTTGATTGCGACCTTGTAATCAACGAGGAAAACTGCGAGGAAATCTGGAGAATAACCGCCGAAAAGCTTGCCGGACCAGATATGAGCGCAAAGCAGCTTATTACAAAGTCAAATGTAGCGCTTCTTTGTACTACCGATGACCCCGCTGACACTCTTGAGTATCATAAGCAGATTGCCGAAAATCCCTTTGGCACAAAAGTACTTCCCGCGTTTCGTCCTGATAAGGGAATGAATATCGAGAGAAAGGGTATTGCGGCATATCTTAAGACACTTGGTGAGTCCTCGGGTGTTGAAATTGTTGACATTGAGTCGCTTGAAAAGGCATATCTTATCTCTCTTGACCGCTTTGATGCCCGTGGCTGTAAGACTGCTGACCACGGAATGGATGACGGTGTTGTATTCACAAAGCCCGATAAGTTCCACGCAAACGAGGCACTCAAGAAGGCTATTGCAAGCGATGGAGCAGATGTAACCTATGAAGAGGCGGTTATGTTCAAATCACAGATGATTCGCTTCTTTGGTTGCGAGTACAAGAAGCGTAATTGGGTTATGCAGCTTCACTACGGAGTAAAGAGAAATCCCAATTCCGAGATGTTCGCAAAGCTTGGCGCTGATTCGGGATTTGATACAATCAACGGAAATATTACCGCTGAAAAGCTTATTGCTATGCTTGATTATCTCAAGGACAACAACGGGCTCCCCAGAACGGTTATTTATTCCATCAATCCTATTGAGAACGCGGCTATAGGCACTATGTGTGGAAGCTTCTGCACAGGTGATGGCAGCGGCAAGCCCACAGTAACACAGGGCTCTGCTTGGTGGTTCAATGATAATTTCGATGGTATGATTGCCCAGATGCGTTCCTACGCAAGCCTTTCGGCACTTGGAAACTTCCTTGGAATGCTTACCGACTCAAGAAGCTTCCTTTCTTATCCCAGACACGAGTATTTCAGAAGAATACTTTGCCGTCTTATCGGTGAATGGGTTGAGGACGGAATGTATCCTGCTGACATTGATGCACTTGCACAGCTTGTTGCTGATATAAGCTATAACAACACAAAGGACTACTTTGACTTTCAGCTTGTTGACTGATAATTAAAAATAATCAAAGCTAAAACGGCACGACCTGCCGTTTTAGCTTTATTGAAAGAGGATAGTTATGAAATTAAGACAGAAAATTGAAAAATTTATGTACGGTAGATATGGCAACGATAAATTCGGTATGTTTTTGCTCTATGTATCGTTAATTTTAATGATTATCAACGCCTTTTTTGCCAATCTTGTTTTGTATTTTTTGTACCTTTTTATTTTTGGATATTGTGTCTTCAGAATATTGTCGAGAAATATAAATAAGCGCTATATGGAAAATCAAAAGTTTGAAAAGATATCAAGAAAGGTTATCTCATATTTTAAGCTGAAGCGTTCTATTTGGAGGGACAGAAAGACACATGTGTATACAAAATGTCCTCGCTGCAGAATAAATATAAGACTGCCTAAAAAAGCAGGAAAGCATCAGGTTAAATGCCCCAAATGCAACACGGTTTTTGATTTTAAGTGTAGAAAATAAACCTTTGTAAGAGAGAATATATGACAGTTATTATAGCAGAAAAGCCGAGTCTTGGAAGGAATATTGCCGACGCTATCGGCGGTATGACAAAAAGGAACGGTTACATAGAAGGAACTGAATACATCGTTACATGGGCTTTTGGTCATCTTTTTTCTCTTGCCGACATAGAGGATTATTCGCAGACGCCACAAGAGGACAAGAGGTGGACATTAAACAATCTGCCTTGCTTTCCCGAGAAATTCAAGTTCGAATTGAAAAAGGGAAGCGACAAAAAGGTAGATAGCGGTGTTGTCAAGCAATTTGAGCTTCTCAAAACTCTTTGCAATCGCCCTGATGTTGATACGATAGTAAACGCGGGGGACGCTGATCGCGAGGGTGAAATAATAGTAAGACTTTGTGTAAGCCACGCGCTTAAAACAGAGAAGGCTTTTAAGAGGCTTTGGCTTCCCGACCAGACACCCGAAACTATCAGAAAAGCACTTTCTGAAATGAAGGACGAGGCCGAATATGATGCGCTTGCTAATGAGGGCTTTGCGCGCACCTATATAGATTGGCTTTACGGAGTAAATCTCACAAGATACGCAACAATAAAAAGCGGAACTCTTTTGCGAGTCGGACGCGTTATTATTCCTATTGTAAAAGCGATTTATGACAGGGATATGGCGATAAAGAACTTCGTTCCGGGTAAATATTTCGCTATTGTGAGCAAGACTGAAACAAATGGAGAGGTTGTTGAGCTTACGAGTAAACAACGCTTTCAGCTGGAGCAGAAGGAGCAGGCCGAGGCGTTGTGCTTAAAATACAATTCTATTGACGCGGTTGTTAAATCTGTAAAAAAGAAAAAAGAAACCCTTCATTCAGGAAAGCTTTATTCGCTTTCAAAGCTACAGAATGTTCTTGGTAAAAAGTATAAAATGTCTATGGCGGAAAGCCTTGAAATCGTACAAAGGCTTTATGAACAGGGATATTTGACCTATCCCAGAACAAACTCGGAGTATCTTGCAACCGCAGAAAAGGATAAAATAGCAAAAATTATAGCGAATTGCAAAAAATTAGGATATCCTGTTGAGCTTAAGGTTAAGAAAACTATTTTTGACGATTCAAAGATAGAATCTCACTCGGCTTTGACTCCTACCTACAAAATTCCCGACAAAACAAAGCTCAGCGAGCGAGAAATGCAGGTATATTCTACTGTTTTCAGGCGCTTTATTGCCGTGTTCTGTTCAGAGGAGTGTAAGGTTGAACGCTCGGAAATTGTTGTGGCGGTTGGTGATTATGAGGAGTTTTTGCTAAAGGGAACGGTTGTGGTTGAAAAGGGTTGGACCAAGTATGACGATAACACTCAGAAGGACAAAATTCTCCCCAAGCTTTCAGAGGGCGACATCGTTAACACTGATTTTAAGCCTACTGAAAAGGAAACAACTCCGCCCAAGCATTATACTATAGAAACGCTTAATAATTACCTGAAAAATCCCTTCAAGGAAGAAAAACAGGCGGCAAAGGAAAAAGCCAAGGAACAACAAGAGGAAAATGGCGCTGATTTTGACGATGAGGACGATTATAAGGCTATCTTTGAGGGTCTGGAGTTGGGTACAGAGGCTACTCGAACAGGAATTATTGATAACGCACGGAAAAGCGAATACATTCAGCTTAAAAAAGATGTGTATACAATTCTCCCACAGGGAATTTTCCTGATTGAGTCGCTTTCGCGGCTTAACATTATAATGGACAAGTACAAGACATCGCAAATGGGTCAGGCGCTTAAAAAGATTTATCGCGGCGATATAACTATAAACGAGGGCGTAACTTTGGCTCAAAACGAAATAAGCGAGGTATTCAATTATCAGGTGTCGGATGATAATACACCTGTGGAAAAGGATATGAATACAGGCAGCTACGGTGATGTGGTGGGCATATGCCCGCTTTGTGGAAAAGAAGTTGTAAGAGGTAAATTCTCTTATGGTTGCCGAGGATACAAGGAAGGCTGCGGCTTCAAGGTTGGTATTTATATTTGCAGTCGCGCTATTTCTGTTTCTAATATAAAGCTTCTTCTTGAAAACGGAAGAACATCTAAAATCGAGGGTTTTGTTTCAAAGAAAACAAGCAAATCCTTTGACGCAAGGCTTAAGCTTGAAAACGGTGAAGCCAAATTCGATTTCTCAGAATAAAAAATAAAACCACCATTTCTAAAATGGTGGTTTTTTATGTAGATAAATCAGATTAACCTATTTTTGTTTCGGGGTGAGCCTTGTTGGTAAGCTTCTTCATAACGAAGAGGAAGCCAATAGTTACCACGATACCAAGAGTAAGGCAAACAACCGCATTCTGAACAAATCCCGCAATAATATACATTACAAATGATATTGCCGCAACGCTGATAGCGTAAGGAATCTGTGTGGATACATGGTTAAGGTGATTGCACTGACCGCCCGCACTGGACATAATTGTTGTGTCGGAGATAGGTGAGCAGTGGTCGCCGCAAACAGCACCCGCAAGGCAAGCAGACATACCGATTATAAGTATTTCGCTTCCTGTGGGGAAGATAGCGGTTACAATGGGAATAAGGATACCAAATGTACCCCAGGATGTTCCTGTTGCAAATGCGAGAACACAAGCAACGACGAAGATAATAGCGGGAAGGAAATTTGCAAGACCTTCAGCCGCGGTGCTCATAAGGTCGCCAACAAAGTATTTCGCGCCAAGAACAGAAGTGATGTTCTTAAGACCTGTTGCGAATGTAAGAATAAGAATAGCGGGAACCATTGCTATAAAGCCCTGAGGAACGCAATCCATAGACTCCTTGAAGGTTACAACCTTGCGGATTATCATATAGATAACGATGAAGATAAGTGCAAACAGACCGCCCCAAGGAAGACCGATGGTTGCGTCAGTATTACCAAACGCGCCAATAAAGTCGCCCGCACAATCTGTGCCGCCCCAAGCATCAACGCCAAAGAAGCCGCCCACATAGATAAGAGCAATAACGCTTACGATGATAAGGAACACGATGGGAAGAACAAGATCCCAAACACGGCCGCGTGTAGAGGGCTCAACCTCTGCAACCTCAGCCTTATCGCCCTCGGTGTAAAGATCACCGTTAACGATAGCGTTGTATTCGTGTGTTCTCATCTTGCCGAAGTCAAACTTCATAAGAGTAATTGCGATAATGAACACGAGTGTAAGAAGTGAGTAGAAGTTGTAGGGAATAGCCATAATGAAGAGCTTAAGACCCTGTCCGTCTTCCGCGTACTGTGCAACGGCAGCAGCCCAGCTGGAGATAGGAGCTATCATACAAACGGGAGCAGCGGTAGCGTCAATTATGTAAGAAAGCTTTGCTCTGGAAACCTTGTGCTTGTCGGTTACAGGACGCATAACCGATCCAACTGTAAGACAGTTGAAGTAGTCGTCGATGAAAATAAGTACACCGAGAAGGAAGGTTGCAAGCATTGCACCAACTCTTGTTTTGATGTGGGTCTTAGCCCAGTTACCGAAGGCAGCCGATCCGCCCGCCTTGTTGATAAGAGCAACGATAACACCAAGCTCAACAAGGAAAATAAAGATTCCTGCTGTGCCCGAAACGGCATCAATAAGACCTGCGCCGATAGCGGTGTCAAGAGATGCTGTTACAGAGAAGTTAGATGCGAGAAGCGCGCCCGAAACAATTCCTATAAACAGAGAGCTGTAAACCTCTTTTGTTATAAGCGCAAGACCGATTGCGATAATCGGAGGAACAAGAGCCCACCAAGTACCAACAACCTCGCCTGTTCCACCGCAGGTTTCGCAGTCAGCCGCGCCGCCGCAATCGGGGCAGGCAACTGTTCCCATAGCACCGCCTGTTACGGCAGCAACAACGAGAAGAGCGATAATGAGTGCAACGGCGACAGCAAGTGTGATTTTTGTTGATTTTTTCATTTCTGTCTCCTTAAATAAAAATATTATAAAAAGCGCTCCGCAACCGCGTAGCGCTAATCATACAGGGTATGATATGATAGCGCTCCACAAAAGTGACAGTGCATAACATATTTTGCAATGCACCAGCAAAATGCGACGGAAACCACATTCGCTTCGGCGGCAATTCCTTTGAAAAACTCAACCTTTCCGGGTCTATATAAGTTTTCTACTAATAATTAACCGCACCTCTATCAAGTTCTATATAATTATACCAATATATGCGAATTTTGTCAACATTATTTGTTCAATTTATTTACTTTTTTATAAGAAAAGAGCAGAAAAGCTGCTCTTTTTCTTGTATAACGAAAACCACGCGATAGTCGCGTGGTTCAAAAAAGGTTAACCGATGAGAGGAAATCCTCCAAATATGTTATAATAAATTTGACCTGCCAGTCAAAAAAACATATTTGGAGGATTTATCTATGAAAAA
>JAZRHS010000026.1:0-19045 GCA_045644865.1 Eubacteriales bacterium | reverse complement strand
CCCCCAATCAACACCTTTGAGGGAAGAATTGAGGGCGGTAAGCTCCTTATCGGCGACGCTGTTGTGGGCGAATATCCTCAGATTGCCGACCGTTATGTGGTTGTGGGCGTTCGTCCCGAGGGATTTGTTATAAGCGAGCAGGGCGCGCTTTGTTGCACGCTGGAATGTGTTGAGGTTATGGGACGCGATGTAAGCGTTGTGTCTGCTCACCCCGCGTCGAATAATGCAAAAATACGCGCTATCGTAGGCTCTGGCAAAGTGATTGATGGTCTTGGCAAGACGGTTTGCTTTGACCTTGTGGCAGGTAAGACCTTCATTTTTGACAAAGAAACCGAAGAAAGGCTTGGTTAAAGAATGGATAACAGAAGCTTTAAGGGCTGGCTGTACCTTTTGCCCGCTATACTATTCTTGGGCGCGTTTATGGTCTATCCTCTTATAGATGTGCTTATCTACTCCTTTGAGGAGGGCTACAATTCGGCGTCGCAGACCTTTTTCGGGTACGGATTTTATAACTATTCCTATGTTTTGCACGACCCATATTTCCTTCAGGCGCTCAAGAATACCTTTATTCTTGTTATGATAACCGTTCCGCTTTCAACGATTATCGCGCTTCTTATATCGGTGGGGCTTTCGTCAATAAAAAAGCTTCGCAATCTGTTCCAGACGGTGTATTTTCTGCCCTATGTAACAAATACTCTTGCGGTGGGACTTGTTTTTATGGTGCTTTTCAAAAAGACGGCATATTCCGACGGACTTGTAAATGTGATTATAAAGCTTTTCGGGGGCGGGGCTATCGACTTTATTGACGGCCCGTATCTTGCAAAGATGTTCGTGCTTTGCTTCTACACCATATGGGTGGTAATGCCTTTTAAGATACTGATTCTCACAAGCGCGCTCGCTTCGGTGAAGCAGGACTACTACAATGCCGCAAAAATTGACGGCACGCCAAGGTGGCGAACCTTTACAAAAATAACCCTGCCAATGATTTCGCCTATGCTTTTCTATCTTGTTATCACAGGATTTATAGGGGCGTTCAAGGCATATAGCGACGCGGTTGCGCTTTTTGGAACGAATCTTAACGCCGCCGAGATGAACACCATTGTGGGTTATGTTTACGATATGCTTTACGGCGACGGCGGCGGTTATCCCTCGTACGCGTCGGCTGCGGCAATCATACTCTTTATCATAGTGCTGACAATAACCTGTATAAATCTTGCGGTCAGCCGCAAGCACGTTCACTATTCGTGAGGAGAAAAATGACAAAACAAACAGATTTTGATTTGATTGAAAGAAAATCCGAAAATCGAAGACGGGCGCTTAAGGCAGTTGTCTACATCCTGCTTGGCGTGTGGGCGATAGCCGTTCTGTTTCCTTTTTACTGGATGATACTTACCTCAATAAAAAGCTACGGCGCGTACAGCTCGGAGTATATTCCCAAGTTCTTTACGCTCTCGCCGACATTTGAAAACTATGTTCACGCCTTCAGCGCAGTTCCGCTTGCAAAATATTTCCTTAATACGGTTATATTTACCCTTGGTACCACGGCTATAATGCTTGCGGTTGTCGTTCCTGCGGCGTTTGCCTTCTCAAGGCTTAAATTTGGGGGCAAGGAGCTTGTGTTTACGCTTTTCATTTCCTTGATGATGATACCAAACGAGCTTGTGATAATCACCAATTTCACCACGGTAACAAACCTTGGGCTTCGCAATAGCTTTACAGGACTTATTCTGCCGTCGGTGGTGTCGGTGTTTTACATCTATCTGCTTAAGGAGAATTTCTCGCAGATATCCGACGAAATGTATTACGCCGCAAAGGTTGACGGCACATCTGACCTTAAATACCTTATACGGGTAATGATACCCATCTGCAAGCCCACGCTTATTACGATAACCATTCTCAAGGTCATTGAGTGCTGGAATTCATATGTGTGGCCCAGACTTATCACCGACGAGGAAGCATATTTCCTTGTATCAAACGGAATACAGGAAATACGCGAAAACGGCTTTGGACGAGAAAACATTCCCGCTATGATGGCGGCGGTGGTGGTCATATCGCTTCCGCTTATCGTACTGTTTTTGCTGTTCCGCAATAAGATAATGGCTGGCGTGGCGAGAGGAGGTACAAAGGGATGAGAAAAATGAGATTTGTCTGCCTTTTTCTTGTGCTTGTGCTTTGCCTTCCTTTGGTGTGTGGTTGCCACGGAACGAGAAAAAATCACGCCTTCAATGTTCCCGATGAGTTTGATACCTCAAGAAATTATGAGATAACCTTCTGGGCAAAGAATGACACAAATCTTACACAGGTGGAGATATACAAAAAAGCGGTTTCGGATTTTGAGGCAATATATCCCAATATAAAGGTAAATCTTCGACTTTATACCGACTACGGCAGAATATATCAGGATGTTATCACAAACATCGCCACAGGTACGACACCAAATGTCTGCATAACCTATCCTGACCATATCGCCACCTATAAAACAGGTGAAAATGTGGTTGTGGCTCTTGATTCGCTTATCAAGGACAAAAAATACGGTCTTGGCGGCACAGAGGTAAGGTTTGACGCCCCCACAGAGGACGAGATAATTAAAAAATTCCTTGATGAGGGGATTATCGACGGTGAGCAGTACGCTATTCCGTTTATGCGCTCAACCGAGGCGTGCTATGTCAATAAGACCTATGTGGAAGCCCTTGGCTTTACTCTGCCCGAGGTTCTGACCTGGGACTTTATGTTTGAGGTCGCAGAGGCGGCTACAGAAAAGGACGGGGACGGCAACTTTATTGTAAACCGACAAAAGGTTCTGCTTCCCATAATTTATAAGTCTACCGACAATATGATGATTCAGCTTCTTGCACAGAATGGCGCGGGTTATTCCACGGCGGGCGGTGAGGTGAAGATATTCAACGACACCACAGAGGGGATACTCAAGGAAATTGCGTCCCACACCCAAAACGGTGCATTTTCTACTTTTAAGATTTCGGGCTACCCCGCAAACTTCTTGAATGCGGGACAATGTATATTTGCTATCGACTCAACAGGCGGAGCAACCTGGATGGGAAGCGACGCGCCGCTTGTGGACATCAGCGAGGACAAAATCGTCAAGTTTGAAACGGTAGTAATGACTGTTCCGCAGACAGACCCCGAAAACCCCAAGATGATTTCCCAAGGCCCTTCGCTTTGCGTGTTTAATAAGGAAGACCCGCAGGAGGTGCTGGCGTCCTGGTTGTTTGCTCAGTTCCTCTTAACCAACGATGTTCAGATAGCATATTCAAGCACTGAGGGCTACGCCCCCGTAACTCTTAAGGCGCAGAATAGCGATGAATATATCGACTATCTGTCAAGAGAGGGCGAGAACAACGAGTTTTATTATGACATAAAGATAAAGGCAACTAAGCTTTTGCTTGACAATGTTGATAATACCTTTGTTACTCCCGTGTTCAACGGCTCGGCGTCCTTGCGCGATGCGGCAGGTCAGCTTATAGAAAATGTTACAAAATCGGTAAAGCGCAAGGAAACTGTTGATGACGCCTACTTGAAAAAGCTGTACGCCAATATTACCTCGCTCTATCACCTTGACGGAATAGGCTCGGGAAGCGAAGGCGGAAAAGCAGACCTTGGACCTCTGCCAACGCCGTCGGTAATATTGATTGTAACACTTGTTGGAGTTTGGGTGGCAATGGGCTCATATTTTGGTGCGAAAGCCATAAAAAACAGGAAAAAGCAAAAAAATAGCCGATAAACCTTGACTTTTTCTAAAAAAAGTGTATAATAAAATCAATACAATTCTATTTATTAAAGGAGAGTAAAACAATGAAGAAAATTTTTGCACTCGTTCTCGCGGCTCTTATGCTTGTAGCTATGGTAGCTTGCGGCACACCCGCAGAAACAACTGCTCCCGATGTAACAGACGCACCTGATGTAACAGATGCTCCTGACACAGATGCTCCCGCAGATGATGATGTAGTTGTAATGACTTACGCAGAGTATGCTGCAGCAGAGCTTGAGACACCTGTGGTTATTGAGGCTTATGTTCAGGCAACACAGTCCTGGTGGGATAACAAGATTACGGTTTACACACAGGATAAAGATGGCGCATACTTCATTTATGAGCTTGCTTGCACACAAGAGGATGCGGCAAAGCTTGTTCCCGGCACAAAGATCCGTGTAAGCGGTTATAAGGGTGCTTGGGCAGGTGAGGTTGAGGTTGTTGACGGTACATTCGAGTTTGTTGAGAATGCTGATACCTATATCGCAGAGGCTATCGACGCTACCGCACTTCTTGGTACAGAGGAGCTTATCAATTATCAGAACCAGCTTGCAATCTTCAAGGGTATGACGGTTGTTGAGATTTCCTATAAGAACGGCGAGCCCGGCGATGACATCTATGTAACACTTTCCAAGGACGACGCAAACTACAGCTTCTGCGTAGAGCGTTATCTTACAGGACCTGAAACCGAGGTTTATGCGGCAGTTGGCACACTTGAGGCAGGCGACATCGTTGATGTTGAAGGCTTTATCTACTGGTATGAGGGCGTTAACACCCACATCACAGCAGTAAGCGTTGCACAGTAAGTTAATAAAAACCAAAGGGATTGTCTTTTGACAATCCCTTTTTTGCTTTCAAAAATTTTTCAAAAAAATTTGTGACCTTGGGGCATATTCATTCGTGTAATCTATGTAAACGCCGAAAAACGGCTAATTTGCGGAGATATTCTCCGAACAGAAAGGAAACATACAAATGAAAAAAATTCTTGCACTTGTAATTGCAGTACTTATGCTCGCATCTCTTGTAGCTTGCGGCAACAACGATGAAACAACAACACCCGACACAGATGCTCCTGTAACCGATGCACCTGACACAGATGCTCCTGTTGTAGAAGCTCCTGTTGCAGAGAACGCACTTGAGATCGTAAACAAGATCTTCGACTCTTTCACTACAGAGGAGAAGGTCGAGAACTATTTCGTAATCGTTGATGAAGAAAGCGGCGATCAGTATTCTATGATTTGCGGCGGCTACGGCGACAATCTTAACTGGGAGGCTCCCGCTAATCACCCTGTAAATGATCAGGATTCTCGTGATTCCGCAATGGGTCTTTTCCACTTCAACGAAACCATTCTCGATATGATAGACGGCGAGATCGGTATGGCAATGAACGCTCAGGCGGGCAGAAATCTTACACTTGCTTGCTTCCGCGTAGCTGACTCTGCAGAGGTTAGCGCGTGCGTAGCAGAGATTAAGAACGCTCTCCTTAACACACATTGGGGCCTTTGCGGTTCTCCCGAGAAGTATGTTGTTATCGTTATCGGTGATTACATCATTTCTGCTTTCGGAATCAATCCCCAGATCGATGCAGTTGCTAACAGAGCAGTTGAGCTTTACGAGGGCGCAGAGGTTGTTGCTTCCGAGCTTGTTTTCTGATTAAAAGCTAATTATCTTACTCCTTTTTGATAGAATTGTTACCAAGAAACCCCTTCCTTTCGGAAGGGGTTTCTTGGTTTTTATTTTATTTATTTTCAAGTCTTTCCTTGATGATACCTGCAACTCTCTTGGCGATAACATCTATAAGCTTTTCGTCCTCACCTTCAGCCATAACTCTGATAAGAGGCTCTGTGCCCGAGGGTCTTACAACGATTCTTCCTGTGCTGCCAAGCTCTGCGCTTGCGTCGTCGATTGCCTTCTTGATTGCAGCGTCGGTGTAGAACAGCTGCTTTCCGTTTGGCGATACAGTAAGATTTATTGTGGTCTGGGGTGCTTTTGTCATAACCGATGCAAGGCTTGACAAAGGCTTCTTCTGCTCAACCAGTACGCTCAAAAGCTGTATTGCGCTAAGCTGACCGTCGCCTGTGGTGGCGTACTCGCGGAAAATGATGTGTCCCGACTGCTCTCCGCCAAGGGCGTATCCGCAGAGGTTCATTTCTTCAAGAACAAATCTGTCGCCTACCTTGGTAGCGATAAAGTTTATACCGTTCTCGGTACA
This sequence comes from Eubacteriales bacterium, assembly GCA_045644865.1. Classification (GTDB taxonomy): domain Bacteria; phylum Bacillota; class Clostridia; order Oscillospirales; family CAG-272; genus RGIG8775. The sequence goes on along the minus strand of JAZRHS010000026.1, from coordinate 13,067 downwards.
GAATTTTGTAAAGCCGAAGTTGGTCATAATAGTTCCGACTACTGTGTTGTTTGACAGCTTGTTTTTGCTCTTCATATCAAGAGAGCAGATAGCCATAATCATATCGCCGTCAATAATGTTGCCCTTTTCGTCAACACAAAGAAATCTGTCGGCGTCGCCGTCAAAGGCAAGACCGCAATCAAGCTTGTTGTCAACAACAAATTTTGCAAGGAGCTCCATATGAGTAGAGCCGCAATCCTTGTTGATGTTTGTGCCGTTGGGGGTGTCGCCCAGCATATGAACTGTCGCGCCCAGATCGGTGAATATCTTTTCGGCGGATACCGATGACGAGCCGTTTGCGCAGTCGATGGCAATGTTCATACCCTCAAAGCGCACCGTTGTGGTCTTTTTCAAATATTCGATATAAAGGCTGACAGCGTCGTATCTGTAGCTGATTCGTCCAACACCGCCCCCTATGGGAGGCTCCGCCTCTATGGGCTTAACGCCTAACACGATGTCCTCAACCGCTTCCTCAAGCTCATCGGGAAGCTTGAAGCCGTCGCCGTTGAAAATTTTGATACCGTTATATTCAAAGGGGTTGTGGGATGCCGAGATCATAACGCCTGCGTCGGCATCGAACAACTGTACAAGATATGCAACCGCAGGAGTGGGTACTACACCCAGCATAATAACATTTGCACCTGCCGAGCAAATACCTGCGGCTACTGCCGCGCCAAGCATTTCAGAGGATGCTCTGGTGTCTGCTCCGATAAGAATGGTGGGCATTTTTTCAACGCCCTTTGAAAGAACTGTTGCCGCCGCGCGGCCTATTGCCATTGCCTTATCACAGCTGAGATCTGTGTTTGCAATTCCTCTTACTCCGTCTGTTCCGAAAAGTCTTCCCATAAAATTTATCCTTTCATTATTTCTTTGCCACTACGCAGTTAGGTGCTTTGAGAATTGCGCCTGAGGGAATATATCCGCGGACGCTTGACAGGGGATAGATGTTTGTGTTCTTGCCTATTACAGTGCCGGGGTTGAGAACGCTGTTGCAGCCTACCTCTACCTCGTCCCCAAGAATTGCGCCTACCTTTTTAAGTCCGGTGGGTATCTTTTCGTCCCCAAAGGCGATGGCAACAAGTGTTTTGTCGCTCTTTACATTTGATGTTATTGCGCCCGCGCCCATATGGGACTTGTAGCCAAGGATAGAGTCGCCAACATAGTTGAAGTGGGGAACCTGAACCTTGTCAAAAAGTATGCAGTTTTTAAGCTCGCAGGAGTTTCCTACAACCGCGCCCTCGCCAACGATAGCAGAGCCTCTTATAAAAGCGCACTGGCGTATCTCGGCGCTTGCGCCGATAATACAGGGGGCGTTTATTGTGGCGTTTGGCGCAACCTTGGCGGACTTTGAGATCCACACGCCTTCTGCGGGGCTGTCAAACTCCTCGGGGGAAAGTCCCTTGCCAAGCTCAAGAATAAATTCTTTTATCTTCGGAAGTGCTTCCCAAGGGAATTCTACCGACGACAAAAGGGGTGCCGCACAGGTGTGCGAAAGATCAAAAAGCGCTGATATTGTAAGCTCCTTCATAAATTTCACCTCATTGTAGTTCGTTGTAGTTCGTTTATAATAATAAGATATAAAATTACCATTTATTAGTATATCACAATTTTTTTATCTTTGCAAGAGTTTTTTTTAACAATTTTGCGTAATTTTTATGATTTTTTTATGCAAAGAGCGGTCTGAATGTCAGGCATTTAAGGCTTCGTATAATTTTGATATTGCGCTTTTTTCTATTCGGCTTACATACGAACGGGAAATTCCAAGTGAAAGGGCGATTTCTCTCTGGGTTATCGGCTCAATTCCGTAAAGCCCGTAGCGCATTATTATAATCTGCCGCTCGCGAGGGGTCAGGCTGTTTTCAACGAGCTGTAAAAGGCGGTCGGACTGTATTTTTCTTTGAATTTCCTCGCTTACATTTTCGTCGGAGCAAAGAATATCGGTGTAGGTCAGCGGATTGCCGTCCCTGTCCACATCGATGGTTTCATTTATAGATACCTCGGCGCAAAGCTTTTTTTGCGAGCGGAAATACATAAGAATTTCATTCTGGATACATTTTGCGGCATATGTGGCAAAGCGCGCGCCGTTTTCCACCGAAAAGCTGTCCACTGCCTTAACAAGACCTATCGAGCCTATTGAAATAAGATCCTCTTGGTTTTTTGCGGCGGGATAATATTTTTTAACTATGTGTGCCACAAGCCGAAGATTATGTAAGATCAATTTGCTTCGGGCGTCCTCGTCGCCATTTGCGGCAAGACGGAAGTATTGATTTTCAATATCCTTTTTAAGTGGCGGTGGAAAGGATTGGGGACTGCCGATGCCGAGAATTATGTGGGCAAAACGGGTAAGAAGTGAGATGAATTGGGCAAGCATAGGTGTTTTCTCCTTGTGTTGATTTATTGCTTATATAAATGAGTGTAAAGCCGTAAATGTGGTGAATATAACAAAAATTATGGAATAAATTGCGAAAAAGCCTTGACATCGCTCCTTTGATGTGTTATCATTTTATTGTAATATTAAATCGCTTAAGCGGAGGATATAATATGCAGATAGTTCAGATAAATTCTTCGGAAAAGGAAGTAGTCAGCAAAAAGTATCTTGAGATAACAAACTGCGGTCTTTGCGCCGAGATGACCGACCCCATAGAGGTAAATAAGCCCAAGGGAAGAAAGGACTACCACTTTATTTATATTATAGACGGCACGATGCACTTTGAGTTTAACCGAAAGAGAATCGACCTTGGCGCGGGAAATTTGGTTATTTTCAAGCCTGGTGAGGCGCAGATTTACGGCAGCTATGAGGATGATGTTGTTTCCTATTATTGGGCGCATTTCTCGGGAAGCGGTGTTAAGGATATACTTTCCGATTGCGGACTTGATAGCGGACACTATTATTTTATTGATGTTGACGCGGGAATATGCAAGGCGATAAATATGCTCATAAAAGAGTACACATATGGAGAATATTGCTATCTTACTAAGTGTAATTCGCTCTTTATAATGCTTCTCTCTGAGATGGGCAGACTTACCGATGATGCTCTTAAATTCGACGGAAAATATGAGGTTTTGTTGCCTGCAATCAAGGCCATGGAGCAGAACTACAGCGTTTGGTACAAGAATGAGGAATATGCAGAAATGTGCGGTATAAGCAAGTACCATTTTATCCACCTGTTTACCGAGTGCAAGGGCTGCTCGCCTTCAAAATATAAGTCGGGGATACTTATGAAAAAGGCAACAGAGCTGCTTGCGATTTCGGATATTTCGATGAACGAGATAGCCGAGATGCTTGGCTTTGAGGACGCGTTGTACTTTAGCAAGAAATTTAAGATAGACTACGGTATGTCGCCCTCGCAATACAGACAGAAATATAGAAAATAGCAAACGAAAAGACCGCTCTTAAAAGAGCGGTCTTTTTTTGTTGAAAAATCGTGAAAAAGATATTGCCAAATAAAAAAATATATGGTATACTATATAATGGAATTTTATTATTCGTCGGAGGGCAAAATGAAAATTGTTGTAAAGGTTGGAACATCGACCCTTGCTCACGCAAGCGGACGGCTGAACATAAGAAGAATAGAGCTTTTGTGCAAGGTGCTTTCAGACCTGAAGAACGCGGGGCACGAAATAATTCTTGTATCCTCGGGTGCTATCGGAATGGGAGTGGGAAAGCTTAATCTTAAGCAAAGACCCTTGGACACCGCGGGAAAGCAGGCAGCTGCGGCGGTTGGTCAATGCGAGCTGATGTATACATACGACAAGCTTTTCTCGGAGTATAACCACACCGTGGCGCAGATTTTGCTGACCGCAGAGGATCTTCGTAACGAAAAAAGGCACGGCAATTTTGAGAACACAATGGAGAGGCTGCTTGAAATGCAGGTGCTTCCCATCATAAACGAAAATGACACGGTTGCTACCGAGGAAATAGAGATAGGCGACAATGATACTCTGGCGGGTATTGTGGCGGTTAGTGTAAAGGCGGACCTTTTGGTGCTTCTTTCCGACATAGACGGGCTTTACACCGCAGACCCCCACAAGAATGCCGACGCAAGGCTTATTGAAAGCGTTTACGAGATAGACGAGAGGATAATCGCTCTTGGCGGCGGCAAGGGCTCGGCTCTCGGAACAGGCGGAATGGCGACCAAGCTTCATGCGGCGCAGATAGCCGTGGACAAGGGCTGTGATATGATAATTGCCAACGGCGAAAAGCCCGAGGTGCTTTACGATATTGCCGAGGGCAGGTCGGTAGGAACGAGATTTTATGCAAAGAGGGTATAAAATGAGAACCACAAAAGAGATACTTGAGGCGGCAAAGAGCGCGGTTTCTGACCTTCGCGAGGCAAGCGTTGAACAGATAAATGCCGCTCTTGTGAAAATAGCCGATTTGCTTTGCGAGAGGGCGGCGATGGCTGATATTCTTTTGGCAAACGCCAAGGATCTGGAGCGTGCCGATGGCATATCTGAGGTTATGAAGGACAGACTTCGTCTTGACGAAAAGCGCATTTTCTCAATGGCAGAGGGAATACGCGGTGTGGCGGCGCTTCCTTCGCCTCTTGGCAGAGTAATTGACGAAACAGAAAGACCAAACGGTCTGGTGATAAAAAAGGTAAGCGTCAGTATGGGCGTTGTGGCTATCATATACGAAAGCCGTCCCAATGTTACATCTGACGCGGCGGCGCTTGCCCTTAAAAGCGGAAATGTCTGCGTGCTTCGCGGCGGCAAAGAGGCATACCTCACTTCCTCGGAGATTGTGAAGGTCATCAGACGGGGGCTCGCACTTTCGGGGCTTCCCGAGGATGCGGTAAATCTTATTGAGGACACCACAAGAGCAAGCGCAAATGAGCTTATGAGGGCAAACGGATATGTGGATATGCTTATTCCGCGCGGCGGCGCGGGGCTTATCAGAGCCTGTATTGAGAACGCTACCGTTCCTTGCATACAGACGGGAACGGGAATCTGCCACATCTATGTTGACCGCTCGGCTGACATAAACAAAGCGCTTGACATAATCGAAAACGCGAAAACAAGCCGTCCGTCGGTATGTAATGCCGCCGAGGTCTGCCTTGTTGACAGAGCGATAGCAAAGGAATTTTTGCCTCTCTTAAAGGAAAGGATTTCCTCTGTGGAGCTGAGGCTTGACGAGAGCGTAGGAGCGATAATCGACGGTACGCCTGCAGGCGGTGATGATTTTGACACCGAATTTCTTGATTATATACTTGCCGTAGGCGTGGTTGACGGAGTTGAAGCGGCTACCGAGCATATTGCAAGGCATTCAACATCTCATAGCGAGGCAATAATCGCCGAGGACGAGAGAGCGCAGAGAATATTTACCGCCAGAGTTGACAGCGCGGCGGTTTATGTTAACGCGTCCACAAGATTTACCGACGACGGCGAGTTCGGATTTGGCTGCGAAATGGGTATTTCCACCCAGAAGCTGCACGCAAGAGGACCTATGGGTCTGCCCGAGCTGACTACCTACAAGTATATCATTACGGGCAACGGACAGGTGCGCTGAAAGCATAGTTAAAAAGGGGTGCAGATAATGAAAAAGATTGGATTTATAGGCGCGGGCAATATGGGCGGCGCGCTGGCAAGGGCGGTTGCAAGGACGGAAAATAAGGTTTTTGTAGCCGATGCCGATACAAAAAAAGCCGAGGCTCTGGCATCTGATATAGGAGCAAGTGCGGTTGACAGCGCTTTTGTGGCGTCGGAGTGCGATATGATATTCCTTGGAGTAAAGCCACAGGTGCTTGGAGCGCTTGCGGACGAGATAAAAGGAATTCTCGGAGAGAGAAAAAGCGGCTTCTGCCTTGTAAGTATGGCGGCAGGCGTAAAGCTTTCAAGGCTTTCACAGCTTTTTGGCTGTGATAGCATCATAAGAATTATGCCCAATACCCCTGCGGCTGTAGGCTCGGGAGTAATCCTTTACGCGCCTATGGACGGGCTTTGCCATTGCTACGAGAAGCTTTTGCTTGAGGCACTATTGGCGGCGGGAAGCCTTAACAGGCTTGAGGAAAGGCTTATTGACGCGGCAACGGCGGTGTCGGGTTGCGGCCCTGCTTTTGTTTATATGTTTATAGAGGCTCTTGCCGACGGCGGAGTGAAGTGCGGTCTGCCTCGTGATGAGGCGCAGAAATTCGCCGCCGAAACCCTGCTTGGGGCGGCAAAGCTTTGTATAGAAAGCGGAAAGCACCCCGGGGAGCTTAAGGACGCGGTTTGCAGTCCCGGCGGCTCTACCATTGTGGGGGTTGCGGCTCTTGAGGAGTGCGGCTTCCGCGGAAGCGTTATGGACGCGGTAGAGGCTTCCTTCAAGCGCACCAAGGAGCTTTCGGGAGAATGAGATGAAAAGAGGAAGCTCGCTTATCGGAATATTTTACGCCCTTGTGGGGGGCATATGCTGGGGCTTTTCGGGCTCTTGCGGTGAGTACCTTTTCAAGGAGCATAGCCTTAATTCCACTTGGCTTTGCTCATTAAGAGTGCTTTCTGCGGGAATTATCCTGCTTGCCGTAAGCCTTTTGAGGTACAGAGGTCAGCTGAAGGCGCTTTTATCCTGTAAAAAAGATTTTTTGATGACGGCGGCGTTTGGATTTTTCGGCTTGCTTATGAGTCAGTTCTGCTATCTGACCGCTATAGCCTACTCAAATGCGGGAACGGCTACTGTGCTACAGTATCTTGGCCCTGTGTTTATAATGATTTTTGCCTGCGCCAAGGGCAAAAGACTTCCAAGACCCAAAGAAGCGGGGGCGCTTGCCCTTGCTCTGGCGGGTACATTTCTTATTGCCACTCACGGAAGGCTTGGCGCGCTAGCTATTTCGGCGGGGGCGCTTGTGTACGGCTTGTTGGCGGCAATGGGGCTTGTGTTTTACACCCTTTTACCCGCCAAGGTTATCGGAAAATACGGTACAATGCCTGTAATGGGAATTGGAATGATAATAGGCGGTCTTGTACTTTTGCCTATAGCAAGACCGTGGAGCTATCAGGTGTCGCTTTCCTTCTCGGGCTTTGCGGCATTTGCGGCGATCGTGGTGTTCGGAACTGTTCTTGCGTTCAGCCTTTACATAATGGGCGTTGAGCGAGCGGGGGCGGTGAAGGCAAGCGTGGCGGCAAGCATTGAGCCTGTGGCGGCTACTGTAATATCTGCTTTCTGGCTTGGAAACAAATTTGCTTTTGCCGATATAGTTGGCTTTGCGGCGGTTATCGCGGCGGTAATAATTTTGTCGTTTTGCGAAAAAAAGGTCGAAAGAGCTTGAAAAAACAGTTGGAATATGGTATAATATTTGGGAAAATTTTTTAAGGAGAACCTGATGAAAAAACTTCTTGCATTTGCTCTTGTTGCTCTTGCTCTGCTTGTCTTTTCGGCTTGTATTGGCGAGGAATGCGAGCATTACAGAACCACCGAGAAAATAACCGAGCCTACCTGTACTGACGAGGGTTACACTCTTCGCAAGTGCAAGGACTGCGGATACGAATATAAATTTCTGTTTGTAGAGCCTCTTGGTCATAATATCAAAACAGAGGAAACCCAAGCCACCTGTACCAAGGAGGGCTATGTTACATACTCCTGCAGCGTGTGCGATTACAGCTATAGGTCGGACTTCACCGAGCCGCGTGGGCATATGCTTACTTCGTCTATCACCGAGTCTACCTGCACTGAGGGTGGATACACCACATATACCTGCGGCTGCGGCTACACCTATAAGACTAAATTCACCGTGCCAAACGGACATCATCTTGTGAAAAAGGTGGTTGCTCCCACCTGCACAAACGAGGGCTATACCGCATCGGAATGCGCTTGCGGATATTCCTTTATCGGCGACTATGTTGAGCCTACGGGGCACGATTTCAAAAAGACGGTAGTTCGCCCCTCTATAGCAACTACGGGATATACTCTGCGCACCTGCAGGACCTGTAAATTCAGCTACAAGGACGATTATGTGTGGTATAGCGAGATTTTTTCGGGCGCGCAGGGCGACGGAGAGGGAATACTCGCCTATGGAATCGATCTTTCTTTTTGGAACAAAAATGTTGATTTTGAGGAGCTTAAGGAAGCGGGCATAAATTTTGTAATACTTCGCGCTGGGTCTGTAAATCAGCTTCCCGACACCAATTTTGAAAAGTTTTACAAGCAGGCTCGGGCGGCGGGACTTGATATTGGCTGTTATTTCTATAGCTATGCTAAAACTGTTGCCGAGGCAAGAGAGGAGGCAGAGCTTCTTCTTGAGCTTATAGAGGGCAAGAAGTTTGAGTATCCTGTTTACTTCGATATGGAGGACGACAGTCAGCTTGGACTTTCGGTGGAGCGAAGAATGGAAATGTGCTACGCCTTTTGCGAGATACTTATTGAAAACGGGTATTTTCCGGGGGTCTACTCAAATCTTAAGTGGCTGAATAACTATTTTAATTCAGAGGAGCTTTGCACATATTTTGATGTGTGGTACGCCCGCTATCCGCTTGATGCGGCTGACGGTTCTTCACCTGTGTATTTTGAGGAGTGGGACTATGAGCTTCCCGAGGCGGAGGGCTATGGAATGTGGCAGTTTACCCAGTCGGGCCGTGTTGAGGGTACATCTGGCAATGTAGACCTTAATATTGCATACAAGGACTATCCTGCGATAATGAAAAGATACGGATATAACGGATATTAAAAAAGAGGAGCTATCTCAAATTGAGATAGCTCCTTAATGTTTAGTAAAATTCTCTTTTGGGCTTTCTGCCAAACAGCTCGCCAAGAGCCTCGTCGGGGGAACGGTTAAGATAAAGTATCTCGTAAACCGCGTTGCATATGGGCATTTCCACTTCATATTGCTCACACAAAAGCTTCAGCGCACGAACGGTATAGTAGCCCTCTGCTAAGCCCTCGGAGCTCTCGCCCTTTACAAACGCCTCTCCAAAACGGCGGTTGTGGCTGAATTTTGAGAACACGGTGGCTTCATAATCTCCAAGATGGCAAAGCCCGTATGCCGAAAGCTCGTTTCCTCCCATAGCCTTGATAAGCCTTGAAACCTCTCTTGCGCCGCGCGCCATAAGAGCGCCCTTAAGTGAGGAAAGCGAACGGCCGTCAAGCATTCCCGCGGCAATTCCCACAACATTCTTTGCCGCCGCGCCTATTTCATTTCCGATAAGGTCGTCGCCATAGTAAAGTCTGATAAGCTCGCTTGAAAAGCTGCCTACAAGTTCCTTTTTCAGCTCGTCGCTGTCGCTGTCAATTACCATACAGTTGGGTATTCCCGCGTAAAACTCCTGAACATGACCCGGCCCCAGCCAAACGGCAACCCTTGAGCCTTCGCCAAGGAATTCCTTTGCCACAAGGCTTAAACGCTTGCCTGTGGCTATTTCCAAGCCCTTCATACAAAGCACGAAGTCGGTGTTTTCGGTAAGTCCTTTTTCGGAGAGCTCCTCAAAAAGCTTGCGAAGTCCTTGCGAGTCTATAGACACCACCACGGTGTGCGCCGTCATTGCTTTTTCGAGGTTTGTGGTAAGCTCTATGCTCTCGGGAAGGGTGAGAAGACTGTTTTTTCTTGTTTTGAGAAGCTCTTCCATATTGCTTGAGCCCTGTCGCCCGTAAAGCGAAACGCGGTGGCCTGTTTTATCAAGATACCACGCCAAAAAGCTGCCCCAACGGCCGCAGCCGATAACCGAAATGTCCATTTCTGTCCTCCCGAAAATAATTATCAATCATATTTTACCACAAGATTGGCTATAAGTCAATCTTTTTTTGTTGTCATAAAGCTGTATGATGGCGCATATAGTGTGAAAGAGAGGTGGAAAAATGGACAACATTATCGTAAACCGCAGGCTTTTGCCCTCTGTGGCGGCGAGGCTGCTTGGAAGCAGACTTCTTGGGGCGGTTGAGAGTGCCGAGGTCGGCTTTGCTATAGAGGAGATAAGGATAAGAGCAAACCGCCGCGTATGGGTCTGCGGCGGTGGTAGAAATGTTCCGCTTGACGCCGCGGTAAGTGCGGACGAGCTTGAGGAAATTCTGCTTCGCGCTTGTGGCGGCTCACTTTACGCCGTGGCTGACAGTATAAAGCAGGGCTATTTGCCTGCGGGCGAGGGAGTCCGCATAGGCGTGTCGGGGGAATGGACACAGGGCGGAATAAGGAACATTTCCTCGCTTGCTATTCGCATTCCTCACAGGATAAGCGTCGATGTGTCGCCCTTGCGGGAGCTTCTTGACAGCCTTGGCGGCGGCAGAGGTTTGCTTGTTTTTTCACCGCCTATGGGGGGCAAGACCAGTCTGCTTCGGGAGATTGCCCGTGAGCTTTCGTCGGGAGAACGCCCTTTGAGGGTTGTTGTGGTGGACACCAGATGTGAGCTTGGGTTTTCGCTTGGCGAGGGCGATCTTTGCCTTGATTTGCTGTGTGGTTATCCTCGTCGAGAGGGGATTGAGATAGCATCAAGAACCCTTGGGGCAGAGGCGGTGGTCTGCGATGAGATAGGCGCAGGGGATTGCGACGCCATAAGGGAGCTTCACGGCGGAGGTGTTCCTCTTATAGCTACCGCCCACGCCGCCACTCTTGGGGACCTGCTTTCAAAGCGAGGTATATCAGAGCTTCACCGCGACGGGATTTTTGGGGCTTATATTGAGCTTGACCGCCGTCAAGCCCCGCCTTATGTTATACACAGGCGGGAGGATTGCTATGGTGCTTAAGCTTTTTGGGGCGTTACTGCTTTTTGTGTGCGGTGCGGCATATTCGCATTTTTCCGCAAGGTCTGCCGCCGCTGAACTCGCGGAAGCAGTCAAGGCGCTTGAGATTTTCGCAGGTCTTAAAAGTGAGATAGGTCAATACCGCACGCGGCTTGATGTGTTCTTTTTGTCAAAAGGCATAAGGGGCGGACTTGAGGGTTATCTTGATAGCCTGTCGGATGGGCTTTCGGCAGAGCTTTCCGATGCACGAAGGCTTGGCAGAGGATACGGAGAAGAGGATATGCGCATATGCGACAGGGTGGTGTCTTGTCTTGAGGCGCGAGTCAAGCGTCTTGAAGCAAGGCTTGGTGAGGTGAAGGCAATCTCAAGGGCAAAGGGCTTGGGGCTTTCGGCGATAGCGGTAATATTGTTCATATAGGAGGTAAAAATGGATATCAGCTTGATATTCAAGGTGGCGGGAGTAGGCTTGCTTGTAGGAATTCTCGCCCAGATACTTAACAAATACGGCAGAGATGAGCAGGCGATGTTTGTGGGACTTGCGGGCATACTTACCGTTCTTATTATCCTCGTAGGCGAGATAGGTGAGCTTTTTTCGCAAATAAGAGAGGTGTTCGGGCTTTGACGGGAGTTGGCGCACTTAAGCTTTGCGCGGCTGTTCTTGTGGGTGCGATATGCTTTTCGGTGGTGAAAAGGGTATATTCGGGCTTTGAACTGCCTATGAAGATAACTGCTTCGGTGGTCTTCTTTGGCGCGGTGCTTGCACTTGCCGTTCCTCTGTTTACCTATGTGGGGGAGCTTATGTCGGGGTCGGCGCTTGGCGACTGGCAGACTCTGCTTTTCGGGGCGTTCGGAACGGCGCTTGTATCGCATATTACCGCCGAAATATGCAGGGACTCGGGCGAGAGCAGTCTTGCGGGCTTTGCCGAGCTTGCGGGCAAGGTGGAAATACTTGTGCTTTGTCTGCCTCTTGTAAAGGCAATTCTTGAGGAGGTGGAGGCGCTTGTGGGTTAGGCTTGTGGCGGTTTTGCTTTTGGGGATGCTTTTCGTTCTGCCTTGCGCCGCCGAAGATAGCGTGGGTCTTGGGGATATGATGAGCGAGATACCCCATGAGCTTGGCGGCATTCTCCCCGACGAATTTTTTGAGGGCAACACCGAGGACGCCGCCAAGGGCCTTGAAAAAGTGCTTGATACCGAATATTTTTGGGGGCTTATCAAGGAATGGATTTTTGGAAGCGCGAGCGAGGTCGCCCCTACGATGCTATCGCTCCTCTCGGTGCTTGTGGTATCGGCTCTGTTATCGGTTTTTAGGGAAAGTCTGCGATCCGAGGCGCTTTCGGGGGCTGTGGGGCTTGCCTCTGCGGCGGCAATGACTGTTATTCTCGTCAGAGGGGCGACGGCGCACATTGAGGCGGTGGAGGGTTTTGTTGAGAGGCTTTCTCAGCTTTGTACGGCAATGCTTCCAGTTATGGGAACTGTGCTTGCAATGGGCGGAAGCGGCGGCGCGGCGGTAGCCACTCACGGCGGATTTATAATGATTTTGGGGATTGTTGAGACGGTGGTGGGAGAGGCCTTCGCCACTATTGTGGGGGTAAGCCTCGCTCTGTCTGCGGCTGATATTTTTTCGTCAAAATTCAGACTTTCAGCATTGGCGCGGGCGGTAAGGAGAGGCTTTGGAATATTTTTCGGAGCGATAATGAGCCTGCTTGGCTTTATAGTTTCGCTGAAAATAGGAATAGCTTCTGCCGCCGACAGCGTGGCGATGCGAGGGGCAAAGATGTTCGCCTCAAACGCCATTCCGCTTGTGGGCTCGGCTATAGGAGGAACACTTGGCACGGTAGGTGCGGCGGTTTCGTATATAAAAAGCGTAAGCGGAACTGTGGGTGTGGTGCTTGTATTGCTGTTGGCTCTGCCATCATTTATTGGCGTGTGGGTCTACAGATGCGGACTTGTGCTTTTGTCGGGCGCGGCTGAAATGCTTGGGTGCGACAAGGAAAAGGAGCTTTTGTCGGGGGTGGCTTCGGTCTATGGGTATATGCTTGCGGTGATAGCGGTGTCGGCTGTAGTTTTTATACTTCTGCTCACGTTGTTTACCAAAAGCACGCTGGCGTTTGGGGGGGCGATATGAGCGGATACATATACGGGCTTATCTGCGCGTCGGCGGCGATAGGAATAGCCGAGCTTGTTATACCCGAGAACGCCAAAACTCGCCCTTATCTCAAGTTGATTTTGGGGCTTGCCCTTCTTCTGGCGGTCATAAGACCGCTTGGGGAGCTGGGTCGAATGCTCCCCGAGCTTGGGGAAAGTCTTATATCAAACGAAGCGCCCGCCGAGGATTATTCGGGAATTTCGGGCGAAGCCCTTGCCGATGCCTACAGGTCTGGGATAA
>JAZRHS010000025.1:0-5525 GCA_045644865.1 Eubacteriales bacterium | reverse complement strand
ATATGAACGGAAAAAAAACAACAAAAAAACATCGGCTCGATGTCATTGTAATTTCGGCAATATTGATTTTTTCGCTTTTTCTTGTTTTTGCTCTCTATCTTACCAGAAAGGAAGGGAGTGTTGCCGTTGTTGAGATTAACGGCGAGGCTTCTGGCCAATATCCGCTTGCTGTAGACGGTGTGTTTCCGCTTAACGGTGGGACTAATATTCTCGTAATCGAGAATGGGGTGGCTTATCTCAATTATTCAAGCTGTCCCGACCACATATGTGAGAGGACGGGTAAGATACACTATGTTGGCGAAACTATAGTTTGCCTGCCTAACCGTTTGACTGTTACCATAACAGGAAAGGCAGATGACGGCGTCGATTTTGTTTCATAGGGGGTAGGAGTGAATAATCGTATTAAAAAAATGACCTCGCTTGCGCTTACGGTTTCTTTTGCTCTTGTTCTTTCCTTTATAGAAAGCAGAGTGCCTGCTTTCGTGGCTATTCCCGGAATAAAGGTGGGACTTGCCAACATTGCGGTTATTTTTTGCCTTTATAAATTCGGCTTAAAGGAAGCGGTAATCGTATCGGGTATGCGTGTGCTTATTGTTTCTTTGTTGTTTGGAAGTGCGGTCAGTCTTATGTATAGCGTAGTGGGCGCGGCTTTGAGCATTTTCACAATGGTGATACTTAAAAAGCTCACAAGGCTTGGTGAGGCAGCGATAAGCGTGGCGGGCGGAATAATGCATAATGTTGGACAGATAACTATGGCGTCTATATTGCTTGATACCAATGTAGTGGTGTATTATTTGCCGTTCCTTATTTTGTCGGGAACGATAGCGGGTATCGTGGTCGGCGTTGCTTCTGCAATGCTTATAAAGAGAATTGATATTAAGCTTAAATAAAAAGCAGTCGTTAGACTGCTTTTTTCATATAAAAATTATTGTTCCCACATCGTAAAGAGGCTCGCTTGAAAGTGAAATCACTTCGTAGCCTTTTTTATTGCAAAAGTCAATAATGTCTGTGCCGTTTTGATGTTTTGTTATATCTCCGCAGAAATATATTTTTTCCCCAAAGACCCCCGAAGCTCCGCCGATAAAACCGCAGCTGTAGCCCCGAAGAGCCACATCGCAGGGGTTAACAAGGAGAGAGTCGTATCCAAGACCACAGGTAAGATTGTAAATCCCTATGTCGGCAGTTATTATGGCGTTGTCAAGAACCACCGTAGAGCATTTGGCATAGCCTTGGCTTGTGTCTGCTATTTGAAAACCTGAATTTTCGGCTTGTTTTTTTATTGCCGCGGAAATACTGTCGCGTTTCCCGACGAGATATTCACTTAACACAAAAGCATTGAATTTTACATCGTTTGGGTATTGTGATCCTAAAATGTCGTCTGTAAGAACAAGCTTAAGGTCAGAGTCCGCGATTATTTTGTCTATCGCTTCTTTTGCTTCCTTGTAGTAGTTCTTGCAAACAAAAAGCTTTACCTCAAATGGGAAGATCAGCATATCGGGGTGAGAGGCAACCCTTGCGTCAAGCGCGGAAAAGGGAGGTAACTCAATTACCTCACATATTTCTTTAAGCCTTGCCTTGGCAGAGCAGGGCATTCTTGGGTCTATGACTGCTATCATAATTATACCTCACAAAAATAAAGCCGCCGAAATCTGCTTCGGCGGAAACTTTATTAATTGTACTTACGCACGGTTTACCTTGCCTGAACGAAGACAACGAGAGCATACAGCAACGGTTGTAGGAGTACCATCAACTATTGCCTTAACCTTGCGGATATTGGGCTTCCAACATCTGTTTGTCTTACGATGAGAGTGGGAAACGTTCTGTCCGAAAACAACGCCCTTTCCACAAACACTGCACTTTGCCATTTTGACACCTCCTGTATGCGGTATTGTGAATAATGAAAATCATTAATTAACAGCATACATTATAACATATAAAAAACAAAAATGCAATAGTTTTTTGAAAAAAAGTTTGATAAATTTTAATTATTTTCCTTTTTAATAAAATCAGCCGTAAACAGACGAAGAATTAAGCGCTCCCTCTATTCTCAAAAGGCGATTATACTTGGCTGTGCGCTCTCCTCGGCAGGGTGAGCCTGACTTTATAAACATCGCTCCCGTGCCTACGGCAATGTCAGCCAGAGTGGTGTCCTCGGTTTCTCCCGAGCGGTGGGACAAGATAAAGCCATAGCGCGCCGTCTTTGCGCTTTCAATAACACGAAGCACCTCGGAAAGAGTTCCTATCTGATTTGGCTTAACGAGTATCGAGTTGGCGATCCCTTGCTTAATGCCGTCCTTAAGTCTTGCGTCATTGGTTACGAAAAGATCGTCGCCCACAAGATGGATCTTTTGGCCAAGAGCCTCTGTAAGCTTGCGCCAACCGCTTGTATCGTCCTCGCCAAGACCGTCCTCAATGGAAATTATTGGGAATTTGCTGACAAGAGAAGAGTAGTAGCTTATAAGATCGTCGGCGGTGTATTCCTTACCAAGCTTGCAGGTCTTGTAGGGAACGCCCTCTGTGTGAGTCCATTCACTTGCCGCGCAGTCAAGAGCGATTTTAACAAGCCCCTCGTATCCTGCATCCTTTATCGCCTCGCAAATTAGCTCAAGCGCTTCCTCGTCGGAACTTAGGTCAGGGGCAAAGCCGCCCTCGTCGCCAACTGCCGTGCTTAGCTTTCTTTTTTTGAGAATATTACCAAGGTCGTGGTAAATCTCGCTTCCCATTCTTAGCCCCTCTGAAAAGCTTTTAGCACCTATGGGGACTATCATAAATTCCTGTATCTCAACATTGTTTGCGGCGTGCGCTCCGCCGTTGAGAATGTTCATCATAGGTATGGGAAGCCTGCGTGCATTTATTCCGCCAAGATGTCTGTAGAGGGGCATGCCTTGAGAGTTGGCGGCGGCGCGGGCGTTTGCCAAGGATACCGCAAGTATGGCGTTTGCGCCAAGCTTTGATTTGTCCCTTGAGCCGTCAAGCTGGCAAAGCACGCGGTCAAGCTCGTTCTGCTCACAGGGGTTTATGCCCGCAATAGCAGGGGAGATAACTCGGCATACATTGTATACCGCCTTTAGAACACCCTTGCCGTGGTAGTATGATCCGTCGGCGTCCCGCTTTTCGTTTGCCTCGTAACGACCTGTTGAAGCCCCCGAGGGAACGCTTGCAATACCCACCGTTCCGTCGCTTAAAAACACCGTGGCTTCTATAGTAGGATTTCCCCTCGAATCAATTATCTCTCTGGCGCAGCACTTTATAATTTGTGATTTGCTCATAAACTTCACCTTCCTTTTTTAATATTCTTCACCAAAAGAATTAAAATATACCCAAAAGGAGAAACTTGTTCCTTGTTTTGACGAGCTGAACGGTATAATAACTATGAAAGTATTTTCTTTTGTAGCCAATTTTTATTAACAAAATGTTAAACTCGCAAAAATCAAGCAAAAGCGACAAAAAAGGACTTGATTTTTTGGTTAAAATGTTATATAATAAAAAAGCTGACCAAAAAATGGTCGTATGATTATTAAAGACGGAGTCATTATGCCTAAATTTTTTGTAAGACAAGAAAATATTGATAACAATAAAATAACTATTGTGGGCGATGACGCGTTTCACATCTCCCGCGCCCTGCGAATGGCAAAGGGGGAGCATATTACGGTGTGTGATATGCAATGCAACGAGTATGACTGTGTGCTTTGCGAATTCAATCCGGATAGCGTGGTTGCCGAAATTCTCTCTTCAAGAAGAATAGAGAACGAACCGCCCGTAAAGGTTTTTCTGTTTCAAGCGTTGCCTAAAGGCGATAAGCTTGATACGGTTATTCAGAAGGCGGTGGAGTGCGGGGTTTATGAGATAACTCCCTTTGAAAGCGACCGATGCGTGGTGAAATCAAAGCCCGATGCCGAGGAGCGCAAGACTGAGCGCCGTAATCGAATATCTCTTGAGGCAGCCAAGCAATGCGGCAGAGGGCATATTCCCACAGTCAATCTTACAGTAAGCTTTGAGCGTGCCGTGGAAATGGCGTGCAGGTCGGATTTGTGCCTGTTTTGCTACGAGGGCGAGTCGCAGGCTTCGCTTAAGGAAATCCTGCAGAGCAACCGCCAAGCCGAGAGCATTTCGGTGTTTATCGGTAGCGAGGGGGGCTTTTCGGTGGGCGAGGCTTCATACGCGGTAGAGAAGGGTATGAGGTCGGTAAGTCTTGGTAAAAGAATACTGAGAACCGAAACCGCGCCATCCTTCGTTCTCAGCTGTATTTCCTATGAAACCGAGCTATAATGGCAATATATATAAAAAATTTGAAAAATTTTTAATAAATTGCATAAATTTTTTCAAAAACCTATTGAAATTTTACAAAAAATGTTGTAGAATATAGTACAGTATCAACAAAACAATTGAAATAAATTGCGAGGAGATTTTTTATGTCGAACAGATTGTTTCAGGGCGTTATCCACCAGATGAAGGATGCCATAGACAGAGTTATAGGCGTTATTGACGAAAATGGCAGTATCATCGCCTGCTCTGAACTTGTACATGTGGGAGAGATCAAGCAGGGACTCCGAGACGAGCTTGCATACTCGGGAGAGATGTTTGTGCTTGACGGCTATACATACAGAGCCATAAATGTTGGCGTAAAGGCTGAATATATGGTTTTTGTTGAGGGAGAAGATAAGGTAGCGGACAAGATGTCCAAGCTTCTTACTATTTCTCTTGGTAATATAAAGAACCTTTATGACGAAAAGTATGACAAGGGCTCTTTTATCAAGAACATAATTCTGGATAATATTCTCCCCAGCGATATATATATTAAGAGCAAGGAGCTTCACTTCAACACCGAGGAAGTTCGTATCGTATTCCTTATTAAGTTCTACGGTAAGACCGATATGATGCCTTTTGAGATGCTCCAGAATATGTTCCCCGACAAGTCCAAAGATTATGTTATAAGCGTTGGTGAGCACGATATCGTTCTTGTTAAGGATATCAAGCAGGGAACAGAAACTAAGGAGATCGAAAAGATTGCCACCAACATTGCGGATACACTCAGCACCGAGTTCTACACAAAGGTTGCTATCGGTATTTCCACAATCGTTGATAACATTAAGGATCTTGCCCGTGCTTATAAGGAAGCGCAGGTTGCTCTTGATGTGGGAAAGGTTTTTGAAACAGAGAAGAATATTATCAGCTATGAGAACCTTGGTATAGGCAGACTTATATACCAGCTTCCCACAACTCTTTGTGAGATGTTCCTTCAGGAGGTCTTCAAGAAGGGAAGCCTTGAGTCGCTTGACCGCGAAACTCTTATGACTATCCAGAGCTTCTTTGAAAATAACCTCAATGTGTCCGAAACATCGAGAAAACTGTTCGTTCACAGAAATACACTTGTTTACAGACTTGAAAAGATACGCAAGCTTACAGGACTTGATCTTCGTGAGTTTGAGCACGCCATCACATTTAAGGTTGCTCTTATGGTAAAGAAGTACCTGTCCTCAAAGCCGTCTAAATTCTAAACCTCAGCACAATGCAGAAATGCATTG
>JAZRHS010000024.1:0-9098 GCA_045644865.1 Eubacteriales bacterium | reverse complement strand
TGAAGTGAACCCCAAATAGTTCACAGAAAATAAAAAGGCGCAAACACCTCTTATGGTATAATGGTACCATAGGAGGTGTTTTTGTTATGGCAAAGAAAGGACAAAAATTAAAAAGTTATCCGGAAGAACTCAAAGCAGAAGTTTTAAGGAGGTATCTCGAAGAATATATACCTTCGAGTACGTTGGAAGAAGAATACGGGATACCTCAAAAGACCATACGCAATTGGGCAAGTAAGTTAAAGCAAGGAAAAAATGTTCTTGTAGATCATCGTCAATTTAGCTCCGGTAGACCACCGAAAGACGAAAGTAAAATAGATTACAAGGAACGGTATGAAATACTAAAAAAATACCAAGCCTTCCTCAAGGCACAACGAGAGAAAAAGTAATATTTATCAATATGCACATTGAAGACTATTCTCTCGACAATATGTGTGAAGTATTAGATATTTCAAAGAGAACATACTACAAATATCGTGCATCGGAAGATAAAGATTACTATGACTACCTTTTGATCAAAGAAATATTTGATGAATCAAAAGGCACATACGGATATCGTAGGATTTGTGAAGGCTTGTTGGTTAAATATGGTGTAATATTTAATCACAAAAAGACGGCAAGAATCATGAAAAAGTATGGTCTGAAGCCTGAATACATCAAGAGAATCAGACCAAATGCTGCTTACAAAAGAATAGAAGATAATGTAAAGCCTAATCTGTTAAAGAGAAATTTCAAAGTAAACTCTCCCAATATGGTTTGGGTAACAGATATTACATATCTTTCATTTGGAAACAAGAGAGCGTATCTGTCCACTATTTTAGATCTATATGACAGAAAAATCGTTGCGTATCAGATATCGAAACGCAACGACATAAAATTAGTTATTGACACTTTAAATCAAGCTATTGCTAAAACGAAGGATGTATCAAACCTTATCATTCACAGTGATCAAGGTTTTCAATATACATCCTTCGAGTACAAAGCCGTATGCGAATCCAATGGGATTCAAATATCAATGAGTCGGAAAGGCACTCCGATCGATGATTCTCCCATTGAGAGCTTCCATAGCATACTTAAAAAGGAGACTTTGTATAACAATTATATCACATCTCTCGAAGAATATCTACTGTTGGTTGAAGATTGGTTGATTTTTTACAATACTTCGAGAATCAAAAACAGGAAGAGGTAATTTCCTCTCCCTGTCTTTGTTGCGCCTTTTTATTTTCTGTGAACTATTTGGGGTTCACTTCAATTTGGGTCAGCCTTTTTTGTGTATTTCGAAGGTTTTTCGATAAATACGGACTATTTTTTGGAAAATATTAAGAAAAACTATTGCATTTTTCTCATCTATATTGTATAATTAAAGAAATCAATTTGATATTTATGTTAGGAGAATAATCTATGCAGAATATGTATTCATACGCAAAAGAAAAATACGCGGCTATCGGCATTGACACCGAGGCGGCTATCAAAAAGCTTTCTTCTCTCCCCATCTCGCTTCACTGCTGGCAGGGCGACGATGTAAAGGGCTTTGACACAAAGAGTGAGCTTTCGGGCGGTATTCAGACAACGGGTAACTACCCCGGTGCGGCTCGCACACCCGACGAACTTTTAGCAGACCTTGACAAGGCTCTTTCTCTTGTTCCCGGTAAACACCGCATAAATGTTCACGCTTGCTACGCCATCTTTGAGGACGGCGAGTGGGCTGACCGCGATGCCCTTGAGCCCAAGCACTTCGCAAAGTGGGTTGAATATGCAAAGGAAAGAGGTATGGGTCTTGACTTTAACCCCACCTTCTTCTCTCACCCCAAGGCAAGCGACGGGCTTACACTCTCCCACCCCGATGCAGAGATCAGAAAATTCTGGATAAACCACGGAATTGCCTGCCTTAAAATTGCTGAATATTTTGCAAAGGAGCTTGGCACTCCCTGCCTTGTTAACATCTGGATTCCCGACGGAATGAAGGATATTCCCGCCGACAGACTCGGCCCTCGCAAGAGATTTGCAGAATCACTTGATGAAATTCTCGCCTGCGGATACGATAAGAGCCTTGTTTATGTTGCTCTTGAATCTAAGGTGTTCGGTATCGGCGTTGGGTCCTACACAGTAGGCTCGGCAGAATTTGGGCTTAGCTACGCCGCTTCACGCGGAATTATGAGTCTTATGGACAACGGACACTATCACCCCACCGAGGTTGTTTCCGACAAGATTTCCTCTATGCTTCTCTTCAACGATAAGGTTGCGCTTCACGTTACCCGTTCTGTAAGATGGGATAGCGACCACGTTGTTCTTCTTGATGACGAAACAAAGGAAATCGCTAACGAGATCGTTCGCAACGACGCTTGTGAGAGAGTTCTTCTTGCTCTTGACTATTTTGATGCAAGCATCAACCGTATTTCCGCTTGGGTGGTTGGTATGAGAAATATGCAGAAGGCACTTCTTAACGCACTTCTCACACCTCACGCTGACTTTGCAAGAATGCAGAATGAAGGTAACTACACCGAGCTTATGGCTAAGCGCGAAGAGCTTAAGAGCTATCCTTGGGGCGAGGTTTGGGCTGAATTCTGCCGCAGAAACGGCATCATTGAGGACGAAAAATGGTTTGATGAGATAAAGGCTTACGAAACCAAGGTTCTCTCAAAAAGATAAGTAAATATTTAAGGGGCTGACCCTCCGGTCAGCCCCTTTTCTGTTTGATATTCTGTTTTACTTATCCTGCTTTGCAAGCTCGGTTGCGCTTGTAACAAGTCCTGCAAGCGACTGTATTTCCGAGGGAATAATTATCTTGGTCGCCTTTCCGTCCGCAACCTTTGCAAGAGCCTCAAGGCTCTTAAGCGCGATTACCGACTGGGTCGGAGCAGACTCGTTTATCATTCTGATACCTGCGGCATTTGCTTCCTGAACCTTAAGAATTGCCTCAGCCTCACCTTCAGCCTCTCTGATAGTTGCCTCTCTGTGTGCCTCAGCCTTAAGAATAGCCGCCTGCTTCTCTGCCTCGGCTTCAAGTATCATAGATTGCTTTCTACCCTCTGCCACAAGAATAGCGGAGTTTCTTTCACCCTCTGCGCGGAGTATCGCCTCACGGCGTTCACGCTCTGCCTTCATCTGCTTTTCCATAGCGTCCTGTATTTCCTTGGGGGGAATAATATTCTTAAGCTCTACACGGGTTACCTTGATACCCCAAGGGTCGGTAGCCTCGTCAAGGATAGAACGCATCTTGGTATTGATTATATCTCTTGAGGTAAGAGTGCTGTCAAGCTCAAGCTCACCTATAATATTACGAAGTGTAGTTGAAGTAAGATTCTCGATAGCCGCCATGGGATTTGCGTGTCCGTAAGCAAAAAGCTTACAGTCTGTAATCTGATAGAACACAACGGTATCTATCTGCATACGAACATTATCCTTGGTAATAACAGGCTGAGGCGGGAAATCGGCAACCTGCTCCATAAGATTAACTCTTACCGCAACCTTATCGATAAGCGGTATCTTTACGTGAAGTCCCGTCCTCCAGGTCGCGTTATAAGTTCCGAGTCTTTCAATAACAAACGCCCTTGCCTGTGGAACTATCTGTATATTGCTTACAATAAGAACAAGCAATATTACAGCGATTACCGCTACGGCAACTAATCCGCCTTCTGCCGCAAGGGGCAGCATTGTCAAATTCAACATAATATTTCCTCCTTAAATTCAAATCTTACGGCATACAAGCTTAACGCCCGAAACCGCAATAATTTCCACAATTTCGCCCTGCGAAATTACGCTTCCGTCTTCCGACTTAGCACTCCAAAGCTGTCCGTTTATCTTGATACAGCCCTCTGCTCGAATATTGTCTATCGCCTCAGCAACCACAGCCTTTTCACCGATAAGCATATCGGTATTGGTAGCCGATTTTTTGTTTTTTCCCAGCTTCTTTTTGAAAAAGGACTGAAACAAACCGATACACACCGCCGAAACGATAAAAAATACCAGCGACTGCGCCCAGATTGGTGCTTTAAGCGCCGCAAGAGCCATAGCAACCAGAGCACCCGGTGCAAACCATATGGAAACAAGCGCGGTAGTAAGTCCCTCACACACAAGCGCCATAACCATAACGGAAAGCCAGATCCATATCATTGCCTCCATATAACTCACCTCCTGTTGTAACTATATTACCATAAATGTATATATATTTCAATAGGTTTGGTTAATTTTTAACATAAATTTTATTTTTCACTTTTGGGTATTGTATAAATAAAAAAAATATGATATAATATAATGTCTAAATATATCTTTATACCCGAAAGGAAAAGGAAAAATGAAATATCTCGTAGTTATTCCCGATGGAATGGCAGATGAAAAAATAGAAGCTCTTGGTGGCATAACCCCTATGCAAAAGGCTGAAAAGCCCTGTATGGACGCTCTCGCAAGCCGCTCTCTTGTAGGAACGGTTTCAAATGTTCCCGACGGAATGGTGCCCGAAAGCGATACCGCAAATATGGCAATTCTCTCCTTTGACCCCAAAATCTACTCAAAAGGACGCTCGCCCCTTGAGGCAATGAGTATGGGACTTAAAATGTCGCCCACACAGACCGCATACCGCTGTAATGTGGTAACTCTCAGCGAAGACGGTGAATACGAGGACAAGATAATTCTTGACCACTCGGCTGACGAAATAACCACCGCCGAGGCTGACGAGCTTATCAAGACCATTGAAAAGGAGCTTGGCACAGACTACAGAAGGTTCTACACAGGCGTAAGCTACCGCCATTGCATTCTTTGGGAAAACGGCAACGATACATACAACTTTATGCGCCCCCACGATATTCTCGACAAGCGCATTGGTGAATACCTGCCCAAGGCACAGGACGGCGGTGCGGAGTTCCTTGACATAATGAAAAGAAGCTTTGACATACTCAACCACCACCCCGTCAACGAGGCAAGACGCGCACGGGGACTCAAGCCCGCAAACTCTATCTGGCTCTGGAGTCCCGGAAAGAAGCCTCAGCTTCCCTCCTTCAGCGAAAAATGGGGGCTCAAGGGCGCGGTTATTTCAGCCGTTGACCTTATTAAGGGCATAGGCATTTGCGCGGGTATGACATCATTTGATGTTGAGGGCGCTACAGGCAATGTTCATACCAACTACGAGGGCAAGGCACAGGCGGCTATTGACGCATTTGAGGACGGATATGAATATGTTTATGTTCACATTGAAGCTCCCGATGAATGCGGACACCGCGCCGAGCTTGAAAACAAGGTGCTTTCGATTGAACTTATCGACAAAAAGATACTTACGCCGGTATACGAATATCTTAAGGGCTGCGGAGATGATTTCAAGATTATGGTCCTTCCCGACCACCCCACTCCTATCCGCATAAGAACACACTCTATTGACCCCGTTCCCTTTATGATATACGATTCAAGAGAGGACAAGAACGGCGTAAAGATTTTCTGCGAGGAAAGTGCCGACGCTAAGAATAACTACATCAAAAACGGCTACACTCTTATGGAAACCCTTGTAAAGTAATTATTCAAAAAGAGAGAAAATATGAACAACGAAACAAATACAAGAAAAACCGCCCACAGACTGCTTGTCTCGCTCTTTGACTTTGCCGAGCTTTTCGTTATAGCCATTTGCGTGGTCATTCTGTTCTTCACCTTCGGAGCAAGGCTCTGCAAGGTTTCGGGCGATTCTATGCTTCAGACCCTTCACAATGGGGAGATGCTTCTTGTAAGCGACTTCTGCTATGAGCCCGAGCAAGGCGACATAGTTGTATTTCATCAGACACACCCCACATATGAAAGGCTTAATGAGGCTATCGTCAAGCGTATTATTGCCACAGAGGGACAGTATGTATACATCGACTACGATACTGCCAAGGTTTATGTTTCCAACGACAGCACCTTTGACGAAAGCGATGTTATTGACGAGGACTATGACTATATAGACAATTACGCAGGAACTATAATCAATCCCTACTATGCCAGAGGTAATGAGTATTTTGTGCCCGAGGGATATGTTTTTGTTCTTGGCGACAACAGGAACAATTCGCTTGACAGCAGAAGCGCTGAAATAGGTATGGTAGACACCCGAAGAATACTTGGCAAGGTTATCCTTCGTCTTACACCCCTGTCGGACTTTGGAAAAATTGATTGAAAGGAGATAAATATGCCATCGGAAAATATTCAATGGTTTCCGGGTCATATGGCGAAAACCCGCCGTCTGATAACCGAAAACCTTAAAAATGTTGACATAGTTATAGAAATTCTTGACGCAAGAATCCCCTATAGCTCCCGCAACCCCGAAATAAACAGGCTCACAGAGCAAAAGCCGAGGCTTGTTCTCCTTAACAAGGCATCGCTTGCCGACCCAAAGCAGACCGAGTATTGGTGCAAGCGCCTTTCGGGAGAAAATGTGCTTTGCATCGCCACCGACTGTATAGGCGGAAACGGTATTCAAAAGATAATGCCCGCCGTAAGAGAGATACTTGCGGACAAGCTTGAGCGCTACGAAAGCAAGGGTATGAACCGACGACTTAAGGCTATGGTTCTGGGTATCCCCAATGTGGGAAAATCCTCGCTTATAAATAAAATATCGGGTAACGGCAAGGCAAAGGTGGAAACCCGACCGGGTGTTACCCTTAACAAGCAATGGTTTTCTACAGGTATAGGACTCGACATTATGGATATGCCGGGTATCCTGTGGCCCAAATTCGACAACCGCAAGGTTGGCGAAAACCTCGCCATTACAGGTGCTATCAAGGACGCGGTGGTAGATATCGAGGGACTTGCGGTAACCCTTTGCGGACGGCTTCGTCAGCTCTATCCCGAGCTTCTTTGCGCCCGCTACAAGCTTGACAGCATTGAAAACTATGACGACCTTGACGATTACGATCTTTTCTGCCTTATCGGAAGAAAAAGAGGCTTCCTTGTGTCGGGCGGTGAAATAAACACCGAGCGCACTGCGGGAATGCTGCTTGACGAATTCCGTTCGGCAAAAATAGGCAGAATAACACTTGACGGTATTTTTATAAAATACGACAATGTGGAGGAAGAAAATGCTTGAATTCACCCTTGAAAAGGAGTATCTTGAAAAAGGCTACCTTCATATTTGCGGCGTAGACGAGGCGGGCAGAGGCCCCTTGTGCGGCCCTGTTGTGGCGGCGGCTTGTATTCTTCCCATCGACTGCGAAATCGAAGGGCTTAACGACTCCAAAAAGTTAAGCGAAAAAAAGCGCGAGGCTTTATTTGATGTTATCACCGAAAAGGCAATATCCTTCTCTATCGCGCAGGCGACAGTTGAAGAAATAAACGAGCTTAATATACTCGAGGCTACACTTTTAGCTATGAGGCGGGCTATCGAGGGACTTGACACCAAGGCGGATTTCGCTCTTATTGACGGCAATGTTTGCCGCGACTTCCCTCTTGACGCCCGCTCGGTAATTCACGGAGATGCAATTTCTCCAAGCATTGCCGCGGCTTCTATTCTTGCAAAGGTAACAAGGGACAGAATGTGTCTTGACCTTGACCGAGAATACCCCCTATACGGAATAGCAAAAAACAAGGGCTACGGCTCAAAGGCGCATATGGACGCGCTTAGAAAATATGGCCCAGCGCCAATACATAGAACTAAATTTATCAGATTTCTTGACGACGAAAAATGAGAACGCTTACCACAACACAGATAGGTAAATACGGCGAGGACGCCGCGACAAAATATCTGAAGAAAAAGGGATACAAAATTCTTGAGCGCAACTACCGCGCGGGCAGAAACGAGATAGACATTATTGCCGAAAACAAGGAATACAAGATATTCGTCGAGGTAAAAACCAGAAGCGAGCTCTTCTCTGCCGATACAGACTTCGGTATCCCCTCTGACGCGGTTGACAACGGCAAGCAAAGACGCACGGTTGCCGCCGCCGAAGCATATTTATATAAGAATGAGGGCGACGGCGAATACTCAAAAATGATACGCTTTGATATAATTGAGGTGTATCTTAAAAGGTCAGCCTTCACGCTCACACCACTCATACAGCACATAGAACATATTGAGGACGCATTTTATGGAAATTAGGTTATTCGATCTTCATTGCGACACTCCCATAAAGCTCTATCAGAATAATTTTCACCTTGACAATTCGCAGGGGCATATCTCGTTAGAAAAAGTAAGCTCATTTTCCGACTACACACAGATAATGGCGTTCTGGTCGGACTGCAGAATTGCCGACGATGCGGCGTTCTTCGCATTCCACAAGGCGGCAGATTATCTGAATTTTGAACTTGAAAGGCTTGACAAGGAAGCCTCTTATGCGAGAAGCGATGCTGATTTATGCCAAAGCAAAACCAAAAACAAAATTCTTCTTTCTGTAGAGGACGCCCGACTGCTCTGCGGACGGCTTGACAGGCTTAAGGTCCTGCACGCAAGAGGTGTAAGATTTCTTATTCCCGTCTGGGGTGGAAGCTCTGTAATAGGCGGCGCTCACGATACAAGCGAGGGACTTACCCATTTTGGCAAAGAAGTTATAAGCGAATGCCACAGACTCGGAATAATCACAGACATTTCCCACGCCTCACAAAAAACCGCAGAAGAAATGCTTGATGCCGCCGAAGCGGCTCACAAATCGATAATGGCTTCCCACTCAAACTCCTATTCGGTGCTTCCCCACAGCAGAAACCTTCGGGACACTCAATTTGAGCGAGTAAAGAGGCTTGGAGGCATTGTGGGAATTTCCCTGTGCGGTCTGCACCTGACAAGCAATGAAAAATCAAGCCTTGACGATGTAGTAAAACACATAGAGCATTATATGTCGCTTGGGGGCGAGGATACCGTAGCTCTCGGCTGCGACTTTGACGGCACAGACTATCTTCCAGACGAACTAAAAAGCGTTGCCGATATGCCCCATCTTGCCGAAAGGCTCGGGCAATTAGGCTACACCGACAAGCAAATAGACAAAATCTTTTACGCCAACGCGCGGCGTTTCATTTCAGAAAATTTATAACTCTAAAACACAGGAGATAAAAAATGTTATACCAAAGCACAAGAGATATCAACTCTGCAAAAATCCAAGGCTCTGCCGCAATAAAGCAGGGACTTGCCGCTGACGGCGGACTTTTCGTTCCCGAAA